>CAZFNK010000003.1:85089-105879 GCA_964520575.1 uncultured Campylobacterales bacterium | reverse complement strand
GCCGATCGAACTTCTGAATCTGCTTGCGCACCGAAGAGGCTTTGGACTGCTTGGCTTGGGCGAGTTTGCGGGCGTGGCGTTTGCGGTGGTTTTCGCTGAGGATTTCGTCGATGGATTTTGAGTGGGTAGCGGGCAGGGGGTAGCTATTTTCGTCTGAATGAGGAATTTCGGTATGCGGTGCAGCGGCTTTGCTGTTTGTATCATTGAAGGATTGTACGGTGATACTGCCTGCACCACTTTTCTCCTGTGTGCTTGGGGTCAGACCCGCAGACGACAAATCGCTTCGCGACATGTCATCTGAGGTCAGACCCTTCCTGGGTAGCGGCACCAATTCCACTCCCGGGCGGATCACCCGGAAAGAGCTCTGGGCATCGATGTGGCGCAGCGCTTCGATGATGACATTGTTTTCATCGAGGAGAATAGCGTTGGTGTTTTTGCCGGTGAATTCAAACTGCAGGGCGATGCGCTGATTTTTGTAGTCACTTTTGGGAGCCAGATCGATGCGCAGAACCCGGTCGTCGTTGACCACCTGTACGTCGAGGATTCTTGCCGAGGAGACGAGGGTGTGCAGCAGGGTGTCAAAGGGGGCGTTGTAGCCCTGCAGAGGACGTTGGGAAGGGGCGAGGTAGACCATGCTGTAGCCGCGGGTCATATCAAAAAAGAGTGAGCAGTGAGTAGTGAGCAGTGAGCAGTTGTAGGGTGCGTTTGCCAACGCACCTTTGGAGTGGGTAGCGGGTAGTGGGTAGTGGGTAGAATTATTTGACGTAGAGGCGGATTCCTTATCCGCCCGGATGCCCGAGTTCGAGTGGGTAGATTTTTTGTCGGATGTGCCATCCTCCCGAACTCCGAACCCTACGGACGAGGTCAGACCCACAGACGATTCATCTGCTCCATTTAATCGATGGGCAGACAAATCATCTGAGGTCAGACCCCTATCCCCCTTGATCGCTAGTTCGATGACATTATCCTCCACACGGCGGGCGCGGGTGATGTAGGTGAAGGTTTTGAGCCGTTGGGCGAGGGCGTAGAGGTGTTCGAGTTTCATAGGAGATCTTTAATTCGTGTTATGTGCTACGTGTTATGTGTTACGATTGATTAGCGAATTATATCCAAAAAATCGTAGCACATAGCACATAACACGCAGCACGAAAAAATTTTTGCTATAATCGCGACAACAATTACACAAGGATACCATTATGGGACAGACCATAACCGAGAAGATTTTTTCCGAACATGCCGGACGCGAAGTGCGTGCCGGGGAGATCGTGCGAGTGCCGATCGATATGACCATTGGCAACGACATCACCACTCCTATCTCCATTAAGGCTTTTGATGAGAGCGGGGCTAAGAAGCTGGCCAATCCGGACGGATTTGCGATCGTGATGGATCATTATATCCCCGCCAAGGACATTGCCAGCGCCAATCAGGCCAAGATCAGCCGTGATTTTGCCTACAGGCACGATCTGAAGTATTTCTTTGACGAGAAAGACATGGGGATCGAGCACGCTTTGTTGCCTGAGAAGGGGCTTGTGATCCCAGGGGATGTGATCATCGGAGCAGACAGCCACACCTGTACCCACGGGGCGTTGGGGGCGTTTGCTACGGGCATGGGGAGTACCGACATTAGCTTTGCGATCATTACCGGAGGCAACTGGTTCAAGGTGCCAGAAAGCATCAAAGTAGAACTGGTTGGCCGACCGGGCAAACACGTCTACGGCAAAGACATCATCCTCGAGCTGATCCGCCGTCTTGGGGTCGACGGGGCGCTGTATAAAGCGATCGAGTTTACCGGCGAGGGGGTAGCGCATCTGGACATGAGCGACCGCTTCAGTATGTGTAATATGGCGATCGAGGCTGGAGCCAAGAACGGTATCTTTGCTGTCGATGAGATCACCACCACGTGGCTTGATCAGATCGCCAAAAACAACGGCGGACTGCGCAGCGAGCCCAAACTCCACTACTCCGATCCCGATGCGGTGTACGCGCAGGTGGTCACTATCGATCTTGACAAGCTTGCTCCCGTGGTAGCATATCCGTTTTTGCCAAGCAACGGCAAGAGCATCGATGAGGCCAAAAGTGACGAGATAGAGATCGATCAAGTGATGATAGGCAGCTGCACCAACGGACGCATCGAAGATCTTCGTATAGCTGCCCAGATCGTCCGGGGCAAGAGAGTCGCCCGCCGCACCCGAATGATCGTCACTCCGGCCACTCAGAAGATATTTCTCCAGGCCCAAAAAGAGGGGCTCATCGAGGCACTCGTGGAGGCCGGAGCGGTCGTGAGCAACCCCACCTGCGGCGCGTGTCTGGGTGGCTACATGGGGATCCTTGGTGACGGGGAGAAATGTGTCGCCACCACCAACCGCAACTTTGTGGGCCGCATGGGGGCGAGAACCTCCGAGATTTATTTGGCCAACTCCGCCGTAGCGGCTGCGAGTGCGATCGCCGGACGGCTGGTTGACCCGAGGGAGTTGTAATACCTTCTTCTGCACCTTCACCGTTTCCTCTTTGGCGATCGATTTCAACGGTCGTGTCAACCACGCCACCTATTTAGGGTGGATGCTGTTATTTTCGAAGCATTTGACATCCAACAGATGTTTTTTGACTTTTTTTGGATATAATCGCCACAATATAATGTTTCGAAGGCGATATGAGTTGAATAGATTTTTCCTTACTTCTTTTTTGTTGTTTGGTTTGTCTGTTCTTTTGCAGGCAAAGGGTACGTCTGCCGGTACCTCTATCTCCAACCAGGCTCAGATTGACTATATCGTCGGAGGTATTGACAACAACCTCACCAGCAATGCCGATACGTTCGTGGTCGATCGGATCGTGCATGTTACGACCGATTGGCAGGACAATGCTCCGGTGGAGGTGAGCGCAGGCGATACCGATCGGGTGTTGAGCTTCGTCGTGGCCAATCTCGGCAATGGAGACGACAACATCACGCTGGGGTATGAGCACAATGCTTCGAGCGACTTCCACCCCCAAAACACCCGACTGTTTGAAGACACCGACGGCAACGGCCGGTACGATCCGGGGGTCGATGCCGCGGTGACGCAGCTGTATCTTGCGGCCGATGCGAACGTGACGCTGTTTGTTGTGGGCGATATCCCCGATGACAACACCACTCGACCCGGAGCCCGCAGTCGGGATGGGATACAAGCCGAGAGCAACGCGACCGCGACACCCGGAGCCGACCGTCAGGATCAGGTCGATACAGTCGTGATCCAAAAAAGCGATACGGCCGAGGGGATCTGGCAGGTGTATGACTATTGGCTGTCTACCACAAAGCATGCTCTTGTCCACAGCGAAGACAACGCTACCCACACCGGCACCCGGATCACCTACACCATCGATACCTGGATCGACGGCAATGCAACGGGACGGACGATAAGCAATGTGGTGATCACAGATTCTATCCCGTCAGGTACGGCATACACGGCTTCTTCGCTTGCGCTTGACGGCGCGGCTTTGAGCGATGCGGCTGACGGGGATGCCGGTGAGGTCGTCGGCGGGGTTGTGACGGTACGCATCGGCACCCTCAGCGGTACGACGCACAAAAAAGTCAGTTTTGATGTGGAGGTGGAATGAATGAACCGAATGGCAGGTCGTAGGTCGGGTTCCCCTGATCCCGACAATGGGTATATCCACAACAGCTAAAAGAAAGGAATGCGAATGAATAAAGCTTGGATGATCGTTTTGAGTATTGGAGTGTTTGGGGCGACGAGCCTGCAGGCCAAAGAATCTAAAACGCCGGTAAGCGTGACGACTGCTTCGTATCAGCAGATGCCCAAACGCGACAAAAAGGGCAAAGTGATCAAAGACAAAAACGGCAAACCTGTCCTGGTGTGGGTGCGGGCAACCAAAGTCGTTCCCGGTACTGTGGTCAAATATATTGATACGGTTAGCAATGATACCAACGAAACCCTTACAGACGTGGCGATCAAAAATCCGATCAATCCTCACCTGACCTTTGTCGCCAAAAGCGCCAAATGCCAGAGCGGATGCAAGGTGCTCTACAGCATCGATGGCGGCAAGAGTTATGCTGAGCCGGCCAAACTGAGGGTCAAAGATCCAAAAACCGGCAAATTGCGCACAGCTCTCCCCAAAGAGTACAACGCAGTAGAGTGGATCATCGCTCAGGTACCGGCTCATACCAAGACCACTGTGGAGTTCAAAGCAAAACTAAAATAAACAGAGCCCAACCGACTCCACAGGAAACAGTTTTGCGAAGCTGCTTCCTGTGGGGTTTCGGCTCTAATAATACAAGAAGCGGTGTCTGCCAAAGAGGCGGACAATGGAAACAAATAAACAAGGAGTTTTCAAATGAAAAAGATACTGATCGCAGCATCGATGATGTTGCTTGGAAGTAGTGGCGCGTGGGCGCTGGGTACAGATGCCGGTACCAATATCGGCAACGATGCGACACTCTCGTACAGTGCGGGCGGGGTAGCGCAGCCGGATGTTCAGGCAACCGTGCCAGCAGGTCAAACTCATGCTGATGAGTTTTTGGTGGATAAAAAGATCGATATGGTCATGAGCACAACTGACACTGATCAGATACAGGTTACTCCAGGGCAACAGGATCAGATCACATCTTTCACGTTTGTCAACGAGGGAAACTCGGCTGAGAAATTTAAGTTTGAAGTTGCCAACCTTGCCAACGGCAAAGAGGCCGATTATGACAACGATGCAGACAATGAAGATGTAACTGCTATGGATATAGAGTACAGCACCGATAACGGCCAGACATGGACAGCATTGCCGGCCAGCGGTATCTTGAGCGTAGCAGAAGATGATACTGTCCTTTTCAGGGTCAAGTCGGATATCCCAACAGCCGCACAGGGTGGTGCAGACAGGGACATCATGAATATCGAGCTCAAAGCCACAGCCTACAAAGATGACGAAAGCGGTCCTGAGACGGAGACCAATGGCGCAGATACCCAAGATGCCGTCGATATCGTATTTGCTGACGGTACTGCGGTACAAAACGGTTCAACTGCCGGTAATCTCGGCAATGAGGCCAACTCAAAAGGCGACATAGCAGGTAACGGTATCGAAGTAGGCCGCAGCGGATACATCATCGCAACACCTATTCTTTCGCTTTATAAAACCTCATGTGTAGTCAGTGATCCGGTAAACAATACCACCAATCCCAAGCGTATCCCGGGAGCGATCATCCGTTATCAGTTTGAGATCCTCAACACCGGTACGGCAGATGCTACTAATGTGCAGATCAAAGATACGCTTGACAGTGCTTTTGTAGATGGAGCCAATATTCAGATCGCCAATGTATATAAACATGAAGGTACGGACAACTGCGATTGTGCTAATCCGACCAATACAGCAGCAGATCATACAGAAAACGGCATGGAGACGACTATCACAGGACTGACTGTCTCTACGGCAGCTCATCAACAGCGCACATGCGTGTGGTTTGAAGTAGAGTTACGATAAGTAATTTCCACACTCCAGTACGGAATGCGTACAAGGAGAAAGTGCTACGAGTAAGAGAGCGTTAAGTGCTAAGGATGTGGCTTCGCCACAAAAGGCTTAACACATAGCACATAACACATAGCACAACAAAAAATGAAAGGAGTCAGACGACGATGAGACGGTCATTTTGGTCTATTGTCACTGTCATGCTGTTGTCGTCTGTACTCTCGTGGGTGCAGGCTGCGCAGCCGGGAGATGTGATATGAAGACGCTTTATATCATCGCAGGAGCCAACGGCAGCGGCAAGACCACCTTTGCCAAGTCATTTGCAGAACTTAAAGGGCTGTATTTTATCAATGCTGATGAGATTGCTTTTGGGATAGGCAACTATGAAGCGCCTGCCAACCAGATAGCAGCAGGCAGGATATTTTTTGAGACTTTTGACAGATATTTGTCGGGTGAGAGGTCTTTTATTGTAGAGACGACCCTTGCGGGAAAGTATCTCATCAAGTACATTCGCAGGGCAAAAGAGAATAATTTTGCAGTCTCATTGATCTATCTGGTCCTTGAGACGCCTGAGGCGCATATAATGAGAGTCTATCATCGTGTCTTAAACGGCGGACATGATGTGCCAGTGGATGATATATTGCGCAGATACAGACGTAGCAGAAAGCTTTTTTGGGAAACATATCGTCATCTGGCAGATGAGTGGACTATGTATTACAATTCAAATGAAACATTTGAAGAGATAGCTGACCAGGACAGAGTCTATGATGAAGAGAAGTATCAAGAGTTTATAAAGGATACAAAATGAACCAAAAAATTGACAGGGGAACGATCCTGGCTATTGCCAACAATGCCGTACGTCGAGCTCAGCGAAAAAGCCTTGAACGCGGTATTCCCAATGTCTATACCAAAAACGGTGTAATTTATTTTCAGTTGCCAGATGGAACCATCACAATGGACAATCCATACAAAAGCGCTACGAGCAAGAGAGCACTAAGTTTGCGGCCAAAGTCCGCTTCTTAGCACATAACACAACAAAAAATGAAAGGAGTCAGACGACGATGAGACGGTCATTTTGGTCTATTGTCACTGTCATGCTGTTGTCGTCTGTACTCTCGTGGGTGCAGGCTGCGCAGCCGGGAGATGTGATCGCCAATACTGCGCAGGCTACCTACACCCTTGGTGGTGAGGACAAAAACACCACCACCAATGAGGTCAATCTCACCATCTCCCAGACTCCGGCAACGATCGAGTTTCTTGCTATCGATATCAACGGTACGGATGAAGTGTTGCAGCCTACTTCTTATGATAGATCAGGGGGTACCGCTCAGATGCCGCCGGCCACGCTGCCTGATGGCACAGTGATCCCTACCCCATCGACCGTCAAGCTCTCGCCCACCCGTCAGTACTATCAGCAGGATCTGGTGATCGTGCGCGTCAAAGATATAGACCAAAACACCCATGCCCACACGCAGGATACGGTCGATATCAATGTCACCAACCCCCGTACCGGCGAGATCGAGACTCTGCATCTGCTCGAGACCGGACCCAACACAGGTATATTTGTAGGCTATCTCCATACCCAGCCGTGTGACGGGGCACATCTATCCGGAGCCCTTCTCTCATCCGGAGCCCCCGTCTCCGGTGACGGATCGCTGTGTGTCACAGGTGGAGACAAGATCGATGCGGTCTACATCGACAACGGCACACGGAAGCTTGTCAAGACCGAAGCGACCATCGCCGAAGTGGAGTTTGCGCTGCTGGCAAGCAAAACCCAGTCCAAAGACACAGCCTCCATAGGCGAATATGTCGAATACACCGTTACGATCGAAAACATCGGCAAACACACATACAACAGTATCACGATCCAGGATCGCCTGCCTGACGGGGTCAAATATGTCGATGACAGTTGCCAGGTAGCGGGCAAATCGGTGACACCGACCATCTCGGCTGACGGCAAGATACTGAGCTACATCTATCCCCGCCTCAACAAAGGGGAGAAGATCGAGATGAAGTATGTAGCAGTCATCGGAGCCGGCACGGTGGACGGCGAAGCGGTAAATACTGCATGGGCAAGCGCGCCCGGGGCAGGCAAATCCAATATCGCCAAAACCACACTCAAACTCAAAGAGGAGCTCTGGCGATCCAAAGGATTTATCCTCGGCCAAGTCTATGAGGCCGATGTGCCGTGTGAGCACAACACCACCAAGGGTGTCGCCAAGAGTGATGCCGCGCCGGGTTCTTCGGTCATAGGACTCGACGGCAAGCCGCATCCTCTCAGGGGCTGCGGTGTAGAGGGAGTCAAACTATATATGGAGGACGGCCGCTACGTCGTGACCGACAAAAACGGCCGCTACCATTTCGTCGATGTAAGTAACGGCACGCATGTGGTGCAGATTGATGAGTACAGCATCAAGGGACGTTATACTATCGAGCAATGTGAGCGCAATACACGCTTTGCTGGCAAAGCCAGATCGCAGTTTGTCGAGGTGCATCACGGCGGACTAAATAGAGCGGACTTTTGTCTGCGGCGGATACCGGGAGTGACCGGTCGCTCACTGCTGGAGCTGAAGATCGCCAAGCGCACTGCCGATACCGTTACTGTGAGTATCAAGATCAATGCCACTATGGAGCTGCTCGATCCCGAAGTATTTCTCTCCCTCTCAGACGGACTGGCATATCTCAAAGGGAGCGCCACAACCCAGAGCGAACCTCAGACTCAGGATGAGATACTTGTCGTCAAAATGGGCAACAAAAAAGAGATCACACTCGCGCTGAAAGTAGTCGACAGCATCATCCCCGACAAAGAGCTCAAGGCTGTTCTCTATTATGACACCCGCCTGGCCAAAGACCAGCACAGTGATGTGGCCGATGTGCTGTTTACAACTGCCAAAGGCAAAACGATCATTGACAAGATCACCAAAGAGGTCGTCCGTGTCAGCGGGGAGAGTGTGGGCGGCAAGACACCCATAGGTGAGGGGGATTACAACTGGACCAAGCCGACCCATCAGATCTCCATGCCGCAGTACAGCCCCGAAGAGGTGGATGCGCTGGGCAAAACCCCCGCTATAGTTTGGCCGCCCAAGGGATGGGTCCCCGATATCCCCTCGACCCGTGTGGCGATCCTCTACCCCAAAGGTCATACCGTAGAGCTGCGTCTCAATGGACACAAAGTAAGCATGCTCAACTACGAAGGACTCTTCCGCGGTACGAAAGGGATGCAGATCATGCATTTCAAAGGGGTCGATCTGGCTGAGGGGCAAAACACCTTCACCGCTCTTATCAAAAAAGGCAAAACCATCGTCAAGCGGGTCAGCCGCACGGTCTATGTCGAGAGCCGCGCGCCCAAACACATCACTCTCCTTCCCAAATACTCCTGGCTCATCGCTGACGGCAAACACGAACCGATCATCGCGGTGAAGATGATCGGCCCTTCCGGCCATCCGCTGCGTGGCGGCATGGTGGGCAGCTTTACCACCGACAGCGCCCATGCTCCGGCCATAACCAGCAACGGCAAGGGGCAATACACCGTCGACTCTCAGGGCATCGCATATGTGCGGCTCTCTCCCACTGCTGTCTCGGGAGAAGCAAGTCTGACGTTCAAGCTCTACGGCGATCAGTACGAGACGATCCGTGTCCGCCTCAAACCCCACATGCGTGACTGGATCATTGTGGGATTTGCGGAGGGTACGGTAGGATACCGTCTGCTAAGCGGTAACGCCGAAGGGCTGGAAAATCAAGGAGCCAAAAAGGGACTTTATGTGGACGGCAGGCTGGCGTTTTTTGCCAAAGGGCGGATCAAAGGGGGCTGGCTGCTTACTATGGCCTATGACAGCGGACGCAAAAAGGGAGACCGCAAGCTCTTTGATACTATAGACCCCAATGCCTACTACACCCTCTATCAGGATGCCACTACCCAGGGCAACGAAGCTCCCAGCACCAAAAAACTCTACCTCAAGCTGGAGCGGGATGCTTATAGCTTTTTGTTTGGAGATTTCCATACCGGCATCGACGGCGGAGAGTTTACAAGTTACCATCGAGACTATACAGGACTTCAGGCAGAATACCATGGCGCCAATGTCGAAGCCACTGTTTTTGCAGCCAAAACAGACAAGCTCCATTTCCGTCAGGATATACGCGGGGACGGTACCAGCGGATACTACCACCTGGCACATACCCCCATCATCGAAGGGAGCGAAAAGGTGACCATAGAGGTGCGGGACCGCCATCGTCCCGAAATAGTGCTGGAACGCCATGAAATGGGACGCTGGAGAGATTACAGTATCGACTACGACAAAGGTACTCTTTATTTCAAAGAGCCGGTCTTTGGTACGGATGCGCAGTTTAATCCCAGATATATCATCGTACAGTACGATGTAGAAGGGGACGGCAAATCGTACTACACCTACGGCGGACGGGTGAGCTTCTCTACCGATGATCGCAAACTGATCGTAGGCGCTACGGCTATACGGCAGGAGCATGGCGGCGGATCGGACAATCTTGCCGGCATAGACGGTACGCTGCATCTGGGAGATCATACGACACTGACAGCCGAGTATGCCCGTACCCACAACACACAGGATGGCAATGTCAGTGACGGCACGGCCTACAGGCTGGAGCTGAACTACACCGATGACAACGCAACCCTCAGGGCATACTGGCGCTATCAGGATGCGGCGTTTGGGCTGGGGATGCTGGCTCCCGAACTGAGCGCAACACGCAAGATCGGGCTTGATGCAAGCTACAAAATAGATCCCAACTGGAGTCTGAGTGCCACCGCATACCAAAACCGCCGTTACGATGCCAACGATAGCTATACCGATGAGTGGGTATTGCATCCGGAGCTGAGCTACAGCGATATCAACTGGACCGCCGCGATCGGCTATCGTTATGCCAAAAACACCCTCACGCCCGCTACCCATCAGATCACAGCCAGACTGACCCGATATTTGCTTGATCGTCGTCTCAAGCTCAGCCTGACACACGATCAGAGTCTGGGGGACAATCAAGACGAGCAGTTCCCGACCCGCACGACCGTAGGAGCCGAGTATAAGGTGGATGAGAACACCTCTGTCTTTGGTGAGATCGAGCGCAGCGACCGCAACGGCAAGATCAGCTGGCGGTCGCGAATGGGTGCGAGCTATGTGCCGTGGAAGGGGGGCGAGCTGCGTCTGACAAGGATGTTTGAAAACGGCACAAACGGTCTGCAGGCTTTTGATACTATCGGGCTGCGCCACCGCTGGCAGATGGGCACCAAGTGGGCACTTGAGGCGGGATACGAAAAGGGTTATGCCGAGGGCAACAGCTCACAGGAATCCTACGATGCGGCGATTCTGGGGCTCAAATACGAAGGGGATCAATTTAGCGGAGACGGCCGTATCGAGTATCGAAACGGTACTGAAGAGGACAAGCTCAACCTTGATCTGGGGCTCTATATCCGCAAAAACAAAGACCTCGGACTCGCCGCCGGTCTGGGCTGGCACAAACACTGGAACACTATCCAGGAGCATTATGATCTTGATGCCAAGCTGGCGTTAGCCTACCGTCCGGACGATGGCAAGGTGCTGATCCTTGATCGTCTTGACTATATTGACAAGTATGACAAAACCGCTACCGACGAGACACGCACCCGCAAACTGGTCAACAACCTTGCAGCCATCTACCATCCCAATGACCAGTGGGAATTTGGCATCCAGTACGGCCTCAAATACACCCTCGATACCATCGGCGGCAAAAACTACGGCGGCTGGGTCGATCTGTGGGGAGCCGATGTGCGCTACAACCTGAGCGAAACCTGGGCATTGGGGCTGCAAGGCTCCGTGCTGCACGCATATAGCGCGAACAACATGGACTACAGCGGCGGCGTTTTTGTCGAGACGTCTCCGTGGGAAAATGCCGTCGTGACATTTGGCTATAACGTCACAGGATTTGAAGATGAGGATTTCTCGGCACAGAACTACCGCCACAAAGGCCCCTACATCCGCGTGAAGATGAAATTTGACCAGGAGGATATCAAGAAACTGGTGAAGGGAGTGGCGCAGTGAACAAATGGTTTCTCTTTATAGGTGCGTCTCTTTTGGTAACCACTATCCAACTCTTTGCCATGCCTGGTGATACTCTCTTTTATGATGACTTTGAACGAAATGACTTGGGAAGTGATTGGAGTGTATCCAATACAGACCGTGCAGGGATTAGTACACAAACAAGCAATTCAGGCACACGTTCTTTATACACGAGACATAATACAGTGACAGTTACAAGCAGGGTTATTCCATTGAATGTGGATGGGGCAAAAGTTGAGATGTGGATACGCAGAGGAAGCGATAGTTTCAGCGAAGACCCGGATGCCAATGAAGATTTGGTAATCGAGTATTTGGATAATACAGGAAGTTGGAAGGATATAGTAACATATCTGGGAAGCGGAACAAAAGGAGAAGTCATTGACTTGAGTTATCAACTTCCTTCTGATGCCCTGCATAATAATTTCCAAATCAGAATGACACAAACGCATGGAAGTGGGGTTGACTTTGATTATTGGCATATAGATGATGTTAAGATCACTGAAACAGGATATGTTGCACCGCCACCCCCTCTTATCGTTGGTCAGTGCGATGAGTTTGAGGGGGATCTTTCAAACTGGACGGTTTCCCCAGATCGCGTAAGTATTACAACGGCTACAGCAAATTCACCTTCTCATTCGCTCTCTTTGAATGGTGGGAATGTGGATGCGACATCCATAGAAATTGATACTTCTTCTAATTTCAAGGAGCTTACGGTTTGGATACGAAGAGGGAGTGATAGTTTTAGTGAAGATCCTGATAATAATGAAGATTTGATTGTAGAATATTTGAATTCAAGTAATAATTGGACAATACTCGAAACTTTTTTGGGATCAGGTACGGATGGCCAAGTATATAATCGTACTTATAACATGCCATCGGATGCTAAACATAGTAACTTTAAAATACGATTTCGTATGACTAATGGAAATGGCGATAATTGGGATTTTTGGCATATAGATGATGTTTGTCTGGTTCCAGAAACTTATATGACTATACGTAAGGAATCTTGTGTAATAAATGATCCTGTCAACAATACACATAATCCAAAAAGAATACCAGGGTCCACAATTCGTTATGCTGTAGAAATAGAAAATATTACGGATTTTACTACAGACAACAATATTGTTACAGATAATATAAGTAATTATTTTGATACCGCATCGATCCGAAACCTGCAAATCCAAAACGGTTCATGTGACTGTGCCGGCGTTGCCAGTGCAAGCAACAACGGCCCTAATGGCACAGGAGATGGAGTAAACCCTGTGAAACTCGATTTTGGTACGGTCTCCGCCAATTCCAAAGAGTGCGGGTATTTTGAAGTGGATATTCAATGAGATGGGTAGTTTTATTTTTCTTCAATACAATTATTTTTTCTTCGCTAGGGTATGCTCTTCCAGGCAATGTAGGTGGTACTGAGCTTTGGTTGAGAGCAGATACCGGCATACATGGTGGTGCATCTGTATCACAATGGGATGACCAGTCAGGCAACAACAGAAATGCTATACAAAACAACAGCTCATATCGACCTGGCTATTCGCAAGACAATGAAGCCAACTTCAATCCCCGTCTACACTTTACCAATCATTTTCTTGATGTTCCCTATGCGTCTGAGCTAAATGGCGCTGACCTGACTGTATTTGCAGTAGTCGATCTCGATGGTGGAAGCAGTTGGCGCTCTCCATGGACTACCAGAGATGATTCTCCATCAAGAGGGCATATTCTTTACTATAATAATGGATACAGATATTGGACTGGGAATGGAACCAACGGTGGCTGGAATCAGCTTATAAGGGGGGATACTACAAATAACTATGAGATTCTCACTACATCATCAAGAGCGCGCAATAACAATCGCATACAGAAATATATTTACTTCCAAGGAAAATATCTCGGGAATCATACTGTAAGATTTTCTCCAAACACCCAAACACCTTTCAGGATCGGAAAAGGTGCCAGCGAAAGTGCTAATGGAGCTTATCCTTGGTATGGTGATATTGCTGAGATTATTGTTTATTCAAGTAGGCTTTCTAGTTCTAATCGACGCAAAATAGAGTCATATCTTGCCATAAAATATGGTATAACTTTGGATCAATCAAATAATGGGAAAAATTACTATGATAGTGGCGGGACAAGAATATGGAGAGTTACAAATAATAATGGATACGGAAACGATATTGCCGGACTCGGAAGAGATGATGTATCAGCCCTCGATCAAAAAATATCCAAATCGATCAATAACGATGCTATTGTTACTATGGCAACAAACAATGATTTTATATCATCCAATTTGGATGCGGGGCGACCAAGTCTAAGCGCCCAAAACAGAAGATTTCTGATATGGTCAAACGATGACGGCGGGCATGGATGGACAAGCAATGGCGCTCCTGCCGGAGGCAAAATCCTTGAGAGAAAATGGAAAGTCCAAAAAACAAGAAATAACCAAAACAATATAAGCTTGCAGGTAGATACAAACGATCCGGATTTTGATATGGATAGTTTCAACGGCATACTGTATTTTGTCTATGGAGCTGATCTCTCCCAAGCTACTCCTTTGCCGATGACAAACGACGGTAACGGAAAATGGCATATAGAGAATATCGATTTTGCTGATGGAGATCTATTTAGTTTTGTGACTGATATAAATCAACCCCAGATGCACATCGCCAAGACCTCCATCGTTATAGACGATCCGGTCAATAATGCTACCAACCCCAAGCGAATACCCGGAGCGACGATCCGGTATTGTTTTACGGTCAAAAACACCGGTACAGGCACGGCGGAGAATCCTCAGATCCACGATACGCTTGATACCAACGGCAACAGAGACAAGCTCACCTATATACACTCGGGCAAAGGCTCTGTGGTGTATGATACCAACGATTGTACGGAGAATGACTGCAAGGGGCTTAACGACACTTCAGGCAGTTATGATACCAACACCAAAGAGGTGACCGTGACGCTCGATGATATACCGGCAAACAGCCATGAGTGTGCCTACATCGATGTAGAGATCAGGTAATATTTTTACCTAAAAACTCTTCGATATTTCTCACGATCCCATCCAGTAGTTTCTGTCTTGACTCGACACTAGCCCAGGCGATGTGGGGGGTCAGCAGCAGGCGTTCGGGGTGGCGGATGTGCAGGAAAGGACTGTAGGCCGGTATCGGCTCAGTCTCAAGCACATCAAGTCCGGCGTAGATCTCCCGACGATCAAGTTCTGCTGCGAGGGCTTTTTCGTCGATGATGCCGCCGCGACCGAGATTGAGCAGGATAGCCCCGTTCTTAAGCAGCGGCAGGTTGTCGCTGTTGATGAGATTTTTGGTCTGATCATTAAGCGGCGCGTGGATCGAGACAATCTCCGAGGTGCTCAGCATCTTGTCAAGCTCCAGATGAGGATAGGGCTGATCGGTGTTGGCTCCGCTGGTGGAGTGATAGACGATCTGGGCGCCAAAAGCTGTAGCGATACGGGCGACATTTTGCCCGATAGCCCCCATCCCGATGATCCCCCATCGCTTGCCTGTTATCTCATGAAATGGCTGCTCCAGATGGGTAAAGATCGGGCTTTGACTCCATGCGCCTCCTCTGGCATACAGGCTGTAGTATTCCATCTTTTCCATGATGTGCAGGAGCATTGCGAAAGTATGCTGAGTGACGCTTTGGGTAGAGTATCCGGCGACATTTTTGACCGCAATCCCCAGATCGGCGGCGGCCTCCAGATCGATGTTGTTCATCCCGGTAGCAGCTATGCAGATGAGCTTGAGACGGGGAGCGGCTTCCATGATCTCTTTGTCGATGATGACTTTGTTGGTGATGATCACGTCGGCATCATCGATGTTGTCGATCCGCTCTTCGGGCATGGTGATGTCATAGATCTCAAGTTCGCCAAACGCTTCAAGCGGTGAGAGATCAAGGTCGGAGCCGAGCGTTTCGGCATCAAGTAAAGCAAGTTTCATGGTACAACCTTTTCCAATATTTCGGAGGGTTTGGTTTGGGTATTTTAGGGGGTTGAAGCTGATGATTGGTTGACTCGGTTGATGCTTTTAGCTATAATGATGTACAAAAAGTAATGTATAAAGGGATACAATGCACAGAACACAGATTTATTTCGAAGAGTCTTTGTTTGAGGCGATCAAAAAGGAAGCGGTGCGGCTTGGTATCTCGGTTTCGGCCTATATTCGTGATCGGATGCGCCAAGATTTGGAAAAGAGCCGATCCCCAAAGCCAGCTCGTGATTTCTCAGAGTTTGCCGGGATGTGGCAGGGGCGGGATATGGATCAAAAGGATTTGAGAGAAGCAGCATGGAAGCGGTGATCCTCGATACCAATATCCTGATCGAGATTCTCAAAGGGGAGATGAGAACGGTTCGTGCGGTTGAAGCGATGTCGGGGGAATTGTTCGTCTCATCCATTACGGCGATGGAGCTTTATTATGGGGCGCTAAACAAAGCTGAAACGACCAAGATCGAAAAATTCCTCCACCATTTTACAATCCTCTATCCAGATGCAACGATCTCGCGCAGAGCGATGGAACTGGTCAAACGCTATGCCAAAAGCCACGCACTAAATATCCCCGACAGCATTATCGCCGCGACGGCTCTGGTGTCTGGGTATCCGCTGATGACCTATAACCGAAAAGATTTTCGGTTTATTGACGGGATGATGTTGGCGAGCTAATCCCCGCACAGGGTAATGATCATGTTTCGGCTGCTACTATGCTCTCTATGTTCGAGTAGATAGATTCCCTGCCAGGTGCCAAGATTGAGCTTGCCGTCAGTGACGGGTATGGTTATACTTGAGCCAATGAGGATATTTTTCATGTGTGCGGGCATATCGTCAGCGCCTTCTATAGTATGATCAAATCCATCCCACCCGTCCGGAATGCTGTGACGCAGAAATGTTTCGATGTCCTGACGAACATCGGGATCGTAGTTTTCATTTAGCGCCAACGAGGCGGAGGTGTGCCTCAAAAACAGATGAGCAGTACCGGTCTGGATCCTGGTGATGTAAGGGGCGATATGGCGGGTGATGAGGTGCACGCCGCGGGGCAGCGGAGGGAGCGTGAGGGTGTGCTGGATCGTCATCTGAGCGGTACTTCGTTTTCCTGTTCGCATCCGCTTTTGTCATCAGGTAGCGCATCGAGTTGCGAGTCGAGTCCACAGCCCTCCTTTTTTTGGAGCGATGGTATATCATTTGTGGGGTCAGATTTTGTTTGGGTGCCGGCAGGCTCTTCCTTGGACTTTTCTTTGTTTTGCGAATAATGCTTGATGATCGCCTCATCTCCATTGATGAGTCGGATTTGTGAACCTTGCTTGATCACTAGATCGGGGATCGAGGAGATACCGAGGTTTTTGAGCAGCGATCTGGCATTGGGGCTGTGGACATCGATGGGGGTGTAGGTGATGTTGTGCTCGGCAAAATATTTTTTGACCTTTTTGCAGTGCGGGCATGTCTCAGAGTGGATGAGGTAGGTGCCATCCTGGCTGATAAGCTCCATGTTTTTGGGGATAGCCAAGGTGCTGAGAGCTATCCATAGTGCAGAGATCACCGGCAATGCGTAGAGCAGATATACGGGGCGGGCAGCCAATGCGATCAATAGCAGCGATCCGTACACTCCAGCGCAAAAGACGCAGGGTTCTGGATTGACATAGTATTGATAAGCAAACATGATCGTCTCAAAGCCGATTGCTGCATACAGAGCGATAAAAAACAGCTTCTCAAACGCCTGATTTTTCAGCGAGAGCCACCCCAGTATCAGGATGCCGGCCGCGGCTGCCAGACCCATGTAATTAAGATAGATACTGGGGAAGTTGAGCAACTGGCCTGCCAGCTTGCAGCCGGTAGAGCCGCAGATAGAGGTGTGGTGGAGCTTGGCGTATGTCTCGACGGCGATATAGATCAACAGACCCAGAGGGAGAAGAACGCGCGAAAAGAATTTCATGGTTTTTTCTCCTTTTTTTGTTTGGGATTATAGTAGGTTTTGTTTAACGATTTGTCTGTTTATTTTTGTAGAGTGTTGTGGAGCACAACGCTCTACGGTTATCTGTCCGTAATGTTTTCCACTATTTGGACGGCTCTGGCTTTGGCTCTTTCGATGTCCCCATCCAACACCAGACTGACTGCCATGCGACGCCCCACGTGCGATTCGGGCTTGCCAAAGACTCGCACGAAGCTGGTGTCACTAAAGCTTTCATCCGGGATCTCCAGGATGGGATTGTGGCTTTCGCTCTTGGCTTTGTACGCCCCGCAGGCTCCGGCTCCATATGTGGTAAACCCAAGCGGCAGACCCAGCACGGCGCGCACGTGCAGGGCAAACTCGCTCTGGCTCTGGGTGATGAGGGTGACCATCCCCGTATCGTGTGGACGGGGGCTGAGCTCGGAGAAATAGACCTCATCCCCCCTGATGAAAAACTCCACCCCGAAGATCCCTCGACCTCCCAGCCCGTCCGTTACTGCCTTGGCTATCTCCTGGGCTTTTTGCAGTGCTGCATCGCTCATGGGCATCGGCTGCCAGCTGAGGACAAAGTCCCCATCTTCCTGCCGGTGGCCGATGGGGTCGCAAAAGACCGTGCCGGTTTCGTTGCGCACCGTCAGCAGGGTGATCTCGTAGTCAAACTCGATAAATTCTTCGACGATCAATTCGCTGGCATCGCCTCTGGCTTCTTTGGCGATCTCCCATGACTTTGCTATATCGTCCGGAGTGCGGGCAATGCTCTGGCCGTGGCCCGAAGAGCTCATGACCGGCTTGATGACACAAGGATACCCCATCGAGTCGGCCGCCTTTCGCAGATCCTCCAGCGTCGAGACAAATGTATAGCGGCTGGTACGCACCCCAAGCTCCTCGGCGGCGAAACGGCGGATGTTTTTGCGGTTCATGGTTTTGTTGACCGCTTCGGCGTTGGGGATGACATGAAAGCCGCGCTTTTCGGCCTCAAAGAGCGCTGAGATACTGATCGCTTCGATCTCAGGGAGGATATAAGTGGGCTGCTCGCGCTCGATCAGATCCAGCACGGCTGATTCATCCTGCATATCGATAGCATAATGGCGGTTGGCGACCAGGTGTGCCGGAGCGTTTTCGTATTTGTCCACGGCGATCACCTCGATGCCGAGGCGTTGCGCTTCGATGGCGACCTCTTTGCCCAGCTCGCCAGAGCCCAGCAGCATGATCTTGATAGAGTTGTCCTTAAGTGGCGTGGCAAAAGTCATAGATGAGCCTTTAGAAAAAATTGTATTATTTTATCAAAAAAAACCATTGAATATCGACTTTTCAAAGAGTTATAAGAGTATAATTCGACATCAAACATAGTTAGGAAAGAGAATGGAGATCCAGACTATCAAAAAGATAGAGAAAGTGGCTATCAAGGGGAGTAGATTTGATTTTGTAAGGCTTGGCTTTGCACTACTGTTCGTGGTGGTTGTGTTGATCTATAGTTCCTCTACTTCCGGAGGTGTTCCAAATAGCATTTTTCTGTCTATAGCCGCACTGTTTGGTGCTTATATGGCGATGAATATCGGCGCCAATGATGTCGCCAACAATGTTGGCCCGGCAGTCGGCTCAAAAGCCATGACCATGGGAGGGGCTATCGCTATAGCGGCAATATTTGAAGCAAGTGGTGCGCTTATAGCCGGCGGTGATGTGGTCAAAACCATCAAAAAAGGTATCATTGACATATCAATGTTCGGTGGCGATACCAACTCATTTATCTGGGCGATGATGGCAGCACTTCTTGCCGCGGCTTTATGGCTCAATTTCGCCACATACTTTAAGGCCCCTGTCTCTACCACACATTCCATAGTCGGTGGCGTGATGGGTGCCGGTATAGCAGCAGCAGGTTTTTCTATCGTTGCATGGGGAACCATGGGCAAGATCGTGGCCTCATGGATCATCTCCCCTGTTTTGGGCGGAGTGATAGCTGCCGTATTTTTATTTTCTATCAAAAAAACAATGATCTACAAAGATGACAAGGTAAGTGCTGCCAAAAGATGGGTGCCTATATATGTAGGCATCATGACCTGGGCATTCGTGACTTATCTGACACTTAAAGGATTCAAGAAAGTGTGGCCTAAGATAGTATCGGTTCTTTCATTTTTGCCCCAAACACATAAACCCACATTCATAACGGCACTTGTATTTGGGCTGATAGCGGCTATTATAGTATATCTGATAGTTAGATCCGTAGTGTCCAAAAAGGCAGCAACCATGAAAAACGACAGAGACGGTATAAACAAAATGTTCACTCTGCCGCTGATATTTGCAGCCGCTTTGCTGAGTTTTGCTCATGGAGCTAACGATGTAGCCAACGCCATTGGGCCGTTGGCGGCGATCAATGATGCCGTGCTGCATGGAGGTATATCATCCAAAGCTGGAATCCCACTGTGGGTGATGGCGGTTGGTGGTCTTGGGATTGCTGTGGGCCTTGCTTTGTATGGCCCCAAACTGATCAAAACAGTCGGATCCGAGATTACAGAGCTCGATCAGATGAGAGCATTTTCTGTAGCCATGGCTGCTGCGATCACTGTCATCATCGCTTCTCAACTTGGGCTTCCGGTCAGTTCTACCCATATTGCTGTTGGCGGTATATTTGGAGTAGGTTTCCTGAGAGAATATCTTGACAGTACCTCTCTAAGTGAGAAAATCGAAGCCAAGCAAGAGGTGGTAGTAGATGAAAAAAGGCAGCTCAAAGCCCTCAATGCAGAACTCGAAGATCTCCAGTCCCTGGAGAAAAAAACAAAAAGCGATTATCAAAGAATAGTCGAGCTGTATAAAATGATAGATGAAGAAGAAGAGAGGCTAAAAACAGTAAAAAAAGAGCTAAAAAGTGTCAAGAAAACCAAGTATGTTAAGCGAGATGCCGTCAAAAAGATCGTAGCCGCATGGGTGATCACAGTACCTGCTGCTGCAGTTTTATCTGCTTTGGTATATTATATGATAAGAGGGATATCTTTGTAAAACAAAAGGGGTATCTTGCAGCGAAGAGGAAAAGCCTCGCTGCTTGAAATTAGAGTCTTGACTCGTATCTGCGAAGCATGAAAAGCTTCTTGAGGATTTTCTTGCGCGTTGCAATCTTCTCTTTTTTGCGTTTTTCTGTTTTGGTCTCAAAATGCTGTCTGGCGCGTGCTTCTGTCACGATCAGGTTGCGGTCACACTGTCGCTTGAATTTGCGGTATGCATCTTCGAAGCTGTCGCGGGGACCTACGATGATTCCTGGCATATATGATCACCCCCTTTCTTATTAAATTTCTTCTTGAGTCGGAGCAAAGCCCCGCCTCAATTCATCTCACTGAAGCTT
>CAZFNK010000003.1:52140-84989 GCA_964520575.1 uncultured Campylobacterales bacterium | reverse complement strand
CGGCTATCGCCTCAGGACTGCCATTGTCAGTCAAATTTCTTCTTGAGTCGGAGCAAAGCCCCGCCTCAATTCATCTCACTGAAGCTTCGGCTATCGCCTCAGGACTGCCATTGTCAGTCAAATTTCTTCTTGAGTCGGAGCAGATAGCTTATTGACAATTCCAAAAAATAAATAGATGCGGATTATACCAAAAATGATTTAAGCTGTGATAAAATAAGCCCCAAGGAGTAGATCATGCAAAAAGTCTTTAGAAACTGCTATGAGATGGATAGACGGTGCTATGAAGAGTATGGATTGACCGAAGATATTTTGATGGAGCATGCCGCTGAAGGTATGGAGCACTACATCAGAGACCATTTTGCCGAGGCTGATTCTATACTGATCGTACCAGGTCCGGGCAATAATGGAGCCGACGGTATCGCTCTTGCCAGACTTATGCCTTTTCGTTTCTCGTCAGTCAAGTTATATCTTCCTTTTGGTGCCAAATCAAAAATGGCCATAAAGCAGCTTGAGAGAGTACAAAAGCTCTCATATGTCAAGATCGTGGATGGTCTGAGCGAAGCAGATATTATTGTGGACGCGCTGTTTGGTGCCGGACTCTCCAGGCCTCTTGATGAAGAGACTCAACAGCTTGTAGAAAATATGAATGATCTAAATGGTTACAAAATAGCATGCGATATCCCTACCGGTCTGGATGAAAACGGCTATATAGACTCGGTAGCTTTTGAGGCGGATTTGACCCTGACTATGGGTGCTCGCAAAGAAGCCTTGTACAGTGATGCGGCCAAAGAGATAGTAGGCGATCTGTGGAGAATAGATCTCGGCGTGAGATACAATTATTATACCAAAGACATGCCTGTATCGAGTTACCTGCTTAGGCAAGGTGACCTGATGCTGCCAAACAGAGACTTTTCCAAAGTAACACACAAGGGCAGTTTCGGACATGCTGCTGTATTTTGCGGAGAGAAAGAAGGAGCCGGTATCATAGCCGGTATGACGGCCGCATCGTTTGGGGCCGGACTGACTACGCTCATCTCCCACGATCGCATATCTCCACCTCCATATCTGATGCACTCTACCGAGGTGCCGCGCAATGCTACCGCACTTGCTGTGGGCATGGGCATGGGGAATTATTTTGAAGATCAATTCTTAAGACGAAGTGTCGTAGAGAGTCATTTGCCTATAGTATTGGATGCTGATAGTTTTTACAGCGATATTCTACTTGGGATACTCGAACAAAAAGAGCGGGAAACAGTTTTGACACCTCATCCAAAAGAATTTACGGTACTGTGGAAAGGTTTGACAGGCGAGAAACTTAGTGCCGAAGATATCCAAAGTGACAGATTCGGGATGGTCAGAAGATTTAATGAGCTTTATCCTCATGTGGTGCTGCTGCTCAAAGGAGCAAATATGCTGATAGCCAACGAAGAGAAAATATATATCAATCCGTTCGGTTCTTCCAAGCTCAGCAAAGGAGGCAGCGGAGATGTCTTGAGCGGACTTATCGTCGCGCTTTTGGCGCAGGGATATTCAGCTATCGATGCGGCTATTCACGGGTCGCTGGCATTGACTGCCGCCGCAGAATCTTACAGCGGTTCTGATTTTGCCATGCTGCCTGCAGATTTGATTGAACAGGTCAAAAAGTTATAAAAATCTTTGCAGGTTCCTAAAGCGAGATTCTTTGTTTTTTTAGTTTTTTCATCTCAACGAAGCTGCCGTTTGAAGTATGTTTTGCTTCGGCAAAGCTATCAATGAGTTGCGGAATCGCTTGATCGAGAGGGACCATAAATCTATCTCGGATTTTTTGGACATATGGGTGTCGTTCGGGGTCAGGGATCTTGAGAAATTTACTCAATGTCGGTGTTTGGATAAGCTCTGTTGCCATTGTATTGAACTGTACATTTGGGAACTCTTCGGCATACAGCTGTATCAGAGAGTTCAAAGCAGCTTTTGAAACAATATGCGCCCCAAAACCATGGTGTCCAAATACTTCAAAGTCGGTACTGATGGCTACGATCTGTTCTGCTTTGGCGTGAGTTAGAACGGCATCTATTGTATGCTTGGCAGAGAGTAGATTCACATTGAGAGCTTCCTGTATTTGGCCAATGGTTGTTTCAGACAGCTTTTGTACTGTGGTGTATGTGCCGGCATTCAAAACGACTAGATCAAAAAAGCGCCCCGATACAAATTTTTTCATATCATCCAGAATCAGGTCCGGCTCCGTAAAATCAAGCGGCAGAAAATAAAAATTTGGCTCAGACATGATAGATTTGGCCGGGTTGCGGCCGATACCGAAAACAGCATCACCCCTCTTGATATATTCCTCGGCCAGAGCCTGTCCTATGCCGCTGCTTACTCCGGTAATAAGAATAGTTTGCATCAATATAGCCTCTTTGTAGCAATATGTTATACTGCTACTCCCAAAAGTCATATATGCAATCATACACAAAAGGGACTCTAATGTCAAAAGATACGGGCAACATCTTACTTATAGGATTTATGGGTGTGGGCAAAGGCAGTACCGCCAGGGCTTATCACAAACGATATGATACCTATATACTCGATACTGATGATCTGATTGAATCTATGCAAAATAAAGAGATCAAAAAGATATTTGCCAAAAAAGGTGAGAATTATTTCAGAGCTCTTGAGCAGAAGACTGCTGACTGGATAGAACAGAGCGTAACCGACACGCTCATCAGCTGCGGTGGCGGCTTTTATCAGGTGAGCAATCTAAAAAAACTGGGTACAGTTGTGCTGCTGGATGCGTCGTTTGAGTGGATATATGATCGGCTCAAAAATGCCAAAAATTCCAAAGCCAAACTGGCCAAACGTCCGCTTTTTAAAGATCCTCAAAAAGCAAAAAAGCTCTACAAAGAGCGTGAAAAAGCCTACAAGGCAGTAGCCGATGTGGTGATTAATGTCGAAGGAAAGAGCAAGGATGAGGTATGCAGGCAGATCGCTGCTTTGTCTGCTGTGTGATTAATGGTGTTGTGTTATAATCATTGTATGAAAAAATCAGATAATAAAAGAGTCGTAACTATCAAAAAGTCTTTGCTTCATAGTGAAAAACATCATAGTTTTATGTTTGATCTAAGCGGTGATGAATTATTTAAGATAATGACTGCTTTGAGTGCGGAACGATATCGCCAATTGCATGGTATGTATCCCGACAGGCTTGATAAAACAAAAGTATCCACCAGAGCCCTTAAAGAGATGTAATTATGGATTTTTTTACAGATTACAAGGATATGCTGCTGCTTTTTAATAAGCATAAAGTCAAATATCTTGTTGTGGGCGCATATGCTATGGGCAACTATGGGTACAGCAGACATACGTTGGATATAGATTTGTGGATAGAAAAATCAAAAAAGAACGCAAAAAAAGTATTGAAAGCATTTGACGAATATCCAGTTCCCCATGAAATTACCGTTGATGAATTAAATACAGATAATTTTGTATTGCAAATAGGTATAGAGCCTATGCGTATTGATATTTTGACCGATATAGACGGAGTTGATTTTGCAAGTGCCTGGAAAAACAGAACAAACAACAGTCTATTTGGGGAGGAGATACATTTTATCAGCATAGATGATTTGATAAAAAATAAATCTTCTACTGATAGGGCAAAAGACAGATATGATCTGCTTGAATTGAAAAAAATCCAAAAAATCAGACAATGATCCAATTGTGTTATAACCAACCCCTAACCACCAATACACTATAATCTCTTCATCTAAACACGATGAGGATTCATGCAAGACTTTGAAGCTTATCTGCGTGCCAATCTGCCCGCAGTGGAGACTTTTCACCCTGTCTACAATCAAGCGATGGCAGATATGCTCTTAGCGGGCGGCAAGCGGTTTCGACCGATGCTGCTGCTACGGATCGTGGAGGCGTATGAGCCGCTGCTACTTGAGTCAGCCTATGCGCCGGCGCTGGCTTTGGAGATGTTCCATACTTATTCGCTGATACATGATGATCTGCCGAGCATGGATGATGCGCCGCTGCGCCGCGGACATCCTACACTCCACACTATATACGATGAGCCTATGGCAATTCTTGCGGGTGATGCACTCAATACCCATGCGTTTTTGCTTATAGCCCGCTCCGCATTTAGAGAAGATGTGAAGATTCGTCTTGTAGAGATTCTTGCTCGTGACGGAGGGTTGGGAGGTATGGTGCTAGGACAGGCTATTGATCTGTATTTTGAGAACGATCCGCTCACCCTCGAGCAAGTCAAAGAGCTCCACCGCAACAAGACCGCCAAACTGATCGCAGCCAGTATGCTAATGGGCGCGGTGATTGTCGGACTGGACAAAGCCGTACAGGATGCGCTGTATGATTTTGGGATCGATCTGGGACTTTTGTTTCAGATACAAGATGACATCATCGACAAGACTCAAAGTGAAGAGGAAGCGGGTAAAACCACTGGCAACGACAGCGACAAAAACAGCTTTGTCAATCTACTGGGACTGGAGCAGAGCATTAAAGAAGCCGACAAGATTGCAGACGATCTTTCCGACAGATTTAATACATTCGATCCCAAACTCCAAAGTGCTCTACGCCCTTTGATGGACCAATACCTATATAGACACAGAATCAGTGAGTAGTGAGCAGATAGCAGGTAACAGTGAGTAGTGAGCATATAGCAGTGAGCAACTGGCAGTGAAGAGTTTTTAGTGTATAATTTTCCAACTTTTTATCAGGACTAATAATGGCAAAATACGATAACAATATGAGAAAAAAGATGGCGAACACCATCCGCTTCCTTGCGGCCGATATGGTGCAAAAAGCCAACTCAGGTCACCCTGGGGCCCCGATGGGTCTGGCCGATATAGCTGTGGTACTCAGTGAGCACCTACGCCACAATCCCAAAAATCCAAAATGGCTGGATCGAGACAGATTGGTATTTTCGGGCGGACATGCTACCGGACTGATATACTCGTTGCTGCATCTGTGGGGCTATGATGTTAGCCTGGAGGATCTCATGTCTTTTAGACAGCTCGACTCGAAAACCCCCGGCCATCCTGAGTATGGCCATACTCCGGGCATAGAGATCACTACAGGACCGCTGGGGCAGGGGATCGCCAATGCCGTGGGGTTTGCGATGGCGGCCGAATATACGGCAAATGTGGTCAATTCTGATACATGCAAGCTGATAGATCACAAGACCTATTGTCTTGTAGGCGATGGCGATCTGCAGGAAGGCATCAGCTACGAGGCCGCGGCGCTTGCAGGGCACTTGGGTCTAAAAGATCTGATTGTTATATACGATAGCAACCATATCACTATAGAGGGAGACACTTCTGTAGCTTGGAGCGAGGATGTAGCCAAGAGATTTGAGGCACAAAACTGGAATGTGATAAAGATCGATGGGCATGACTATGATGCCATAGATGAAGCTCTCAATAAAGCCAAAGAGGCCTCCAAACCTACCATTATCATAGCAGATACTACCATTGGAAAGGGCGCAGTGGGAATGGAGGGAAGCCATGAGACTCACGGAGCGCCGCTGGGCGAAGAAGTGATCAAAGCTTCCAAAAAAGCGGCAGGCTTCCCTGAAGATAAGACATTCTATATACCAGAAGATGTATTGCTTGCTTTTAGGTGCGCTATTGAGGAGGGTGATCTGTATGAGAGAGAATGGAAGCATTTGTACAAACAAGCACCTTTGGCTGAGCAAAACGAAGTTCTTGATCATCTGCTTGAGCCAAACTTTGATGCCATTAGTTTCCCGGATTTTGCAGATACCAAAGAGATGGCCACCCGCGACAGTAACGGCCAAATACTGGGCGCCATAGCCAAGGCGCTACCCGGATTTGTCGGGGGATCAGCCGATCTGGCACCCTCAAACAAAACGACCCTCAAAGATATGGGAGACTTCCCAAAGGGACGCAACATCCACTTCGGAATCCGTGAGCATGCCATGGCCGCCATTACCAACGCAATGGCATTGTATGGTACGATCATACCGTTTAATGCTACATTTTTTGTCTTCAGCGACTATATGAAGCCTTCAGTGCGCATAGCTGCACTTACAGGCATTCGTAACTTTTTCATCTGGACACACGATAGTATCGGAGTGGGTGAGGATGGTCCTACCCATGAGCCTATAGAGCAGATCTCACAATTTCGTGCTTTACCCGGGTTTTATCTATGGCGTCCGGCAGATGCGACAGAGAATGCAGAGGCGTGGAAAGCAGCACTCAAGATAAGTGCTCCTCATGGATTTGTCCTCTCTCGCCAAAAACTAAAAACCCTAAAACCCACTAGAGACTTTGGCGATGTGAGCCGTGGCGCATATATAGTCAAAAAAAGGGAAAACGCGGCACTTACTATCATGGCAAGCGGGTCGGAACTGATGCCTTCATTGCAAGCTGGATGCTTTCTGGAGCAGATGGGCATAAACGCCAATATCGTCTCAGTGCCTTGTTTTGATCTGTTTGACGAGCAGGATGACGAGTATAAGCAAGCTGTCATCGATCCGTCCACCAAAGTCCTTGCCGTAGAGGCTGCCAGAGGGTTGGAATACTACAAATACGCTGATGATGTGATGGGGATGGAGAGCTTCGGTGCCTCCGCTCCGGCCGGAGAGCTGTTTAAAAAGTATGGATTTACGATCAAGGGGATCAAGCAGCGTGCAGCTGAGTTGATGGGTGTGGAAAATAAGCCCGTTGTGATTGAAAAGATAGGGGAGGCGTAAGGATCAATACAAAAACCCAAACAACCACAGAGGGATCTTGTTGGGATGATCGCTGATGAGCGTATCTATGACGCTATAAGCGTTTTTGCGTTCTTCAAATATATGCGCCTGATCCTCGTCTTTGGAGAGTTGAAACCTCCATTTGCCATTGACCACGAAATACCCTTCTCTTGCTGCTGTTACTTTTTCGGTAGCACCTACCTGGTTGACGAAAAATGTCTCCCTGATATTGTTTAGGTCTGCTTTTGGATTATAAAAAATCCTTAGATTTGTGTTGTCTATATATATTCGCGACGGTTTGGCTTTTTGTTTGGCGTCTTTGTCGGCGTTGCCTACCAGTCTGACCAGACCGGCATCTTGCATATATTGTAGATAATCATAGAGTTTAACCCTGCTGATCTCGGCTTCTTCGGCTATCTTGGAGAGATTGATGCGTCCAGGGGCCGCAGTGCTCAAGACCTCCATGACTCTTTTCATTTTGTATGTGTATTTTTGTTCTATCAGGCCTGTACTTACCAGGTCTCTATCCAAAGTATTATTGAGTGAATCGAGCATAGTTTTGATAAAAGTGCGTCTTGGATCGGTATGACCTGGATAGTATCCTTTGCGCAGGTATGTTCTGATACCCTTGGCTATATCAAACATAGTAGAGAGCTCTTTGGCTATTGTCCGATGATCGTTGAGTATCTCGGCAAAAGAAAAGACCGGCAGGGGCTTGGGGCGGCCTATAGACATGAGCTCTCTAAATGACAATCCCTGCAATTTGTGCAAAGTCAGCCTGGCACCCAGGCCGCTTGTCTTCATCGCAGGACTTCCCGCAAAAAGTATCTGCATTCCAAGCACGGTATCGTATATGGACTTGAGCATTTTTTGGTAGAAAGGGTGTTTGTGTATTTCATCTATCAATAGATATCTGATACCTTTGGCATGCAATTCCTCGGCAAAATCCACCAAGTCTACATTGGCAAGAAAAGGGTAGTCCAAAGTAAAGTACAAAACCTTATCTTTGCCGTGTTCATCCCTGAGAGCTTTGGTGCGCTGCAGGAGCAATGTGGTCTTGCCCATGCCATTGGCACCTATGATACCCATTAGCCTGTCGTGACCCTCTATCTTGCTGTAAACAGCTCTCTTGAAATTACCAGGTATGTTTTGTAACAGTTCTTCTTCATATACTCTTAGTCTTTCGAGCATCAATAAGCCTTGTGTAAATAATCGTGAACAGTTTAAAATAATAGCAGAAAAGTATTTAAAAATGGAGCAAAAGGGTCCATTAGGGCTACTTCTTCAGAAGCATGCCTCTTATGGTATCTTCATCGATGGTATCGTTGTCAAACTTGACTATGATGAGCTGTTCTGTTTCGTTTAAATAAAAGTCATTGATACCTTTTAGTCCTTTGAGAGAAGATAGTTTGTTTTTGTCAAATTTATCGAAAGGTAGAAAGATATTGTCTCTTAGGCCCGGGCTGCGCATACCCGCTATCCATATGATCCAAAACAGAGCAATACCAAGCACTACCCATGCCACGCCGACTCGTCCGAAATGTTGATATATCCATCCGCCGATAGCTCCTCCGAGGAAGATTCCCACATAAGCAAATGTGTTGGCCACGCCAAGAGCCGCACCCTTTTGATGGACTTTGGCAAATTTGCTGACAAAGCTCTGGAGTAGAGGCTCAAACATATTGAAACCGATGAAGAAAAATGTAGCCCCTACCGCAAACCAAAAGAGTGATCCGGACCAACCCATCAACACAAAAGCAGCCGCCACAAAAGCTATAGAGACCAAAAACACCTCTTTGCCTTTATTGTATTTTTCTCCAAACACAGCAGCCGGCCCCATGGCGATGATCCCGAAGAAGACTGCCGGAAGATAGACCTTCCAGTAGTGTTCGGCTCCAAGTCCAAAGTGCTGCTTCATCACTACAGGGATGAGGAAAAACGCGATCGCCATGGTCGAACTATGAAAGAGGAAGGTGATATACATCCGTACCAGATCCTTGTCCTTAAATACATGCTTGATCTTGGCCTCTTCTTCGCTGTAGCTATGTACTATAGTCGGAGGTTCAGGGACGGCTGTGAAAAGTATCGCCAAGGCCGCAATGGCCAAAACGGCGGTCAACCAAAACAAAGAGCTGACAGAATAGAATCCCCCCACAATAGGCCCTATAATCATCGCTGCTGCGAAGCTCATAGCGATCACCATACCCATCACTGCCATTGCATGGGCTCTTTGGTCTTCGCGTACATGATCGGCTATCATAGCGGTCACTACCGAGCCTATCGCACCGGCTCCTTGCAAAAATCGCCCCAGCAGCAGCATATAGATGTTGGTCGAGAGTGCGCAGACTACCGATCCGGCGGCAAATATTAGCAGCCCTATCAAAAGTGTCTTTTTGCGGCCTATTTTGTCGCTTAGCATCCCGTACGGCACTTGCAAAACAGCCTGTGTCAGGGCATATCCGCCTACGGCCATTCCCGCCAGAGTCGCAGTGCCGCCGGGCATTCCCAGAGCGTATTGAGACAGAACCGACAACACAATGAACAGTCCAAAAAATCTCAAAGCTACTATCAAACTCAAAGGCAGGACTTTTTTGAATATCTCTTTCATCTTGTTTCCTTATGATTATAGATATAATTATCAAAAAGTTTTGGTGGGATTATAGTCCTGTTATATTAAAAAAGGGATAATAAAATGCAATTAGTTTTGGCAAGCGGCAATAAAGGTAAGCTTCGTGAATTTCAGGCGATACTGGAAGATATGTCGATCATCCCATACAGTGAACTGATGAAGCCGTTTGAGATCGTTGAGGATGGGGATACCTTTGCTGCCAATGCGCTCATCAAGGCGCGCGCGATATACAGGGGTCTGACCCTGGGGTCTGACCCCTGTATTATCATCGCCGATGACAGCGGCATCTCGGTCCCGGCTTTGGGCGGAGAGCCCGGGATCTACTCGGCACGCTATGCCGGAGAGGGTGCCAGTGACAAGGACAACCTCTACAAGCTCATCGACACGCTCAAATCCCGCGGGATCGAGCGTACTCCGGCCTACTATACCGCTGCCATCGCAATTGTCAGCGCACGGGGCGAGTACGTGGTGCATGGCTGGATGCACGGCGAGGTGATCGCCGAGGCGCGCGGCGATCGGGGATTTGGCTACGATCCGATGTTTATACCATATAGGGGTCTGATCTTGGATGATTTGTCTGCCCATCGCTTAGATGGAGCAGATGAATCGTCTGCGGGTCTGACCCCTTCAATTAGTGAGCAGTTGAAGGATAAAACTTTGGGTGAGTTGGATGATGAGGTAAAAAAGAGTATTTCGCATCGCAGCAAGGCTTTGAAGCTGGCACGACCGATCATGACCATGCTCGGGCGAAAATAGCCATGCCCCAAGAGCACCGATTTCTCCCCTACCTCATTATGGCGATCCCCCGCTGCTCTGGGCGGGTAACTTTATCGTCGGACGCGCGGTGGCCGATCACATGGCGCCCGTGCATTTGTCGTTTTGGCGGTGGGCGCTGGCGACGCTGTTTCTGGGAGAACAGATCGAGCTGTATCATGGGGTCGGAGCGGTGCTGATCGGGACGGGGATATGGATGAGTGTGCAAACCAGCTGAGCGGTTCAAAAGCTTGCAATAAATGGATATGAATAAACGGATACCTTTAAGTGTATTGTTTAGGATTGTGAATATGCTATAATGCTTCCATGAAAAATAAAATTGCCCAAATATTACAAAAAGCCGATAATGTTGTTTTTGCCTATCTGTTTGGTTCGTATGCCAAAGGAGGGGAACGGGAAGAGAGTGATGTTGATATCGCTCTCTTTCTAAGAGATGATTCTTTGGATAGAGAATTGGATTTGATACAAGAGCTCCAAAAAAATATTGACAAAGAGATAGATATGGTTGTTTTGAATCGGACAAAAAATATGTATCTCATAGATGCCATCTTGCATGAGGGTATTGTGCTCAAGGATGACCCCCAAAGGCTTGAATACGAAGTACACAAAGAGCACGAGATTATTGACTACAAATATTTCAAGAGCCTGATAGATGCAGCATAAGATAGCCGCCAAGATCAAGCGGATACGCTATTATGTCCATTTGCTCAAAACATACAAGGATGACTGCGGTACCAGATTTAACAAGGATCCGATGTTTGAGGGTGCTTTGTTGCATTATCTTTATCTGGCCAGTGATGGGTGCATATCCCTTGCAGAGATGATGCTCAAATACCGCAATATTGATTCGGCGCAGAGTTATTATGAGGCGATAGACACACTGGGAGAATATGAGATTATTCCCAGAGAGTTTGCTTATGGATTTGCCAAGATCGCCTCTTTTCGCAATTTTCTGGCTCACGATTATGAGCGGATCGATACACGCATAATTTGTGAAGAGGCATTGGGAAAACTCGAGGATATTGAGAAATATGTAGCGTTGATAGAGAAGTCGATAACAAACTGAAAATGTTTGGGATGATCCGGTTATGATTTGCAAAAAATTTTCAAAGGCTTCTTATGGCTAAACAACAATTCCTCACCGATCTCCAGACGATTTATGACGCTCTTCAGCGTCGGCAGGCAGAACTCAACGACTATTATATGCTCCTAAAAGGCGGCCATGATGAGGCTGATGAAGTAGTCGGCGCCTTTTTGAATCTGCTGGGGCTTGAGCGCAATGAGGATACCGTGATGGCGGCCCTGACACGGATCGTGAGCTTGCGGGAAGACGCACTCGAGCAGGTGCTGGCCAAGGCGGGCTTTTCGGATGAAGAGATCCGCGCCAAAAAGGAGCTGGCATATGGGTTTGTGAGCATGATGCATATCGCAAGACATGAGCGGTTCATCGGCTGGATCGAAGAGCAGAAACTGTTGACGCCATTCTACCGAGCGTTGATCTTCGGGGTGCATTTTGTGGGGGTGCGGCTGAGTGAGTGGCAGAGCCGCTGGAGTGCGCATATCCTGCATGATGTCAACCTGCATCTAAGCAGCCTTTTTGACGGGGATGACGCCAAGGTATTTGAGATGTTGCAGGCTAATGGACTGCTTGATACTGATGAGGATGGCAATATCGCCGACAGGTCGTATTCGGTTCTCATTCGGAAGGATGGGGGTCAGACAATGGGATCAGGCACGGACGATCAATCTGCTCCATCTAATCGATGGGCAGACAAATCGTCCAAGCCAGACCCCTATAAATACCGCTCCGCTGCTTACGCTGAGGCGTTCCCTGACGAGGTGGCTGCGGTGGCAGCGGCTTTGGAGCAGCTTGTCGCCTTGATCGATCAGCATGAGGACGAGGTTTACGATCAAAAGCACGAGTGGATCGCTTATTTTACAGCGCTGCGCGAGGCATTTGCTCATACCGTGGTTGACGAACTGATAGCCAAGTGGGCCGAAGTAGATCGCAGGTGGATGGCGATCACGACTCCGCTGCAGGTAGGGCATCCGCTGGAGTATTATGAAGATCATTACCGCAAGGCGGTCGCTCTGGAGTGGGATCTGCGCATCATCAACCCTGCGCTCCAATCCCAGAGCAACACAAGGGAAAACATCAAACTTTTTGCTTATGAGTTGGCGCAACAACTTGGAGATAAAGCCTTGCATACTATTACCAAAAACCTCCTCCAGGTCGATCAGGCTCAGCTCTATATCGGCCAGCCGATGCTCTACTATGCTGCTGAATTCAACGGACTGTTTTCCGCTCAGGTGGTGCCCAACGATGAGCAAGTAAGCTCAGAGCTTGGCAAAAAGATCTTTGCTTACGCTGACTTTGTGCGAAGATCACAGATAGCCAAGCCTGTGATGGAACTAACTGTGGAGACATTTGGCGAGGAGTTTGTGCTCGCTCGCAGGTCTTTAGCTGCCAAAGCGCCAGACCTGTGGCACCGTATCTACGATATTTCTACTATCGGGCATGAGTTTGGCCATATCCTCTGGATAGACAGTGATACAGAGAGTGCGATGAATGGCTCAGGGCAGTTTAAAAATATCGAGGAATTTAAGGCCACTACCGGAGGATTGATGGCGTTTTTCTACCGAGAGGACGCTGCGCTGACCAAACATATAATGGACGATCTAATCTCTCGCGCTGTTGGGCTGATCGCCTGGCAGCAGGTGGGCGAGGTACTGCCGTACTATTGTGAGGGGCTTATACATCTGGATATCCTCTTTGCCTCTGAGGTTGTTGATTTTGATACCAAGGTTCAAATCAATTACGACAAATACAGCGATATGAAACAAAAATACATCACTACCTATAAAAATTTGTCTCAAACATATATAGACAAAGACGATGCCAGGGAGTTTCTAGAGATATATACCATCAAGGAAAACGGGATATACCTGCCCAGAAACAAAAAAGTCCGTAATTTTGTAGAGCATTATTATGCCCGTTATAAAGAGATCGGTCAGCATGTTTATGATGAAGAGATCAAAGCTCCGGAATGGAATCTGGATGAATCTATGATATAATAATCTTGATATAAAATCTTGTCCAAATAAAATCAGGAGTGGTATTGTTTAGCAAAAACGGAATACCTCTTTATTATCAGCTTAAAGAATATCTTCTCAAGGATATCAAGGAGAATTACCAGCCCGGAGATATGCTCCCTTCTGAAGGGGAGATAGAGCGTAAATACGGTGTCAGCAGGATCACGGTCCGCAAGGCTGTAGAAGAGCTTGCAAGAGAAGGGATAGTCACCAAAAAACAGGGCAAAGGAACTTTTGTGCAGGAGCAGAAAGTTCTTTATGAAGCCAATATCATCGGCTCCCTAACCCAAAGGCTCCGACAGCAAGACTACAAACTGGAGACAAGAAGTATCGAATATATCTATATTGATGATGAGCACCATGTCAAGGATTTGCTTGGATGTGATAGACTGCTTTGTATCAAGCGCTATAGGACACTTGACGGCAAGCCGTTCGCTTTAATGTTAAATTACATTGATGCAGCAAGAGTGCCGCATGTAGAGGAGAAATTTGACATAGAGTCCCTTTATGATTTTTATGCACGGGAGTGTGGGATAAGATTTTTTTATGCAGAGGAGACAGTAGAAGCCAAGGCGGCCAACAAGGAGCAGGCCAGGCAGCTTGAAATAGACGATGGTGCTCCGCTCCTGTCGCTCCAAAGACTCTCATATGACAAAGATCACAAGCCCACAGAATACTCAGATATAGTCATCAAAGCAGACATGTATCAGCACAAGATCATTCTGCTCCCCCAATAAACAAAGCAATATACTCATAAAGCCTTTGTGCCGATAAAAAACTTTATTATCTTTATCTAAACATTATAATGTTATTATATTATGACTATTTGTTGCGGAGGGCCAGATGAAAAATAATCAAAAAGTACTTATCGTAGATACAAGCACATCTTTTTATCGTGTCGATCGGTTCAAAATAGGTGAGTATTTCGGTCCTATGGATCTGGGGATGCATCTAAGCAGCAAATATGACAGTCTCAATATAGGCACAGGCCTGCTTGCTGGATCGATATTTCCAGGCTCTAACAGGTTGATCTTTGCCGGCAATTCTCCCGCATGGGACGGGTTCTATATCTCATCTATGGGGGGAGCAGGACTTGTATTTCATCATCTTGGTATCAATATGCTTACACTGCTGGGAAAGGCAAAGTCCCCATCGATACTATACCTAAACAGGAAGGGTTCGGGCGATATCCAGGTGGGGCTGCATCCGATAGATATTGAGAAGATTTGGAGCCAAGGGAGAGGAGGTATATACTCTTTGATGCAGTATGCGCTTGATCGTTTTGGTGAGAGGTATGAAAATGATCCAAGAGTTTTGGCAGTGGGGCCGTCAGCTATGAGCACGGACTTTGGCTCGATAGCTTCAGCTCCTGTAAAAAAGGCATTGTTACATATGTGGATACCTGGGCAGGGCGAGGAGGAATGGGGAGTAAGATGCTCCAAGAGCACGGTATAGCCGCGATTATATATGGCGGTTCTTTTGTCGATGATGATTTCAGAGATCGCAAAGTGGCAGATAAATGGTTTGAAGAGAAATACAATATGAAGCTGACAGCCAAAGACCTTGATGCTACGACCAAATACAAATTTGACCCCAAACTTCAAACCGGAGGCACCCTTGGTGTAAACTATACCAATCTCAAAGGAAGTATGTTCTCCTTCAACTACAGAAGTATATATATGAGTGAAGAGCAGAGGATCAGGATACATGAGAAATTTATCCTTGATCATTGCCTCAAACAATTCAACGAAGAGACAATAGCCAAGAAGAAAAATCATAAAAACTGCGGTGAGCCATGTGTGACAGTATGTAAGAAAATGCACGATAAATACAAAAAAGACTATGAACCATACCAGACGATGGGCCCACTCTCAGGCATATTTGATCAAAGGGCTGCCGAAATGCTCAATCACCATGCGGATGCATACGGGTTTGATGCCATATCTGTAGGAGGCACCTTGTCATGGATGATGGAATTGCTTTATGAGGGACTGGTAAAGCCTTGCCGGAGAACGGGGCAGTAATATATTGGATATGTTTGTCTATACCGCTTATGCCGACAAAGGATGGATGGTGCCAAACCAATACTGGACACCTGGAGTGCTCTCACCTATGTCGATCATGGGCAAGTATTATATGTATTATGGTTCTGAATTTATAGAGCCATATGAAGTGGGCAGAAAGGGTGCCAGGAGGCTTGCCGGAGAGATTATTATGGATAATATTGGCACTTGTCGTTTCCATAGAGGATGGGCAGAAGAGATGATGCCGGAGATAATGGGCTCTATCTTTGGTCTAAAGGAAGAATATCTACAAAACATAGACAAAATCTCCAAAACCATCAGGACAAAAAACAGATCAGTATTTTGGGAGTCGGGCAGAAATGTAGATATCATAGAGTCTTTTTTGAACCGAAAGCAAAATGTAGAACATATCAATGATTCTAAGCTGGATCAGTGGGTGGAAAAATTCAAACAAGACAAAGATACCGCTGCACGTGAGTTTTGGCAGAATATGTACACAGGGATCCGGGCCTCGTAGAGTTATTTACAAATATTTACACTTCATTGACATGAAGTTTGCAAAACTCCTTTATACTTTCATTGTCCCAGTGAATTGGGAAATAAGTATAAAGGAATAGAAATGAAAACAAAAAGAATCGTATTGGTACTTGCCGGTTTGGGTCTGACAAGCGCACTGATGGCTTCCGGTCCTCATGGAAACAGAACCGGCGGAGAGTGTCAAGAGCAAAAGATGCATGCCCAAAAAGAAAATCTGCAAAGAGTTGATCATAAAGATCGTATGGGCCAAAAGAGAGATCAAAATCAGCGTAAAAACTTTATGCGCCGCATGGCAAAAGAGCTTGACCTAAGCAGGGATCAGCGCCTGCAGATCCGTGATGTTTTCAAAGATATGCGCAAGGCAAAACAGGCCAAACGAAAAGCATTTCGAAAAACAGCAAAAAATAGAGCTGGAATGTTTGAGGCGATCGATCTTGAGAAGTTCATGTCGGCAGACCACTTCAACAAAGAAGCATTTAAGCAAAACATTTTGGAGCAACAGGCCAAACGCAAAGCTGCTCGCCAAGCCCGTCGTCAGGCTCGCCTCGATAGTAGAGCCGATATGATGGAGAAGATATTCAATATACTTACACCTGAACAAAGACTAAAATGGATACAATTATCTAAAGGAAAATAAGGAATCAACCCATGCCCCGCATCCTGATGGTCGAAGATGATATACAGATCACCGAACTGTTAGAACAGTATCTCTTTCGATACGGGATAGAGGTGATGAGTGTGGAGAGGCCATCAGTAGCACTTGACAAGCTACTTACTGAACAGTATGATCTGGTGCTGCTGGATCTTGGACTGCCAGAGATGGATGGACTGGAGCTTTGCAGGATAATCAAAAAGGAACACTCCGAGCTCCCTGTCATTATCTCCACTGCCCGTCACGATACAAGTGACAAAGTGGTGGCATTTGATATAGGAGCTGATGACTATATCGCCAAACCGTACGACCCCAGAGAGCTTGTCGCCCGTATCCAGGCTATCATCAAGCGGTATGAGCATATAACCCACAAATCTGCCCAATCGATATTTGAGGTAGATAGCATCAAGATGCAGATCAGTATGCATGGCAAAGTGCTCGATCTAACCCAGGCAGAGTATGAGATATTTTCTTTATTGTTAAAGAAAAAGCATCAGGTAGTGAGCCGTGAGTTTATAGTGGGGAGTATTGATGCTATCAAATGGGAGAGCAGTGATCGCAGTATTGATGTGATAGTCAGCCGCATACGACACAAGATAGGTGATGACCCCAAAGAGCCCAAATATATCCGCTCCATCAGAGGAGTGGGGTATAAGTATATAGGGGATTAGATGAATATCCACTCTATATTTTTCAAGCTCAATATATTGTTTGTCATAGCTATGTTGGCTACCATTGTCGCCGGTTTGTTGACAGTAGCCCATATGTCACGCAAAGAGCAGACGGAGTTGCTGATCAAATCGAGGCTATTGATCAGAGAGCAGCGCATCAGCCGTTCTCGTCCGGTCAAACTGGCCAAAGAGCTTGGCCTAATAGAGGTAAAGCCCAAAACCGTCTCCAAAATACTACGTCGAATGAGACAAAACAAACGTGTACAGGTCCCGAAACCGCTCCATTTTGGGGCTTCGCATGTATTTTTTCACAATGGTCACTTTTGGCTGTGGATACACACCAAAAAATTCAAAATGCTTTTGAGACAAAGAGAGAGTCTATGGAAAAATCTAACGATACCCTTTTTGATCTTTGGGGGTATGTTGGCGCTGATGGCACTGATGTATTGGCTGATCAGGCGCAGTCTTTTGCCTATCAAAACGCTTCAAAAGGATATTATCAGTTATGGAGAAGGCATTTTCCCGCAAAAGCATTTACCCATCGAAGGAAGCGGCGAAATAGCTGAGGTGGCCAACGCGTTCTATGCCTCTGCCGAAAGAGTACAGAGATTGAGCCGCTCCAGAGAGCTTTTTGTCCGTAATATATTTCATGAACTCAATACTCCCGTGACCAAAGGGAAGATTCTTGCTGAGTTGGTGGACGAACCCAAAACAAAGGATATGCTTGAGTCGATATTTGGACGATTGGAAGCTCTGCTGCGCGAGCTGGCCCAGATGGAGAAGATAACATCACAGGATGTAGAACTACACATGAAGAGATTGAGAGCAATCGAACTGATAGATCAAGCAAGAGACCTACTCTATATAGACGAACCTATAGAGACAAATATCAGCGACGAGACCATAGTCGCAGATTTTTCTATGATGAGTATCGTGTTTAAAAATCTCATAGACAATGCCAGAAAATACGGCTCAAATCTCTATATCAGGTATAGGGATGGAGATATGGATTTTATAAGCGAAGGCAAGCCGCTTGAGCATCCTCTGGGATATTATATCGAGCCTTTTGCTTCGGGAGGCCAAAGATCGAAAGATGGCTTTGGGCTTGGATTGTATATAGTGAACGAAATACTCAAAAAACATGGATACAAATTTAGTTATCATCATGAAAATGGGCGCAATATCTTTACGATTGCCAAAGAGCGTTGACCTCTAACCATCCTCTAACAAACTTTTCGATAAAATCTCACACAATTCCGCCGTCGCCATGACGGCGATAGCGAGGAAAGATATGCTGCTTTTCACACCCGGTCCCACACCCGTGCCAGAATCAGTCCGTCTGGCTATGGCCGCTCCGACCATCCATCATCGCACTCCTGAATTTGAGGCTATATTTGCCGATACAAGAGAGTTGCTCTTTGAGTTGTTTGGTACTGATGAGGTGGTGATGCTTGCCGCTACCGGTACCGGAGGCATGGAGGCGGCGGTGACCAATCTGTGCCGTAATACGCTGCTGAGTATCAATGCGGGCAAATTTGGTGAGCGATTTGGTCTGATAGCCAAAGCACACGGTCTGGGCAGTGTGGAGATCAAGCATGAGTGGGATACGCCCGCTGCACCCGATGAGGTCGTTGCGGCATTGAAGGCCAACCCGTCCATAGATGCCGTGGCGGTCCAGATCAGCGAATCAGCCGGCGGTTTGCGCCATCCGGTAGAGGAGATAGCAGCAGCAGTCAAAAAACACAACTCCGATATAATGGTGATAGCCGACGGCATAACAGCTGTAGGTGTAGAACCAATCGATACGACACATATCGATGCTTTGATCGCAGGCAGTCAAAAGGCACTGATGCTTCCTCCGGGGCTGGCCATTGTAGGACTTAGCAATCAAGCTATAGAAAAGATAGGCAAGGGCAAAGGTTATTACCTCAATCTCGCAACAGAGATCAAAAAACAGCGTCAAAACACCACAGCTTATACAGCCGCTACGACATTGGTCATAGGCACCAGAGCAATACTGCAAGAGATCAAAGCCCAGGGCGGATTTGACAAACTCTATACCGACACGGCCCGTAGAGCCCGTGCTACAAGAGCGGCACTTGAAGCGATAGGATTGCGCAGCTATCCAAAGACTCCTGCACCTTCTATGACTACTATAGACGATGTCGATGCCAACAAGATCAGGAAGATCCTAAAGGATGAATTCAGAGTCAACATAGCCGGAGGACAGGATCATCTCAAAGGCAAGATTTTCCGCATCAACCAAATGGGGCTGATACCGGATAACGAGTCTGCGTGGGTGGTCAACAGCGTAGAGCATGCGCTTGAGCGACTTGGCCGCAGAGCATACGACGGCACTGCATCGAGAGTGTTCAATGAGATATTTTTCGCTAGTAAAGAGGCATAGATGATATTTGAGCATGAGATACCGGGAGGCAGCCATTTGTACTTTGGCAAAAGTGCGGCCATCAAGAGAGATATCGAGACCAAAGCCGCAAATTTGCTGATCGAAGAGGGTTATGAGGAGATAGTGACGCCTCTGTTTTCTCATCAGCAGCACGAGAGCTTCGCTGATCGCCGACCCCTGATCCGACTCAATGATGAGCACAATCACGAAGTGAGTCTCAGAGCCGACTCGACAGCCGATGTGGTACGCATAGTCACAAAGCGACTTGGTCGCGCAAGCGGCTCGAAAAAATGGTTTTATATTCAGCCGGTCTTTGCCTTTCCTACTACTGAGCAGTATCAGGTGGGTGCTGAGGTGATAGATGGTGATTTTGTGGATATTGCTCATACGGCTGGGCGACTGGTGGAGCAGATAGGTGTAGAGCCTATCGTTCAGATTGCCAATATAGCCATCCCCGGACTTCTTGTCGAGAGATACGGCATAGAGCCGGCAGATATCGAAAAAATGAATATCGAAAAGATCACCTCAAGCGGTAAAGATTGGATAGAGAGACTTGTGCATATCAATACTATCAAAGATCTACAGGATCTGAGTATTTATCCTGACGATATTGCCTTGGAACTTTCAAAAATGTATGAAGCTGCGCAGAAAATAGGCGAGGATGTTATATTGTCCCCGCTTTACTACGGCAAACTTAGATATTATGATTCTTTGTTGTTCCGCATGTTTTTAGACAATAAGCTTTTCGCTACAGGCGGTACTTATAAGATCGATACTATCTCAGCAGCCGGCTTTGCTCTATATACCGATGCCTGCATAGCTCAGCTGATCTCAAAGGACAAAAAATGAATAACCAAGCCGACCTGATCGTAGGACTCCAGTGGGGCGACGAGGGTAAAGGCAAGATCGTAGATCATATGGCACAGACTCACGATTATGTCTGCCGGTTTGCCGGAGGGCACAATGCCGGACACACCATAGTCATAGACGGACGCAAATACGCTCTGCACCTGATCCCTTCAGGCGTACTCAATCCAAAAGCCAAAAACGTGGTGGGCAACGGAGTGGTGCTCTCGCCGGAAGATTTTATCAAAGAGATGGAACAGTTCGATGACCTGGAGGGCAGACTATTTATATCCGACAAGGCTCATCTGCTCCTGCCATACCATGCCTTGATAGATCAGGCGCGAGAGAGGATAAAAGGGGATAAGGCTATAGGCACTACCGGCAAGGGTATCGGTCCGGCATATGGGGATAAGGTGGCCAGAGTGGGGCATAGAGTGGGTGAACTCTTAGATCCGCAGAAACTTACATCCAAGATCATTGCTTACTTTGAGATGAACAAGGCGATATTTGATGCCATGGGCGTGGAGCTGCCAAGCGAATCGGAGCTATTGAGACAACTCAAAAGTTACAAAGAGGTACTGGAGCCTTTTATTACAGATACAACTTTGCTGGTGTGGGATGCGCTTGATCAGGGCAAAAAGATACTATTGGAAGGCGCTCAGGGCACTATGCTCGACATTGATCACGGCACTTATCCGTATGTTACTAGCTCTACTACAGTCAGCGCAGGAGCTGCCAGCGGGTTAGGTATCGCCCCCAAAGATATAGGCAAGGTCACCGGTATTGCTAAAGCTTATACTACCAGAGTAGGCAACGGCCCTTTCCCAAGTGAGGATTTTGGCGAAGATGGACAAAAGCTCAGAGACAACGGTCACGAATATGGCACTACTACGGGCAGACCTCGTAGATGCGGATGGTTTGATGCTGTGGCAATGAGGCATGCTGTGAGGATCAACGGAGTTGACAGGATCGCTCTGATGAAGCTTGATGTACTGGATGGATTTGATGAGATCAAGGTATGTGTAGCTTACGAAGTGGATGGCAAACATATCGACTACGTGCCGTATGATCTCGAAGATGCCAGGCCGATTTACAAGAGTTTCCCCGGATGGGATAAATGCAAGGGGGTACAAAGCTTTGATAAGCTGCCTGAAAATGCCAAAAACTATATAAAAGCTCTTGAGGAGATGGTCGGTGCACCTATGCATATCATCTCCACTTCTCCAGAGAGAGAAGATACAATAGTTCGAAAAAAATAGATTTTGCTATAATAAAAAAACAGACAAAGGGGATCAGATGAGACTAAAACCGCAACAAACAGGATATGTAGCCAGCAAGGTCGCCATTGACTTGGCCAACGCACCATTCGTCCGACTCCCAAAAGGCAAGGATGCTATAGTTGAGACTGTCAAGGAGATCATTGATGAAAATCTCAAAATAGAGCGAGCTCTTGATGAAAAAGTCAAGGAGATCATAGAAGCCAATTATGATGAGATAGAGTTTCAGCATGCTGATGAGAGACAGCTGTTTTTTATGATCAAAAAAAAGCTCGCTCCAGAATACGGCGTGATAATCAATTATGACGACAGATACAATGATCTCTCACATACTATCCTGGATGAGCTGTACGAGAACTATCTGATCGAGTATGATGTCAACGAAAACCAGGTCAAAAATGTGATCTTCAAAGCTTTCAAAGCCTTTGCCGATGCCTATGATGAGATCGATGATATTGTTTATAACAAGATCAAAAATATGGAGAGGGAGGTGATCCCCGGCTCACAGGATTATGAACTTCTCTATGAAAGACTGTACCAGGAAGAGCTTGCCAGGCGGGGGATGATATGATAAAAAAAGTAAGCCTGTATTTCGAGAACGGTTTGTTTCTTGAGGCGGAGAGCTTCGGGGCTGACGGGACTGCAGTGGGAGAAGTGGTTTTCAACACTTCTATGACTGGCTATCAGGAAATTGTGACCGATCCAAGCTATGCCGGTCAATTTGTTACTTTTACTATGCCTGAGATAGGCAATGTGGGAGTCAATGAGCAGGATATGGAGAGTAGAGGCGCTTTTTGCAAAGGCATCATAGTGCGCAATTATCAGCACCGGCCATCCAATTTCAGGTCCGAAGAGTCTCTTGGTGATCTGTTGAAACGCTTTGGCGTAATGGGTATTACATCGATAGATACAAGATACTTGACCAAGATGCTTAGAGACGAAGGTGCAATGGAGATGATAGCTTCGACCGAGATCCATGACAAAGATCAACTCAAAAAACTGCTTGATCTTGAACCCCGCATAGAGGAGATCAACTATATTGAGCAGGTAAGCACCAAAGAGCCTTATATTCACCGTGATGCGAGATACGATATCAGCAAATTTGCTTATGGAACAATTAAAAACCCCACCAAAAGGATCGTAGCATACGATTTTGGTATCAAACGCAATATCCTCAATGAGTTGACCGAAGTGGGGATTGAGGTTCAGGTAGTTCCTAACAACACGCCTGCTGAAGATGTTATAGGGCAATTTGAAGCTGGTGAGATACAAGGGGTATTTCTCTCCAACGGTCCCGGAGATCCTCTGATACTCGAAGAGGAGAAAAAAACTACCCAAAAACTGCTTGAAGCCAAGATACCGATGTTTGGTATATGTCTGGGGCATCAAATGCTTTCCATTGCACACGGTTATGATACGTATAAGCTCAAATTCGGCCACCATGGCGGTAATCATCCGGTCAAAAACCAGAATTCTAAAAGAGTTGAGATTACTGCCCAGAATCACAACTACAATGTTCCAGACAGCATTATAGATATCGCAGAAGTGACTCATACAAATCTGTTTGATGACACTATAGAGGGGCTGAAGTACAAAGACGAGCCTGTGATGTCGGTACAGCACCATCCCGAGGCAAGTCCCGGACCACATGAGAGTCGATATATATTTGAAGAGTTTGCACAGATGCTTGATAAGGAAACAAAATGACTATATCTATAGTTTTTGGCGGCTCAAGTTATGAACACGAGATCAGCATAGTCTCAGCTATCACGCTCAAAAAGGTGCTTAAACACATACAGCTTCAGTTTATATTTGTCGACGCACAACGTGAATTTTATCTCATCGATCCATCCAATATGACCTCCAAACATTTTAGCTCCGGCATATACAAAAAAGAAAAAAAACTCTTTCTAAAAAATGGCGGCTTTGAGATCTTGGGACGTTTTGGATCCAAACCTCTTACTACAGATGTCGTGCTCAATCTCATCCACGGTCGTGACGGAGAAGACGGCAAGATGGCGGCATTGTTTGATTTTTATTCCGTACCATATATCGGTCCCCGCCTTGAGGCGGCTTCTCTTAGCTACAGTAAGCTTGCCACTAAATTCCTTGCCTCATCTTTAGGCATAGAGACCCTTCCCTATGAGGTTTTGAGTAGAGACGATGAGCGTAAGGTCTCAATGCCGTATCCGGTAATTATAAAGCCCGTCCATCTGGGCAGCTCTATAGGTGTCAGTGTCGTAAATGCCCATGAGGAACTTGACTATGCTCTTGATGTAGCATTTGAGTTTGACGAGCAGGTAATCGTAGAGCCTTTTATAAATGGAATAGAGGAGTACAATCAGGCGGGTGCCTTTACCAATGATTGGGATCTATCTATTATAGAAGCTCCGCACAAAGACGAGATGCTTGATTTCGACAAAAAATATATGGATTTTTCTCGTGATTCTCAGGTATTGGCAGCCGATATCCCGGATGAGCTCGCCGACAAGATCCGGGAAGCATTCAAAAAGATATACGACCCCCTCTTTGCCGGCAGTATTATCCGGTGTGATTTTTTTGTCAAAGAGGGCAAAGTATATCTCAATGAGATAAACCCTATCCCAGGCTCTATGGCCAACTATTTGTTTGATGATTTTGAGGGAGTTTTGGGACGATTAGCCCAAAATCTTCCAAATGAACAAAATATACATATAGATTATCGGTATATCAACTCTATTCAGAGCGCAAAAGGCAAGGCATAAGCCATCTTTTTGCCCTATTTAATATTTAAGCGCACCTTAAATATATTTTTTAAAATTTCTTACAAGTTATAAGCTTTTCTATACCACTTTTAACCTATAATAGCACGTTACTGTTACAGTAAAGTAACATAAAATAATCCTTTAGGAGGCTTGCATGCAATCAAATGCAACAATGGAATATGATTATTCCATCGTCAAATTGTACATGTGGACTACCGTGATTTTCGGTATTGTCGGCATGTTGATCGGTGTGATCATCGCATCGGAATTGGCTTGGCCAAGTCTTAATACCTGGCTTGGCGAATACGGCACATTCTCTCGCCTGAGACCACTTCATACCAATGTCGTGGTTTACGGCTTTATGTTAAGCGGTATTTTTGTCGGTTTTTATTACTCTGCTCCAAGAGTTTTGAAAGTATCTATAGGTGAATCCAAGCTGCTCAAATCTCTTGGTTATCTTCAGTTCTTGCTCTATCTTGTAGCTGCGACAGTAATGGTATTGTCTGAAGGTATGGGTATCACCACTTCCAAAGAGTATGCTCAGATGGAGTGGCCGCTCGATATTCTGATCGTTGTGATCTGGGTATTGTGGGGTGTGATCATGTTCGGTCTCATCGGCCTGCGCAGAGAAAAAGCTCTTTATATCTCCATGTGGTATTATGTAGCTACGTTCCTTGGTGTTGCAATGCTATATCTGTTTAATAACATGGAGGTGCCTACAATGTTCTTCTCCGGAGGACTTGGAGCTTGGTGGCACTCAGTATCGATGTATGCAGGTACCAATGACGCTATGGTTCAGTGGTGGTGGGGACACAACGCTGTGGCCTTTGTCTTTACTGTACCTATTATTGCTCTTATCTATTATTATCTCCCCAAAGAATCAGGTCAGGCTGTTTATTCTTATAAGCTCTCGCTTCTTTCATTCTGGGGATTGATGTTTGTTTACCTCTGGGCCGGCGGTCACCACCTGCTTTGGTCAACAGTGCCTGACTGGGTGCAGACTATGGGTTCTATCTTCTCAGTTATTTTGATCCTTCCATCATGGGGTAGTGCTATTAATATGCTTTTGACCATGAAAGGCGAGTGGAATCAGCTGACTAGCAACCCTCTGATCAAATTTATGGTGCTTGCGTCTACATTCTATATGCTTTCTACTCTTGAAGGTCCGATTCAGGCTGTCAAATCGGTCAATGCCATCGCTCACTTTACTGACTGGATCCCCGGCCACGTACACGATGGAGTTCTTGGGTGGGTTGCATTTATGGTATTTGCTACTTTGATGCACTCTGCTCCTCGTGTGTTCAAGCGCGAGATCTACAGCAAGTCGCTCCTTGAAGCACAGTTCTGGATCCAAACAGTTGCTGTTGTGCTTTACTTTACTTCCATGTGGATCGCAGGTATCACTCAGGGTATGATGTGGAGAGCTGTTGATGAGTACGGTAACCTGATGTACAGCTTTATCGATACGGTCAATGTATTGCATCCATACTGGGTCATAAGGGCTGTGGGCGGTACATTGTACTTCATTGGTTTACTAATGTTCGCTTACAACTTCTTTATGACAGCTACAGCCGGACGCAAACTCGAGACTGAACCACAGTTCAGATCACCTATGGCATAAGGAGGCAGATATGTTTCATTGGTTAGAAAAAAATCCGTTTTTCTTCGCTGTGGGGGTTTTCCTCACTATCGCTTTTGCCGGTGCAGTGACCATACTGCCTCAGTTTGCCAAATCATCCCAGCCTATCAAAGGGCTGAAGCCTTATACCGTACTGGAACTGGCTGGAAGACAGGTTTATATCAAAGACAACTGTCTTTCTTGTCACTCTCAATTGATTCGTCCGTTCAAGGCTGAAACAGATCGCTATGGTCAATATTCACTCTCAGGTGAGTATGCTTATGATAGACCTTTCCTTTGGGGTTCTCGCCGTATCGGTCCTGATATTCACCGTGTAGGGAACTACCGCACACCAGACTGGCATGCCAACCATATGTGGGACCCTTCTTCTGTTGTGCCCGGAACCGTTATGCCGGCCTACAAGCATCAGTTTACCAATATTGCTGATGTGGAGACCGCATATGCTGAAGCTGTGACTGTCAAGAATGTGTTCAATGTGCCTTATGGCGATGATATCAAGCCCGGCAAAGCGGCATTTGAGAAATACTACAAAGAAAAAGTACTTCCGGAAGCTCTTAAAATGGCCAAGTTGATGAAAAACAAAGATTTGATTGCTAAAGTAGAATCAGGGAAGATACCAGAAGTAGTTGCTCTGACAGCTTATCTTGAGCACTTGAAATAGGAGGAGGGGATATGACGATAGATCAGCTCTCCATCTATCTATATGTGATAGGGAGCGGCATAACAGTTGTAATATTTTACAGCTATATCGTCTATCTTTATCGAAGTGAAAAACTGGGCAAGAAGGATTATGAAAAATACGGCAAGATAGCTATCGACGATGAGCTTGATTCTAAGCCGGTAGAGAGTGATCCTAAGCCAGAAAAATCAAAGGAGTAGATAAATGAATTCTTTTATCATAAAAGGACTTGTATTTGCTGCTATACTTATGATAGCGACAATAGTTGTAGTTCAGCAAATGCATATAGATCTGAGTGATCCGATCAACTGGATTACTATACTTGGAGCCTTGGCTATTGCGGGACTGTCATTTGGTGTCTCTGCCAAATATATGGCTCAGATGCAGACTGATACTGCTTCTGGCGAGTTGGCCGAAGAGAACTGGGACGGCATAGGTGAATACAAAAACGAATTGCCTGCCGGTTGGGCTTATTCGTTTTTGGGTGTTATGATATGGGGACTGTGGTATTGGTTTGCTGGTTATCCGCTTAATGCTTTCAGCCAGATAGGTCAATACAATGAAGAGGTTATCAAGTACCAGAAGGACTATGAAACCAAAAATAAAAATGCAGACGCGGCTACGCTCAAAGATATGGGCGAGTCTATATTTTTGGTGCAATGTGCGCCCTGTCACGGTGAGACAGGTGACGGTCTAAGCGGTAAAGCTGAAGACTTCACCAAAGGACGCACCAAGCAGCAAGTACTTGATATCATTAAAAACGGTCAAAATGCACTTGGTGCATTCCCAGGCGGTATGCCTCCAGGTATGGCAAGCGGTGCTGCTGCCGAAAAGGCTGCTGAGTATGTTGCCAATGGGTGTAAAGGTGAAGCGCCAGCTGAGTTTGGTGTTTGCGCCGGATGTCACGGTAAAACCGGCGAGGGTATGCCAAATGTAGCACCAAGTCTCAAGGGCTATGATGTCAAAACCGCATTGGCAAAAGGCAAAACAGGCAAGATAGGTATCATGCCTGCATTTACAGATCGCTTTACACCTGTACAGGTCAAAGCTCTCGAGACTTATGTCAACTCACTCAAGCAATAAGGAGCTAACATGGCAGTAACAGAAAATACCAAACGAAGAGTTTGTCTGAACCTAAACGGCGTAACCGGTATGTTGATCGCCACTGTGCTTTTGTTGAGTATTTTGGTAGGCCTGACATACTGGGATATCCAGGTCCAAAGGGCCAATGCAACAAACTATTATGACCCTGCACCGATCCTCGATATCCATAACCTAAAAGCAAAAAGTACTGACAATGCAAAATTTGCATTTCAGCCTGCCAAATAAAGGAGCATATGATGATAAAAATTATGGATAAAGTCCTTGGTTGGGGTCTGGTTGTCCTGGCTGCCGCTTCTTTGGTGGCCGTGTTCTCAACCGGCATCCTTTTTGTAGGATAATGATGTTCAGATCAGCAATGCGGGCTTTTGTGCTCGCTTGCTCTCTTCCGCTTATACTCTCTGCAAATTTTCTCATCAACGATTATATTATTAGCCCGAAGGCTGGTGAACAAATAGAAAAAATAGGGAAAGAGCTTGCAGAAAAAACCGGCATCAATGCTTATGTCATTGCTATTACGGACAAGATAAAGCGCACAACCAATCTGTATGAGTATATCAAACGATACGAGAGCAAGCTTGACAAGCCATACGTAGTTTTATTTTTTGCCCCCAATAGCCATAGAATAGGATTGCTGGCTTCAGATGATGAGATCAAAAAAATGTATGATCCCAAAGAGGTCAAATATTATGCTATAGAGATCATCAGCGCGGAGGATAGCAACTCGGTACAGTCCAAATACGATGTGGGGGTAGTCCAGTCATACTCTGAGCTTGCCGATGAAATAGCCAGAGCCAACGGCAAAGAGATGATTACTACCATCAAGGACCAAACACGCTGGATCATTAAATTGATCAAATGGGTGGTTTTGCTCGGCTCTTTAATAGTACTTTGGGTATATTTCGGCCATCCATTGTATAGGAGATTGATTAATGGCAAAAAATGAGAATGATAGCGGTAAATACTGGCCCTATCTCATACTGGGATTTATTTTTATTGGATTGTTTCTGGGGTTTTGGACAGTTAGATCAGCTATATCCATGCCAGTCAGCGAGTCCAATGCCTTTCAAAAGAAGTATCAGGATGCCGATACCAATATCAACGAGATATTGACTAAAAAAGAGAAATTTGACAGTAGATACAAGATACAAGGACTCAACCTAAAGCTATCTGATTTCAAACCAAAGATCGGCGCCCATAAAAAGAGCAATTTTATAGCTCTCCAAAAGCAGATGAGTTTCTCGTATCGTATCACAGACAATAAGGGCAAGCCTGTTGAGGATGCCAATGTATCGTTTTTGCTGACTAGGCCGCAAACCATAGATGATGATCAGTCGTTTGTGCTCAAATCCAAAAACGGAATCTACACCACTCCTCAGATCACGCTATCTAGTCCTGGCAGATATATTCTTCGCCTGAAGGCTCAGATAAGAGATGCAGTAGGGTATACAGAGTATGAAGCTTACTTCAAGCCCTGAGGCAATACAGGTGCGAGTGAGTAGTGAGCAGTGAGCAGTGAGTAGATAGCAGTGAGTAGTGAGTAGAGAGCAGATAGCAGTTAGCAGTGAGTAGTTTTGGTTCGCATTTTTTCGAAAATTGATATTCACCATGCTGCCGAAAGCTGCCAATAACCAATACACCAATTATCAATATACCACACATCTGCTATAATGCTCCCTATGAATAAACTTCTTGTATACCCTACATCCCGTGCTATCCGCAAGGCTCGCTCCGAGTATTTGGAGAGCGATGTCCTATTGCCTCATATGATGCGTATGGATGAGTTTGAACAAAGATTGATATTTATGGGTAGCAGATCATTGGTGGACCCTCTTCAAAGAGTTTTGCTCTTGCAGGAAGCTGCTGATTTTAAAGATTTTAAGAGATTTAAGATAGACAAAAAGCTTGTCAAATTCCTCTCTAGCAGTGAGAGCTTTTTTCGTTTTTTTGAGGAGCTCTCGGTAGAAAAAGTCGATCTGGATAGATTGGCCCAGGCAGATGCATATGCGGAGTTTGGGACCCATATAGAGATTCTTTCACAACTTCGATCAAGATACGGGCAGATACTTCAAAGCAGGGGCTTGTACGATCGTATGCTTGTCCCTGATGAATATAGCTTCAATGAAAAGTTTGTGTCACAATATAATATGGTTGAAGTATACCTTGAGGGGCTTTTGAGCCGATATGAGATAGAGCTGCTTAAAAGGGTGTCTCGATCGACCGATCTTATCATACATTTTACAGCATCACCTTTTGGCGATAGGATGATAGAGAGATTTGAGTCTATGGGTATATCGATAGAAAAAGGAAAAAACTATACCATCAATCTAAGCGATAAAAAAATTATCTCGCAAGAGCCTACCGGTACTATTTCCAATGTTCAGGTATTAGCTGTGCAAGAAAGATATGAGCAGATAGCAGCCGCCTTTGTAGCTATAGAGGAGATGGTATCAAGTGGCATAGATCCGTCTCGCATAGCGCTGGTGCTGCCTGATGAGAGCTTCAAGGAGCCGGTTCGACTTTATGATAAGCTCAACAATCTCAATTTTGCTATGGGGTTTAACTACTCCAATGGCAAAAACTATAAGATATTAGATGCAATAGCAAAATATCTTGCCATGCCAAACAAAGAGAATAGATACAGGCTTGAAAGGTATGAGTACGGTATCGAGAAGCTTGATAAGCTTGGATGGCTTTTTGATTCTGGCCAGATAAGTATGCAGCAGTTTGTCTCATTGCTTGATAAGCTCCAGCTGTCAGAATCCGATCCTTTGCGTAAAGCCAGAGTAGAAGAGGCGCTGGATGAGTTTGTGCGTATATTTGCCGATGAGAGCCTGAAGTTATCAGAGTGGCTCCATCTGTGGCTTAGAAGACTAAGCAATATAAGGATAGATGACCTTCGTGGCGGTCTGATCACAGTAATGGGTGTGCTGGAGACCAGAGGTGTGGAGTTTGATGGTGTGGTGATAGTAGACTTCAACGAAGACATAGTGCCGACAACGAGTGCCAAAGATCAGTTTCTAAACACTCAGGTTAGATTATTTGCTGATCTTCCAACCAGATCAGACAGAGAAGCCCTCCAGAAGCATTACTATTATAGACTTCTTTCCGGCGCTAAAAGATCGACCATTATCTATGCATCCGGTGAGAACAAACTGCCTTCGAAGTTTTTGTACGAACTTGGACTTGATAGTGCGGAGGCGACGCCGGTGCAGTTTGATCTGCTTTATGATCAGCCTTCGCAAATAGCAGATGAGGTTGATCCTCTCAGTCCTCTTGATCCATACGCTCAGGTTTGGTCATCATCTCGCCTCTCTACCTGGCTATCTTGCAAGCGCAAATTTTATTATAGATACATCAAAGGCGTAGAAGCCAAACCCCAGGAAGACATAAACGAAGGCGCTGTTCTGCATCGTATCTTGGATAGGACGTATAAATATGCAGATAGCTATACTGCGCCCAAAGAGCTCAGAGAGGCACTATGGAAAGCGATGGATATGGAATTGGGCGATGATGGCCCAAAAACGGCATACCACAAGATACTCTGGAAACAAAAGCTGGAAGCTTTTATAGAGCAGCAGATAAGACATTTTGCCGACGGTTGGCGTATTGTAGAGCGAGAGTGCGAATATCAGGGCGAGATATATGGGTTGAAATTCAAAGGGCGGATAGATCGGGTAGACATTAGGGGCGATGAGGCTATGGTGATAGACTACAAAAGCGGCAAACTGGATGAAGTCAATCGCAGCAAACATCTTGAGAACGCTATTAATTTCCAGATGAACATCTACAGACATCTACTATGTAGCAAATATCCAAATGCGGCATATGTATTTCAGAAGATAATTGATGGCGGTGAAATGATAGAGGCAAAAGCGATGGATGAGAAGGAGGAGTATCTCAAGAGCCACTTGGAAGAGCTGGCTGATACCAGAGAGTTTACGGCCCAAAAGACCGACAAACTCAGCCGATGTACCTATTGCGAATTTGCACTTTTGTGCGGCCGCGGGGAGTACCTGTAGGCGCCTCCGGCTATGCGTGGATCCTGCGACGCATTCCGATCAGCGCGATCCCCAGCATACCAAGCACCATCCCCAGGCCGCCCCACCATCGCAACGCGGGGATTGCGTTGCCGGTGATTTTGCTGCAGGGGCAGCCAAGTGCCGCATCGAGTGTGAAATTTTGGGGGGCACCTCCAGCGCCCATGGTTACCTTTTGGGTGAAACCGTCTTTGTCGACGCCATCACCATATGAATACCCTTTTTTGAGCAGAGAAGGGGGGATATGGAATCGGATCTGGTATGTCCCGGCGGGTACTCTGAATGCGTATTCGCCCTTTGGGCTTGTGGTGACCTCGGCGGGGTATTCGGTGGGGGTGGTGGTCAAAGTGTGTTTGTCCGGATCACTCCAGTAGAGTTTGTTGCCACGATCATCAAAGAGTTCGACTTTGGCACCCGCAATAGGCTCATCGACCCCTTTGTCTCCTCCGTCGTATCGGCTGTCGCCGTCTTTGTCGATCCAGAAATAGCGGCCGATCAGATAGGGGGTCTCAGGCGTAGCACCGTCGTAATGGATACCGATATTGATGCGGAGGGTATTGGTGCCCGGATCGGGCGTAATAGGATCGCTCAGACCGGTAGTCGGATCAACCGCCGATCCGTGCGCGGCATCTCCCTCTCCTTTGAGTGTCAGGACATACCCTTCGGGCAGGGTGGCTGTGTCCACCTTGACCCGGTAGGTGCGGTTCGAAACAAGTCCGTCAAAACGGTAGATACCGGCAGGGTCGGTTTGGGTCTGTTTTTGAAGCAGACGCTTGTTTGTCGGTGCTTGGGTGAAACGGTTGGAAGTTTGGACCTCCCGGATCGTTTGGCCGTGTGCGTCTAGCAGCTTGACAACGACTCCGGGCACTCCTTTTTCGTTCGGATCCCATATCCCGTCGGCATTGTCATCAAACCAGATATAACCGATCAGATCAGCATGGCTCGGTGGCGGAGTGGGAACGGTACCGTTGTGGTCGTCGGTATCGGGTCCGGCATTGACTGCATCGATCACCGCCTGAATCTCCTCGGC
>CAZFNK010000003.1:0-52040 GCA_964520575.1 uncultured Campylobacterales bacterium | reverse complement strand
CCGGGTTGGAAGCCGGATCGAGCGGATCGGTACCCGCCGCGATCTCATCGGCGTCACTGACTCCGTCGTTGTCATCATCAGTATCGATCGTATCGGGGATCCCATCCCCGTCGGTATCGGGTCCGGCATTGACTGCATCGATCACCGCCTGAATCTCCTCGGCGGTGGGATGAGCTTTGTCACCGTAGGTGCCTGCCTGCAGTGCCGCGGTGTAGTCGGTACCGGGCTTAGCACCCGAGACACCGTCGATGGAATTAAGCTCTCCGTCGGTGATGTGGTGGCCGTTGGCGTTGCCCTGAATGTCTTCGACCGCTTCGGCATAGGAGGCGGCCGGGTTGGAAGCCGGATCGAGCGGATCGGTACCCGCCGCGATCTCATCGGCGTCGGTGGTGTTGTCGTCATCCGAATCGGTGTCGAGATAGTCAGGAAGCCCGTCCCCGTCGGTATCGCCAAGAGAGAGCGGTATGCCGCTCATCGCGGAGCCGTTGATGTCGTCGTATGGGTCGACCCGGTCGGGCAGGCCGTCTGCGTCGGTATCATTGGCACGGCCGGGCCCCTGCTGTCCGTCGTGATCCTCATCGCTTCCTCCCCCCTCGATCGCATCGGCAATGGTGTCGCCGTCACTGTCTGTGTCCCGAAGATTGGGGATACCATCACCGTCCATATCGTCGTTAAAAGGTGCAGAGCCGTTAATGTTGATCGGCGTGCCGTTGAGAATGGCGGGTAGACCGTTGTCGTCTACGGCTGTTTTGACGTAGGTGTCGCCAGGGTGACCGTCGCGGTCGGTATCGGTAGTGTCGCCGCTCTCGAGGTTGTCCGGGATCCCGTCATTGTCGCTGTCGAGATCGAGCGAATCAGGGAAACCGTCTTTGTCGGTATCGATCGTGCCGTTGCCCTCGTCAGTATCGAGGATCCCGTCGTTGTCATCATCAAGGTCGGTATTGTTGGGGACTCCGTCACCGTCTTCATCGGCGATGATGCGCCAGGCGTTGTGTGCGGTTCCTTCTGCAAAGTCGCTTAGACCGTCATTGTCGCTGTCGTCATCGGCGTAGTCCGGGGCCGAACCGCCGTCGGTATTGACATACCCGATCGCTGTACCGCCTGCACGGACATCGTATGCGTCATCGAGACCGTTGTGGTTGATGTCGTTGCCCGAAGGGGGAAGGGTGATGTTGCCCTCAAGGGTGGTAGGCTGCCCTTCGGTGTTGTCGGGGATCGTATCGCCGTCGATATCGGTATCGAGGTAGTTTCTGATCCCGTCATTGTCACGATCTTTGTTGTAACCGATACTGCCGAGCTGATTGTCTGCAAAATCGGGATCGGCTACGTCGGCCAGTCCGTCATGATCGCTGTCCGCAGGGATTCCTGTACCGATGATGCCGTCGTTGTCACCGTCTGGAACAGTGAAGAATCCTTCGTACGTATCGGGCAGACCGTCACCGTCGCTGTCCAGATCGAGCAGGTTGGGGATGCCGTCGCCGTCGGTGTCGCTTAGGGTATCGCCGCCGTCGGCGTATTCGATCGTATCGCTCAGACCGTCATTGTCGCTATCAAGATCGAGGCGGTTGGGGATGCCGTCCCCGTCAGCGTCATATCCCCGCAGAGTGTGCAGGCCCTTCTCCTCTTCATCAGGGATGCCGTCGTTGTCATCATCGGTATCGGTGAGGTTAGGGATGCCATCGCCGTCGGTGTCGAGTCGGTCAAGGAGAGCTTCTCCCGTGTTGCCGAACGTATCAGTAATCGTGACGTTGACTTCGGCCAGCTCCATTGCGCTCTGAGCCGAGAGAGGAACATCGACATGAGCAAGTCCGGCTGTGATCTCGGCATCGGTGAGGGTGTGATGCCACTCGGGGATGCCGTCATTGTCGGTATCGAAATCGAGCCTATCACCGGCTGCGGCATCGGCAGGAAGCCCAATATCAATGAGGGTACCGGCAGGGGGCAGCAGCTGCACCGATACCGGCGCGCCCGGAGGGCGGGTGTCGATATGGATCGTGCGGGGGATCGTGCGTCGGATGTTGCCGGCGATATCGGTTGCGACGGCATAGAAGGAGGTCTCCCCCTCGGGCAGGGAACTTGAGGGGGTGCAGTGCCAGCTTGTTGTATTGTCGGCGGTGATGCTGCAAAGTTTCGAACCGTTTTCATCGTAGAGATCGATCGCGCTTTTGGCCTCTTTGGTGCCGGTGATGAGGGGGCGTTTATTGTTGAGATTTGCACCGTCTGCGGGTGTGTCGAGTGCGACAGTCGGCGGCTGTGTATCAAGCACAAATCCAAAGCTGCTGGAGAGAGGGGATTCCCCTACACCGTCGATACTCTCAGTATAGGCGACGGTGTGTCTGCCGTCTGAGAGTTCCGGCAGCGTAACCCGCTCTTTGCCGGAGCCAAAACACCGATAAGTGGTCAAAACGGTATTGGCTTCGTAGAGTTTAAGCGTGTGGTCTTTGCCGGTGCATCGGACGCTGAGTGTCGGCGTTTTGTCTCGGGTGATGTCATCAAGATCGCTGATGCCGGTGTCGGACGCGGCGGTGAGATCGGGAGCCGTGACGGGTCGCCGGACATCATCATTGTGAAGCAGGACACCAACGGTATGCGTCGCGACGGTATCGTAGGCATCATCCGACAAAGCGGCATCGACGGTGAACGTCACGGTGTCGTTTTCGTCCCAAAATACGCCGGTGTCGTCCACGCCGGTGACGGTGACGGTTTGGTTTTGATCCCAGTTGTCGGCATTGAAGGTCAGAAGAGTTGTATCAAGGGAGGTTTGCTGATCGGAGCCGTTGCGCACAGTCAGGATGACAGCCGAGGCCGGCTGGGAGGCGAGGCGGACCCGGATCACACCGCTGCCGCCGTTTTCGTCGACCATCAGATGATCGGGAGAGACAAGCACATCGGCAAGGTTCCAGATCTGGGCATTGGTGGTCCCGTTGGTTTGGCCGATATCATCCCGGTCGCACTGGATCCATCCAAACGCATCCGACCAAAAATTTCCGCCCAGTTCACCGTTGGGTTTGACGATAGCCGGGGCCTGGGCACCGTGATCGGCGACTACCCATCCGATCTGCTCCGAAAATCCCTGCCCTGTGATAGGGCGATTGCCATTGGCATCGGTCTGTTCCGAGAGTCTGAATGTGATCTGCGTCCCGTCTGCGGGTCCAAAAAAGATCGCACCCGACCGAAAGGCCCCGGAGGTGTATCGACCGTTCTCAAAAGTCGCACTCCCTGAAAAAAGTCCTGTATTTCTGTCAAGATCGACTCCGGAGAGATCGATCCATCCTATCCGCTCGTTCCAACAGTGACCGGGTTTGAGTACCTGAGCCTGAGCGATCCAGCCAAAAGCGAAGGATAAAGCGAGAGATTTGATCCAAAATGTTTTCATATAACTTTCCCGTGGTGTGGATTAGGGTTTGAGCCCAATTGCCTGCCAGTGAACCGTAGAATTCCCGGTAATACCTCCACTGATACAATCGGTCCAGTAGGCGAAGGCTTTATTGGACGCACCGCCGATTGTGACCATCATTTTGCCGCCGGGGTTGTCGGTGATACTCAGGGTGAGGGAGACCGTCGTTTTCTCTTTAAAAGGCTGAGGGAAAGTGTAGGTATAGTGTGTTAAATCGTCACCGTGGCGTTTTCGGATGGTTCCCCATTCGATCCGCATATTGCCGATATCCATCCAGCCGCTCTTTGCATGGTCTTCGATGGGCATTTTTTTCCAGCTGAGTTTGGCGGTATTATCCTGGATCAGTACCTCTCCGGGCTGACCGTTTCTTGGAGGAAGAGTCAGGGCGACATTCTCATCCAGCGTTTCGGGTGCTTTGATGGTGGCGGTATGCGCGGCGCCGGTATCGGCCAGGCTGACTCCTTCGCGCAGTGTCATGCTCTTGAGTGCGGGGGTCAGTTCCGGACACGATCCGGGGGTGGCACACTCGGCGGGAATGTTGGGATCGGCGTGGAGTGCACCGGCCATCATCAGCCCCAGAGAAATCATCAGACTTGATCGTATTGTTTTGTTGTGGTACATTTTCGCTCCTGAAATGGTGTAATTATGGTTTTGATGCCCGAGTATAGCGTAAAACTTTTTTGACAGTCAAGGAAAAAAGTCAAAAAGAGAGCCGATCCGGATTTGCTATCTAAAGCGAAGCTGCTACCCACCGCCCAAACGGGATCGAGGCGGTAAAGGCCGGGGAGACGGCGTTGAGGATGTGGGTGGTGTTGCCACTGGTTTCGACGACAAAATCCTGTACCAGCTCGCGGGTGCGGCGGTGAAGCAGCTGGGCGCGGATGCCGGGCGCGCTCCAGGTGTCGTAATGCTCCAGCGGCATGGAACGGGTGAGCTTGCGTGCCAGGCCGAGGAGGTAGGATTTGCTGTATTTTCGCATCTCATCGATAGCAAGAGAGCGGAAACCAAAATCGTTGCCCACAAACAGGCGGGCTTCCCAACTCAGTATCTCGACCATCTCTTTGAAGCTGAAGTTCTCCAATCCTTTGTAGTTTTCCCTCCAAAAGGCTGGGATAGCGGTCGGACCGATCTTGGCGGCGTTGTCCACCGCGAGGGTGAAATGGACACCCAGAAACGGGTTGGCGAGATTGGGGACAGGATAGATATTGGTCAGCAGTCCCGAGCGGTTGGCGGGGTCTTTGAGATAGATGCCCTTAAACGGCAGGATGGTGTAGTCCTGACCGCAGCCAAAATCGTGCGCGATCCGGTCGGCATAGAGTCCGGCAGCATTGATAAGGTGCCCAAAACGCAGTGTACCGCACGCCGTCTGGATCGCATCATTTCCAAGTCGCCGCTCATAGCCACATGAGAGCCGAATCTTTACCCCCAGTTCGCGGGCGAGATCGCCAAATGCCAGCGTCACGTGTCTGGGATCGACCGTGGCAGTCGTGGGGGAAAAGAGGGCGCGGCGGAACGAAGCGACATTGGGATAGCGGCGCCGCAACTCCTTTTGTGTTAGCCACTCAAGCTCCACACCGTTGGCCTCTCCCCGATTCATTAGCGTTTCAAGTACAGCATCTTCTTGGGTATCGGCTGCGACGACCACCTTACCCGCTTCGTTGATCGGCAGACCCCGCTCACGGCAAAAGGCACGCAAAAGCGCATTGCCTTCACGGGTGAAGCGGGCTTTGAGCGAGTCGGCGGTGTAATAGAATCCTGCATGGAGTACCCCGCTGTTGCGTCCGCTGCCGTGGAGACCCAGTTCAGGTTCTTTGTCGATGAGGGTGATGTCGGCATTGGGGTATTTGCGTTTGAGCTCAATGGCGATCGCAAGACCGACGATTCCGCCGCCGATAATGAGGTAGTCGGTCATATTAAAACCACTCCGAAACCGTTTTGTTTGAGGTTTGAAATTGCTGTTTCGATCATTACATTTATACTTCTTTCAAATCTTTACCGGTACTGGAGGTCAGCTTGTGATATATCATGATTAGTACCATCAGGACAATGCCGAGGATATGGGTGTTGGGGAGCCATTTGCTCCAGCTCTCCCAGCCAAAGACCGAGTCTTGTGCCAGGAGAAAAAAAGCACTCGCACCAAACAACACGCGCTCAAGTAGCTTCATCGGACGATCCCAAAACCCTTCCACCGTAGCGGTGAACATCAGGATACCGGCCATGGCGACTACAAAGACTTCAAACCGCTGGGGCCAGCTGCCGGCGATCAGGGGAGAAAAGGCAAAGAGGATAGGGACAATATAAAGTCCTTTGCCAAGTTTCCATGCTTCGACTCCAGTACGCATAGGTGGAGTACCGGCAATTCCTGCAGCTGCAAATGCCGCCAGGCACACCGGTGGGGTGAGATTGGAGTCTTGTGAGAGCCAAAAGATGATCAAGTGCGCTGAGAGCAGGTACATCGTCATCTCCGGTACGGTCACGCCAGCCGAAGCCAGAGCCGCCATCTCAGGCGAGAGCATGAGCCCCAGCAGCGCGGGAGCCGAGAGGACAGCCAGCACGATGTAGCTGGCCGTTACAGGCAGCCCCATGCCCAAAAACAGTGAAGCGATCGCCACAAGTACGAGGGCGAGCATCAGGCTGTTGGCCGACCAATCCATAATAAGCTGTGAGAAGGTCACACCGATACCGGAGATATTTATGATGCCTACAATAATACCTACAGAAACAAGCAATACGCCCGTTACGATCATGTTTTTTGTCCCCATAGCAAGAGCCTCCAGAATATCTCTAGGGTACATTCGTTTTGTTTTTGTCAGCCACGATGCAACGATGATTGCCAGGATCGAGAAGCCTGCGGCGTAGGTGGGGGTGAACCCTTTGATCAGCAGCACCATTAATACTGCAAGAGGGATGAAAAAGTGAGTTCCCTCACGCAAAATAGGCCATACATTTGTACTCTCTCCCGTGGCGTCTATACCGTGTTTTTTGGCATGAATATGTATATAAAAGGAGATAGATGAAAAGTATAAAACAGCAGGCAATATAGATACCAGCACGATAGTGGTAAACGGTATCTGGGTCATCTGTGCCATTACAAACACTCCTGCCCCCATGATAGGAGGCATGATCTGCCCTCCTGTGCTGGCCGCTGTTTCTACTGCAGCGGCAAATATGGGCTTGAAGCCGTTTTTGATCATCATGGGTATCGTGATGGAGCCGGTAGAGACTGTATTGGCCACTGCTGAGCCTGATATAGTTCCCATAAGAGCGGATGAAAACACAGCTACATGTCCGGCCCCGCCTCTAAATCTTGACGTAAGCGCCTTGGAGAGATCGACGATAAAATCTCCGGCTCCTGATTTCATCAAAAATGCGGCAAAGAGCATAAACATAAAAACATATGTCGCGGATATGTTGGCGATAAATCCAAACAAACCTTCTCCGGTATAAAATGCTCTATATAGAAATCTGTCTACAGACATACCTGCAAAAGCAAAAACACCGGATATATAATTACCCAAAAACAATACATACGCAATGGCAAGGATCATCATGATCGGAATAATCCATCCGGTGGTGCGGCGAACGATCTCAAGAGCAAGGAGTATTGTGCCTGCCGCCACTGCAAGATTGACAGGCCCCATCACAATACTGCCGCTGCTGGTGTAGATCGATTCTTCGGTAAGCATGATATAAAAAAACGGCACCAAAGCCAATAATGACAAAACAATATCATACCATGGGATTATGTCGGGATCACTTTTTTTTGTCGTCCTATACAGCAAGAATCCAAGAGAAGCAAGAAATGAGAAATGGGCAGCATTGAACCACAGATCACTAATTCCGCCGCGCAGATTAATATAAAAATGAAAAACCGCGATCAGCGCCGCATAGACGGTGATCACGGTTGTCAGCTTGGTTTTGGACATATTATTTGGCTATGAGTCTATCAGGAATCTTGATCCCCTTTTCTTTGTAGTATTTAGCCGCACCCGGGTGCAGTGGCATGGGGAGTCCTGCAATCGCCTTTTCAAGAGCCATTGCTTTGGTCGCCTTGTGCACTGTATTAAGAAACGGCAAATTTTCGTACATTGTTTTGGTCAGCAGATATACGGTCTCTTCGGGTGTATCTTTTGTAGCTACAAGCAGGTTTGGCTGGGCAATGGTATTTACATCTTTATCAAGTCCTGGGTATGAGCCTTTTGGTATCACATAGCGGGTCCATACAGGGAAGGCGCCTTGGATCTTCTTGAGCTGATCATCTGTAAATTCAAGTATGGATATCCTGTCTCCGCCTATATTGGCAAAAGCTTGAGTCACGGCGCTGGCCGGGACTCCTGCCGGGATATTCATCCCTTCTACTTTGTGATCTTGCATTGCTTTGGCACTTGGGCCATATCCCATATATTGGAGATCCATTTTGTTGAAATCTATCCCAAGAGCTCCCATTATAGTCTCACCCGATACTCTGGTACCGGAGTTGCGCTTGCCGATACTGAAAGGCTTGCCGTAAAGGTTTTTTAGATCCATTATATTGCCGGTCTTGGCATAGTCGTTATAGACGACAAACTGCTCGACATTCTGCCAGAGCATGCTGACTGAGCGCAGATTCTTGCGCGGCTTGCCTTCGTATTTGCCGACACCCTGCCAGGCCATGGATCCAAAGAGCCCCTGCAGGATAGCAAAATCCACCTCTCCTTTATCTATCATATCGACGTTTTCTCCGCTCCCTGCGCTTGTGACAGCTGAGAAGGTCATCTTGTATTTCTTGGCAAGTTTAAGACTGGCGATGGTTGCGATACCTACACCGACAGGATAATAAGTGCCGCCCGTGCTTGCCGTAGCAATTATGTATTTTTTCTCCTTACCTCCCGCGTAAGCGCCGGTAATCATTCCAGCAGCAACAACTGAACCTATCAAAACTCTGCATAGAAAGTTTCTTCTTTTCATTTTTTCTCCTTTTGAATGAAAGTAGCGCTATTATAGGGTATTTTTTTTATTAATGTCAATAAAATGGGGATTTATTGGAGAAAACCGCACTCAAGTCTGAGTGCGGTTTGCAAATATTTGGAGATTTATACGCGGGCTTCCTCACGGCGCTGGAGGTATTCCCACTTGGCATCGATGTCTTTTTGGATCTGTTCGATTATATGCTTGTTTTCAGGTTTGAAGAGATGCTTGTAGCGTCCCTGGGCAGCAAGATACTCTTCGACTGGTACCACATTTTTGGGGCGATAAAGGATATTGAGCTCTGTGCCGTTGATGATCTCATAGATGGGGAACATCAGGCTATCAGTAGCCAGATCAGTCACATGTATAGTATCCTTGGGATCGAACTTCCACTCGGTAGTACATGCACTTACTGTATTTATGAAGCATGGACCTTCAGTTTCGAGGGCTTTTTGGAATCCTTTGGCCATGATCTTCCACTTATTAGGAGCCAGCTGAGCGACATATGGAGCGCCATGGGCTGCCATGATAGCGACTATGTCTTTTTTCTTTTCTTTTTTGCCGTATGAGGCTGATCCTGCCTGAGCAGTAGATGTGGATGCACCTATAGGCGTAGAAGAAGATCTCTGTCCGCCGGTGTTGGCATAATTTTCGTTATCAAGGACTATATATGTAAAGTCATGTCCGCGCTCGATTGCGCCCGAGAGCCACTGAAATCCGATATCATAGCTCGAACCGTCCCCGCCAAAGGCTACGAATTTGACAGGAGCATCAGGGTCTTTGAGGGTACCCTTGCGCTTGCGTGCTTTGTACATAGCTTCCGCGCCTGTTACTGCTGATGCGGCATTTTCAAATCCTATATGGATCCATGAAGTATCCCACGAGGTATATGGGTAGACTGCAGTCGATACTTCAAGGCAGCCGGTATTGGCACCAATGACAAGATTATCATCGGTTGCATTCATAAGCTCTCGTACGATCATAGAGTGCGCGCACCCCGGACACAACAGATGCGCACCTTCAAATCGCTCATTTACAGTAGAAAATTCTTTTAGGTTTTTTACAGATGTGATAGCCATATCTTAGCTCCTTTTTGTCTCAAAAAATCCAAGCTTTGGACCACGAAGGCCGCTGAACTGCTGGATAGGTGTAGTAATATGCCCTGCGTCGGCATGTGCTTTTTGCTCTTTGAAAATCCTTTTAGCCTCTTCTACCGAAAAGTCTCTGCCGCCAAGACCGTAGATATAGTTTGTGATCAATGGTCTGTTAGATGTGGTATATGCAGCTGCGGATATTTCGTTGAACATGCCGCCCATTGCACCGCCAGGGGATGATTTGTCAAGAACGCTTATGGCTTTGAGCGGACTTGCGTCGATCACATCACGTACCAGATCATACGGGAATGGCCTGAAAACCCTTGGAGCAATAACGCCGGCCTTGAGACCTTCTTCTTCCCTAAGTTGCTTTGCGGCGAGTATGGCTGTCTCTACGCTGGATCCCAAAGCTACTATTGCCACTTCAGCATCTTCAATCATATATGTCTCAACTCTTTTGTATTCGCGTCCTGTAAGTTTTTTGAAATCTGCAAATACTTCGTCTATCACTTTGCGGGAATCCATAAGAGCCTTGTGCTGCTTGGCTTTGTGTTCAAAATGCCAATCCTCCTCAGTCTGGGCGCCGTGGGTGACAGCACGTGTGAAGTCAAGCATCTCATCCACAGGCACATAGTCGCCCACAAATTTATAAGCCACATCATCTTGCAGGGGTGTTACCTTTTGGGCTTTATGTGATGTAGTGAAACCGTCCTGATGCATCATAACTGGCAGTCTCACATCGAGATGCTCACCTATGCGAAAGGCGCACAGTGTCAAATCATATGACTCCTGAGGATTAAATGCGTCTATATTGATCCAGCCGGCATCCCGCCCAAGGTACATATCGGAATGATCACCGCGAACGTTCAGCGGGGATGCAAGTGCGCGGTTGACTACCGTCAAGACTATAGGAAGTCTCATGCCCGAAGCCTGATAAAGTACCTCTACCATCAATGCAAAACCTTGCGAACTTGTAGCAGTAGCTACACGTCCACCTGCTGCTGCAGCCCCTACACATGATGACATAGCGGCATGTTCAGATTCGACCATTACGAATTCACCATCTATATATCCATTGGCTACATACGAGCCATAACCTTCTACGATAGGGGTCGAAGGAGTGATGGGGTAGGCCGCTACGACATCGACTTGAGCCTGGCGCAATGCCTGAGAGGTGGCGTAGTTACCGTCCCAAACCTCTATTTCATTTATATCAAACTTTTTTGCCATCGGTTTTCCTTTATTTCTCTTTTTTCTTTTTCTCAGGCCACTGAGACAGAGCTACATCAAGCTCTTCGTTGGTATCAAACATCAATAGTGATTTTGGATTGGTAGGGCAGACTTCTACACATACTCCGCAACCCTTGCAGTGATCATAGTCGATCCCGAGCATCTGTTTGTCTCTGGATATGATAGATGTATCGGGGCACCATACCCAGCAGTTCTGGCAGTCTATACAAATATCAGCATTGTAAACAGGCTTGATAACCCTCCAGGAAGCCACTGTGGCGGTATAGGAATTAAAATCAGAATAATCCCTGTCTTCGGGGCGTATATGTGCTACATCTTTGACGGGTTCTTCAAACGAATTGAGCACAACTCCTTGTTTGACTTCATCCCAGCCGACTTTTTCTTCGGCTCCAAGTTCTCGTATACCGCGTTTCGCGTTTCCTTTTAGTGCATTATCGCTCATTCTATACTCCTAATTCACTTCATTGTAGGCGCGGGTTATCGCTTCCATGTTGGCGTCTATGATCTTTTGTGGGAACTTTGACAGCACTACTTTCATACTCTCCAGGAATTCATCAAGCGGAAACATGCCCGATATTTTCATAAGAGCACCGAGCATAGGAGTGTTTGGCATAGAACGTCCTATGGTTTCTTTGGAGATACCTATCGCATCAAGCACATGTACTCTGTCAGCTTTATCCTGCAAAGCAGGAATCTTGGAGATCAGCTCATCTTTGGTCAAGTGTGTTGTGATGATATATTGGGTGGTTGGTTTTTCATTTTTTGTGATATCATCAGTGTATGCCAAACCTGGATCTATTACTAGCACATAGTCCGGATTCATTTTGGTTGCGTGATTGATGATGGGCTTGTCATCTATGCGATTGTAGGCATTCATAGCTGCACCGCGTTTAGCTGAACCGTACAGTGCATAAGCTTGTACCTCTTTGCCAGTTGCTGCTACGACCGTTCCGAGTCCTTTGGCGCCGGTGACCGCACCTTGTCCGGCACGGGAGTGCCATCTGATCTCTACCATATCTTCTCCTCTTTTTCTTTTTGAGGTTTATTCGCAAATATTATCATTTTGCTGTATAAACCCCTTTGGGTTCGCTCATTGTAATGAGAGCTCTCTTAAAAGGGGCTTTGGATATCAGATTTTTATTTCTTTTAAGATTTCGTTGACCGCTTCAGAAGCATTTTTGACGATCCTGCGGGTGCATTTAGACAATTTAGAAGCTGCAGAATAACCGCATGTAACACCTATGCCAAAGACATTTGCAGCAGATGCGGCATCCATATCCAGACAAGTATCCCCTATCATAAATTTGCTTCCTGTTACGTCAGGTAACGCTTCCAGAGCTTTTATGATAGGTTCCGGATCGGGCTTGGGATGGGCGACATCTTCCTTGCCGATGAGCACCCCAAAATACTCCATTATCCCAAAATACTCCAGCAGTTCTTTTGAATATTGTGCGGTTTTGGTGGTCACTACCCCAAGATAGGCAAACTTATATCCGTTTTTAACAGCCTCAAAGGCACCTGGAAGCAATGTGGTTTTATCGGTGTGTATTGTTCGATAATGTTCCCTGTATGCTTTAACATATTTATCGATTTGTGATGCACTTATCCCAAGTCTGGCAAACATCATATCCAGCGGCAGGCCTATAAGATCTTTGATCGCAGAATCTTTCGGAACCGTCCGCCCGAATCTTTCAAAAGCTACTTTGAAACTTTCAAGTATGGCTTCGGTGGAGTCTATCAAAGTGCCGTCAAGATCAAAGAGTATTATTGTATTTTTGTTCACATATCCCCTTTTAACTATAAGTTAGATATTTCTTCTCAATTGAATGTACAAGAAATTTCGGTATGCTTCTGCGCAATGCTTCTATAGCAACACAACCAATTACTACAAATTAACAATACACCAAACCAAGCTTGACAAAAGCTCAACCATGTGCAAAATCCACTACTCACTACTTACTATTCACCATCAACCATCCACCATCCACCATCCACCATCCACCATCAACCATCCACCATCCACCATCCATCATCCACCATCAACCATCAACCATCCACCATCAACCATCCACCATCCACTACCTATATCCTATATTTGCTTCAAATTCTCTCAGTCGTTTGTGGATACTGCGAAGTTCTGTGATAGTGGTCCAGTTGCCTATAAATATTGAGAATGATTCGCGCACCTTGGAAAAGGCGTTGCTCACTTGCACCAGCACCCCCAGGGTAATGGCTCCGGTGAAGAGTGACGGACCTACTATTATATAAGGCACTATTACCATAAGTTGCTCAAAGGCATTTAGCCATACATCAAAATACCCATAATGGGCAAAGAGTCTAAAATAATTAAGTTTGAGCCCGAAGAATAGATCAGTCACAGTGTCTATCTGCCCAAAATTCACTTTATCGTCCTCAGCATACACAAGTTCCTTGCGAAACGCAGCTTCTACTTTTTGGTTGTTGTATTCGAGTCCAGGCAGCTTAATACCTACAAACCACGATATGATCAACCCTCCGATAGATACGATCAGAGCCACCCAAACAAGTGAACCATGAGCGGGCATATATGGTACCGAGACGTTTTTGCTAAGACCCCAGAGTATAGGGAGGAAGGCTACAAGCGTCATAATAGCTCTGACTACTTGTAATCCGAGAGACTCCACTATGCGGGCAAAGCGATATATGTCTTCCTGTATCCTCTGTGAGGCTCCCTCTACTTCATGTTCTACCGAGCGCCATTGAGGTAAGTAGTCAAAAGTGATAGCTTCCCGCCATTTGAAGGCATATACTCTAGTGAAATACGCAGTGATAGTCGCTATCAGGACATATGGAAAGGCATATTTTGCAAAGAGCAGCATTTGTTCCCAAAATTCGCTTACCTTATGTTCTGTAGCCTTTTGTAGGATATCATAGAAGCCCCCGTACCATTTATTGATGGCCACTGTTAGCTGTACCTGCGCATAGAGACTGACTAGTAGTATCGCCAATCCGCCATAAGCCCACCAAATCCATTTTTTGTTTTTAAAAAATGCTTTTATCACATCATACCTTTTGGATTGTTATGAAATTCTACCATAATACATCGCTTTCATTCCCGATATTCTAACTATAAGCACAGATTAATTATTAAATAAAAGTAATATATATAATAAAACTTTATATCAGAATATGACTTTTTAATATCCCCTTAAAGCACTTTCCCGTATAATTCACAATACTCTGATTTTAGTAAAGAAAGGATCTCTATGGCACGATTAGTAGTATTAGGTGCTGGTGTTGCCGGACATACGGCTGCAAGTTTTGCATCCAAATGGCTTGGCAAAGAGCATGAAGTGGTAGTGGTAACACCGAACTCCAAATGGAACTGGATACCATCCAATATATGGGTTGGTGTAGGTGAAATGAAAAAAGAGGAAGTGATATTCGATCTCGCTCCTGTTTATAAAAAAGCAGGTGTAGACTATCGTCAGGCAAAAGCTCTCTCCATTCATCCAGAAGGCAAAGAGGGCAGCGAAAAGCCGTTTGTGACCGTAGAATATACAGGGCAGAACAAAGTGGGCGAGACTGAAGAGATAGAGTATGATTATCTCATCAATGCCACAGGTCCCAAGCTCAACTTCGACGCTACTCCGGGTCTTGGCAACGGTAAAGGTCAGCTTGGTGAATATACTGTCTCAGTATGTACGGCTGATCATGCCGAGCATGCCTCTGAAGAGCTTGATAAGCTTATAGAACAGATGAAAAAAGGTGAGCACAAAAACATTCTTATTGGTACCGGACACGGTATGTGTACCTGTCAGGGAGCGGCATTTGAGTATATCTTTAACGTAGAGCATAAGCTCAAGCAGGAGGGTGTACGCGACAAGGCTACCATTACCTTCATTACCAACGAATCGTTCCTTGGTGATTTTGGTATGGGTGGTCTGCATTTCAAGACAGGCGGCTATGTGACATCAAGCAAGGTCTTTGCCGAATCACTTTATGCCGAGCGCGGTATGGACTGGATACTTGGAGCTCATGTCAACAAGGTAGAAGAGGGCAAAGTGACCTATGAGACGCTTGATGGTGAGTTTGACGAAGAGCCGTTTGATTTTGCCATGCTGATCCCCCCGTTTGCCGGTGCCGGCATGAAAGCATACGACAAAGCCGGAGAAGATATCACAGATAAGCTTTTTGCTCCTAACGGATTTATGAAAGTCGATGCTGATTATACTCCAAAGCCTTATGAAGAGTGGAAAGCAAGTGATTGGCCGCGCACACTCCAGAATCCTGACTACAAAAACATCTTTGCAGCCGGTATCGCATTTGCTCCACCTCATATCATCTCTAAGCCTATGAAGTCACCCAACGGCACTCCGATCAACCCAACGCCTCCTCGTACCGGTATGCCAAGTGCTATGATGGGCAAGGCTGTAGCGGCCAGTATCAGGGATATGATCAACGGTGCACCTGAGCCTACACACACTGCCTCAATGGCGGAGATGGGTGCGGCATGTGTCGCTTCTGCGGGCAAAGGTCTGCTGAATGGTACTGCTGCGGCAATGACCGTATATCCTATCATTCCTGATTTTGAAAAATATCCAGGCACGGGACGTGACATCAATGGAACCACAGGAGAGATAGGTTTGGCTGCTCACTGGGTCAAACATATACTCCATCATGCATTTATATGGAAAGCCAAGCTTAAGCCGGGCTGGACTTTGATACCAGAATAAAAAGAAAAAAGAAGGAGAAAGATATGTCTAGAGAACATGTACAACACATAGAACCTTATAGTCCACAGTTTGGAGCGATGATCCCCGGAGGATTTCAGAAATTCCTGCGCACTTGTGTATTGTGGCAGCTTATTCGCTTTATTGCGATCAATATCAAGATGACAGTACTTATCCTCAAATCACACCACTAACTAATCACTTGCCCCTCTTTTTTAGGGGGGATCTCTACATTTCTATCAAAGGCTAAATAGTGGTCGAAGAAATTATTACTTTTCCAGATGACCGTATCAATATCGGATCAGCAAATGTGCGTTTTTTTGATGAAGAGTTATGGGAGTTCATAGATAATCTCAAGGAAACAGCCGAGGCCCACAATGCTCCCGGACTGGCTGCGATACAGGTAGCAGTACCTTTGGCCGTGGTAGTGGTCAAAACACCCCAAAAAGAGTGGTTGGAGCTTTGCAATCCGCGTATCATCCGCCACAAAGGGCGTGCTCTATCTACCGAGACAACACTATATCTGCCAAATGTGGTGGAGCAAATCCCGCGCTTTGAGTGGATATCTATAGTTTATGAAGACAGATACGGCAAGCAGCACACTATGACAGCAGAGAAACATTTTGCTTATTTGCTCCAGCGCAAGATAGATTATATCTTTGGCGGGACATTTATGGATCGTGTGGACAAAAAAGAGAAAAAAGAGATCGAAAAAGAACTCGCCAAACAGGGACTTGGAGGAGAATTCAATAATTGTCCAACATTTTCCAAGCGTGAATATTTTAAAAGTGTGATGAATAAGCTGCTGTTCATAGAGGGCGTGATGATGCTAACACCTTTATTTGGTGTCTCTCAAGCCACCAGAGTCTCCTTATACGGTTTTGTACCTTATATAACTGCTTTACTGCTTATTTTAATAATCTCGTACTGGCTATATGCTAAATGGGAAGCAGATAAATATGCTTCTTGCACCGGGTGTCAGATGGTGAGTTTCACCGCGGTAGCTGTCAAATATTTTATCCCCACTGTTGTTTTGTTTCTTTTGGGATATTATTGGCTAAATCCTTCATAAGCAATTCTAACAACAAGATAAACTTATAATAAAAATAACCTAATCCTATAAAAACTCGATTTTGACTAATTTTTTAATAAAAATTTATTTTTTTTCGTCAAATTTGGTAAAAAATTGATCCAAATCGTCTCTTAATAAGTATTTTCAATGTAAACTATAGTATAGAGTTATAATTTGGAGTTTCAGACTCCGAATTATTGTCTAAATAAACTACTTAGGAGGAGCGTCAATGGAAGTTGAAATATCCAGACGTAAGTTTCTGCAAGGCACTGTTGCTATGACCATAGTGGGCGGTGCGGCAGGAACCGGCCTGCTTGCAGCAGGACATGGGGGAGAGCATACCTCTCATATGCCCGATAATGTCACGACCAAGACAGGCACCGGAAAAGCCGAGGAAATTCCTACTCTATGCGGTATGTGCGTCAATAAATGTGCTGCATATGCCAGGGTAGAAAACGGGGTTGTAACCAAGCTCAATCCAAATCCATATTTCCCAAAGTCAAAAAACATGCTATGCCCAAGAGGCAATGCCGGTATCCAGACCACGTACGATCCCGATCGGCTCAAATATCCTCTGATACGAATCGGCAAAAGAGGAGAAGGCAAATTCAAAAGAGCTACATGGGAAGAGGCGTATGAAGCGATTCTAAACGGTACAGACAAATTCAAAGGTCTTGCGCAAATTCTCGATGAGGAGAAGGACAACAGGGCCACAATAGGATACTGTAACGGTGAGGGTCTTTCTAAAGAAGGCTTTGAGGATTTGGTAGGCAAAAAACTTGGCTCTCCAAATTATGTCGATGAAGTAAGTATCTGTCTCGAGACTGCCGGCGGAGGGTTTTTTGCCACGCTTGGTGTGTATCCTGAGATAGATTTTGAGCATGCTGATTATATGATCATAGCCGGCGCAAACAGAGCCGAGGCTATTTTGACTCCAGATACATTGGATATGTTCAAGGTCACCAAAGGTCGCGGACTCAAGATGGTCTGCATTGATCCAAGGTTTACCAACACAGCAGCCAAGGCAGATAAATGGCTGCCTGTCAATCCGGGTACCGATTTGGCTTGGGTATTGGCAATGACTTATGTGGTGTTTAGTGAAAATCTTCAAAATGAAGAGTTTATGAAAAAATACGGCGTAGGATATGAAGAGTACAAACAACATATCCTCAGCCACAAATACACACCTGAATGGGCTGAGCCTATCACGGGTATTCCGGCCAAAGAGATATACACTATGGCTAGAGAGTTTATGTCTTCAGAGCATCCGATCATATACCCCGGTCGCAGAAGTATCCTGTCCCCCAATGATTATCAGTTCCGCCGCGCTATGGCGATCTTTCAGGCTCTTAGTGGCAATTTGGATCAAAAGGGCGGCTATATATACGGCAACCCTATACAGTTGCCTCCCGAGTATGTCAGTGCCCCTATTTATGCGCAGGCCAAAGAGAGATTTGATACTGAAGGAATAGCCTTTCCTACCATCAAGTCCGGATCTTGGATAGTGTTTAGAAATATGATACTCGAAGGTAAAAATCCGTATCCGGTCAGGGTGATGATGATGCGCAAGCACAACCCTATGATGGGCGTGCCAAATGCAGCCAAGACTCGTGAACTGTTGATGAAAATGGATCTAAATGTCATGATAGATATTTTGCCAAGCGATACGGCTATGTTTGCCGATGTGATATTGCCTGAAGCAAGTTATCTTGAGAGGACGTCACCTGTTAAAGCTTATGGCTTCCTGGAGCCCGCTATCGTGCAGCGCAAAGCCGCCATAAAACCCCTATATGAGACCAAAGAGCCTGAAGTGATTTACAAAGAGTTGGCCGAGAAGCTGGCCAAACCGCTCTTTGAGATCAGCAAAAAATACGACAAAGATCTCCAAGAGGAGATAGCCAAAAGAGGTGAAGAGGCCGTATTCAAAGAAGACGGCTATGATCTCGCTGATGCCTGGGATAAGCCGGTACATGAAAAAAACAAAGAGATAGTTGAAAAAGTCTTTGGAGAAAAGGCGTGGGAGATACTTGACGAAAAAGGCGTATATTATCCACATATAGAAGAATATCACAAGCAGCTTTCGCCAAATGATTTCCAATATTATCCAAAATCAAAGAGATATTATTCTACCCAGGGAGATAATCTCAAAGTAATATGCAAATATGAACATTTGGCCAAAGGGGGCATAGATACTATGCCTACCTGGCATGATGAGTGGAGGTTTTCTGTGCCCAAAGGCAAATTCCGGCTCATCACCGGTCGCCATGCGCAGTTTACGCAGAGCGGTACGACCAATAATGCTATGCTAAGGGATCTGATTCCTACCAATTATCTCTGGATCAACAAACGAGTGGCTAAAAAGATGGGTATAGAGTTTGGTGACACAGTAGAGGTCAAAAGCGAAGTAGGCAAGGTCCAGCTTAAGGCATATCCTACCGAAAAGATCGCTCCCAATCAAACATTTATGCTACATGGATTTGGCAGTGAAAGTGAAGGCATGGAATTGGCTTACGGCAATGGAGCCAATGACGCCGTGATCATCAAAGACGATATAGAGCCGACATTTGGAGCTGCGGTCATGCATACAACCAATGTCGAGATAAGGAGGGTGTAATGGCACGATACGGAATGGCATTGGATTATAAAAACTGTATCAACTGCAAAGCATGCGAAGTAGCTTGCAAAGAAGAGAATGGAGTACTTTTAGGTGCTGACAAGCACCGCATATGGGTAGGTGTCAATGAAATAGCTGGAGAGTGGCCCAATCTGGATATCGCCTCCAGTACTTTTATGCCCAGTCAGTGTCAGCACTGCGAACAGGCTCCATGCCAGGAGGTCTGCCCTACGCAGGCTACATATTATGATGAAAATCATGTAGTGCGGGTCAACAGCGACAAGTGCATCCTCTGTAGCTATTGTATGAACGCATGCCCTTATGATGCCAGATATGTGGATGATCGTACCATGACGGTAGATAAGTGTACTTTCTGCTCAGATACCAGACTTGCCAGAGGAGAAACCACTACTGCATGTCAAAATACATGCCCTACCAAGGTTAGGACATTTGGTGATCTGGATGATCCAAACAGTGAGATAAGTATCCTGCTCAAAACCAGGGATCACTTTAGCCTCAAATCACACTTGGGTACCAAGCCCAAGCTCTTCTATCTAACATAAGGAGTGAGATATGAAAATTGGACCTTTAAATATACCGATTAAAGAAGATTTTTCGCTAAAATCACTCTTTAGTTTTGAAAAAAACCCGATCAATTTGATTGTTGCAGTCTCAACAATTTTATTTCTGATCATGTTTGTCGTAGGTGTAGGTACTTATTTGATACACGGGCATCATGCTTATGGTGTGACCAGACAGCATCCCTGGGGACTTTTGATAGCTGTTTATATTTTCTTTGTGGTCAGCTCTACCGGTTTTTGTATTGTAGGCTCTCTTGGAGATGTATTTGGTTTCAAAGACTATGAGATGATCAGCAAAAGAGCTATTTTTGGCTCTATTGTAACTATCTTGGCGGGATTTGCCGTGATCGCCTTCGAGATTGGTCACCCGGTAAGGATGATGATATACAACGTTCTAAGCCCTGGTCTTACTTCGGCTATTTGGTGGATGGGTACATTGTATGGTATTTATCTGACATTTATGATTGTTGAGTTTTATTTTTTGCTTAACAATGATATGAAAAAAGCCAAGATATTCGGCTTGCTAGGCCTGCTGGTAGGTTTGGCGGCTCACTCTAACCTGGGAGGCGTTTTTGGCTTTTTGAACGCAAGGACGATATCTAATGGCGTGTTTTATCCAACTTACTTTATTATGACAGCTTTTATCACCGGCATCTATCTGTCATTTATTATTATCGGGTTTAGATACAAGATGGACTTCCATGAGGAGAAAGTGCAGAAGCTTTTGGTAGGCTTGGCCAAGATCCAGACTTTGCTTTTGGCTATTTTGATGTTCTTTGAGACATGGAAGATGCTGACAGGAGTATATGGAGGTATGCCGGGACGTGCCGACGTGGTCAAACATATCCTCAGCGGAGCTCCATTTTGGGTAGGTGAAGTGCTTATGGGCATGGTGATACCGTTTACGATAATGCTCTTTACTAAATGGAAGCGGCCGACTCTTTATGTCTATGCTTCTTTGATAGGTATGGTAGGTATATTTTTTATGAGATATGACTTGGTGCATGATACACAGCTTAAGCCGCTTCAAATGATGAAGACCAGAGAGTATCAGCTACCGCCGGAGTGGGTACATTATTTCCCAAGTTCTACCGAGATCATGATCAGTCTTGGAGGCTTGGGTCTTGCGATATTACTGTATTATCTTGGTACAAGAGCATTCAATCTTGATGCTGATGAGCATTGAAAGGAGAGAAGATGAAAAAAACATTGATTCAGGCGCTTTTGGTTATCGCCGCAAGTGCAGGAGTGATAGTATCTTTGGCTTCAGCCGACCCTATCAAGGGTGAGAAGATAGTCCAAAGAGCTATACATGATGATTGTAAATATCCGGCTACAACTATAGCTTCTAAATTGTCGGTTGAAAAGTGGGAAGAGATAATATCTTCAGGTAAACTTGAAGAGGAAATTTCAAAACTTTGTGATAGAAAAATTCCTCTGAAACCTTTCAGACCCAAATACGTCAAACATGTCGCTGAGTTTTTGGAGCACTATGCCAACAATAGCGGCGCTATACCGGCCTGATAAGTCTCAACAGGAGCGAGGATCGCTCATACAAAAGTTTGATGACTTGTCGTCTGCCCGCCTCCGAGAATTCGGAGGCTTTTGTTCAATTCTTCTAATCATTTCAAAAAATTGTAGGCTGGACCGCACTGTTATCCACTCCCCCTGAAGCGTTGATCTCCACAACTTTTTGCCATAGCTTATCTGCTGCATCTATGTATCTACGAGTAGTTTCATCATTTGGAGCAAGGGTCACTATAGGCATGCCTTCATCCCCTCCTTCTCTAACGCTTGGGTCTATAGGGATCTGAGCTAATACTTGTGTATCATACGCTTTGGCAAGTTCTGGAGTAGTTCCTTTGCCAAATATCGGGTACTCGGTACCGGTTTCGGGGCAGATAAATCCACTCATGTTCTCTACTATACCTGCAATAGGAATGTTTAGCTGACTGAACATATCCAATGCCCTGATTGTATCATCGAGCGCCACCTTTTGGGGAGTAGTGACGCATACTCCGGCAGTAATAGGCAGGCTCTGAGCCAGTGTGATCTGCGCATCACCGGTGCCTGGCGGCATATCAAATACAAGCACATCTATATCTCCCCACATGATATCAACCAGCATCTGATCAATTGCTTGAGTGACCATAGCCCCTTTCCACAACAAGGAGGCATCCTTGGCTATAAGTGAGCCCATGCTCATCACCTTGATCCCGTGAGCCTGGATCGGCTTGATCTTATTGCCCACAAACACAGGCTCGACGCCATCAATCCCCATCATACGTGGGATATTGGGTCCATACACATCTACATCAAGCAGTCCGACTCTTTTGCCTTGCGCTGCGAGTGCAAGGGATAGATTGACGGTGGTGGTTGATTTGCCTACTCCGCCTTTGCCCGAGCTTACCATCACGAAACTTTGTATATCCGGTAAGGCATTGAAGCCTTTGGAGCTTGTTTGTCGTGGTGGGGGCGGAGTGTTGATGGTTAGCTTGGATAGAGGTATTCCTGCGGCCTCAAGCCTTTTGCTTACTTCAAGTTCGAGTTGATTTCGCACACTTTTAGCCAAGGAGGGGATATCGAGTTCTATGACTGCGCCCTTGTCGGTGATTTTGGCATTTGTGATAAATCCATATTGTTCTATAGTCTTGCTAAAACCAGGATATGGTATTTGACTCAAAATTTCTATCAGTTTGTTTTGGTTTGGCATAAGTTTTCCTAAGCTGTTTGATAGTTTCGCATTGTACCAATAAACTAATATGTTTTGGATATATAAGTCCTATATACGAAGTGATGGGATATAATACGATTCTCCAAATAAACTACGGAGGGTATGTGATCCTGGTGGACACTGCGGGCTTCAAACCCGATCATCGGGGCGGCTGGCCGTCTCGAGGGAGGTTCGATTCCTCCACCCTCTCGCCAATATAATCCAATCAGTTTCAAATAAGTTCTTCAGCTTTGTTGGGATCGGGCAAAGCATTTTCATTGAAAAAATATTTTTTATTTTCCAATTTTGTAAGTATCCCCTGTTTGGCTAATTGCTTGAAAAGTTTGATAATCGTAGGTTTGCTGACATTTATAGATTCCATAATGTCACCATAAGAGTAATTGAACATATTGTTTTTATCAAGATTTTTTATGATGAATCGTATGATCTCTATCTGTTTGCCGTCGCTGATAGCTGAAATAGTCCGTATCATATTGTTTGATCTCCTGATCTCTTCGGCCTGTATTTTTGGCAATAAAATATCGTGCATGGAGTTTAGCAGTTCCTTTACGTTGATAGGCTTGACGATATAGTCGTCTACCTTTAGTTTGATCGCATCAAGCAGGTATTCGGTATCTGTATAAGCGGTGATAAAAATAGCCGGCATGTCGTAACCCATCTCATGCCTGATAGATTTAAGAAAATCGATACCGCTTTCTTGTTTGAGATTGATATCGGCAAGTATGATATCAACCTTTTGTGTAGACAGAATTCCAAGAGCCTCTTTGATGGTAATTGCAGGGAAGACCTGATCGACAAAATCTTCCAATACTGCTGATGTATGCTTGAGGAGTTCCGGTTCGTCTTCAAGATACAATATATTGAAACTGTTCAAAACCTCAAGATTTCTTTTTTCCATTTGTATTCTCCTTGTGTATAATAGGTATGGTTATGGCAAACATTGCACACTGGTAAAAATCATCATGTTTGTCAAATCTGTATCTAATGTTTTGGCATTCTATCCTGCCGTTCATATGTTTCTCTACCATCTGCTTGGACATGTACAGTCCAATACCTGTGCCGATACTTTTATGCTTGGTTGTGAAATACGGATCGAATATCTTGGGAAGTATCTTCGGATCTATACCGCCTCCATTATCTATGATTCGAATGGTTGCCTGCTTTTTGCTGTGTTTGGTGATGATCAGAATTTTTCTCTCTCTTTTGGATTGCTCTGTGCTTAGTTTATCTTTGGCGTTATTGATGATATTGAGTATGACATGTATCAGTTCGTTTTTGAAACCGTAAGTTTCTATAGAACTTTTTGGTTGATAGATCAGCTCTATATTTTCTTTATCGAGTTGATATTTGGATAGTTCTATGGCCTTTTGAATAGCTTTTTGGATATCGAAATTCTGTTTGGTTTTATTTGGTGCAAAAAAGTTTCTGAAGTCATCAAGTGTTTCAGACATACTATTTCCTATGCGCATAGCATCCGCTACATTTGTTTCTATGACTTTGTCATCAAGCTTGCCGGCCAGGTGTTTGCTTTGGAAGCTTTGGATGATAACCATAAGGGTGCCAAGAGGCTGCCTCCATTGATGAGCAATATTCTGAAGTACCTCACCCATACTTGCCAGCCTGGCCTGCTGGAACATTATATTATCTTTTTTACGACTTGCTTCGACCTCTTTTTTGATCCTGCTTTCCAGGGATTTGTTTAGAGTTATGAGCTCTTTGGTCTTTTTGGCCACATTTTCTTCCAGAGAATAATGCAATTCCTTGAAGTGGTTGATTATGGTCAGAGATACAAGTGACACAAATGAAAAAGCCAGTCCTATAAGTAATATCAACATATAGGTACTGGTGTTGAAGAGCTTGTCATTGGCTTCTTTTTTGCGTATTGCACGCTTGAGATTGTTTGTGATCAGACTTGATAGATATATATTTATAGAGTTCGTTTCAAGTATCAGGTTGTCTATTTTTTGACTCGATGGAGGAGTCTCGTGATCGCTGAGGTTAAATGCAAGCTTATTTATTTTGTCATCTATACTTGTGATCTTGTTCTCAATATTTTCTATGATCTTGGCTTCAAAAGGATCTGTTAGTTCTTTTGTATCAATCGGCAAAAAGAATCTTAGCCATCTACTTGCAAACTCAGGCAAGCCGCCTGTTTGTGCTTGAGATCCGTTTTTGTACTCCTGCCATTGTTTGTGGATGATTTGCTTCGCAAGGTTCAGGACTTCTATGCTGTCCTTCCAGTCTATCTCTCCGCTCTTGATGGCCAGGAGGGTTTCTTTGATATTGACCTGATATATATCTTTGATCTCTTCAAGTTTTACCAGAGGTTTTGTATGATTGCGAAACAATACCTCAAAGTCATATTTGAGGGCAAATATAGATACAAACATCAAAAACCCTATAAGGATGGTTCCTCCCAATATAGTAAATATCAGTATTTTGGTTTCGTTGGCAAATGTTATGTTCTCAAGTTTTTTTGCCAATAGTTTTCTCATTGTTTCTCACCAATCACTTTAAATTTTCCATTGCGATAGTTGAGTAGATATACTTTGTTCAAGAGTTGAGTATTCTTATAATGCATTTTTATGTCACCAAGAGCATTGTCATGGGGATGTTTTAGGTGGTATAAAAAATTTTTTCTGTCTATTCGGCTTCGAGAGGCTTTGATGGCTTTTACGACTGCTTTTGCAGCAAGAAATGATTCAAAAGACGCAAATGAAGGTCTTTTGCCTGGTGTGTATCTTTTTAATAGTTTTTTATACTCTTTTGCATTTTTGCTTGGCTGCGTATAAGGAGGAACAGTTTGGGAGAAGATGATATTTTTGCCGTCTCCGTTTAGTTCCTGTATCAATGCGTCCGAATTTACAAAGGAGATCGGACAGAAAAGAACATTTTTCAGATCCTTGCTGGCTCTTGCTTTTTGTATAAATCGTGCGGTTGGTTTATAAGCGCCTACAAGGATTATAGCTTCAGGCTTGGGCGAATGTATATCGTGGATTGCCTGTTTGACAAATAGAGTATTGCGCTTGTATGTCCCTTCGCTTATCAAAGGTAGACCAACATGATCCAATGCCTTTAGCAGAGCAATGTAGCCCTCTTGGCCATATTCGTCATTCTGATAAAAAATAGATATTCTACTGATATTTTTTTTATTTACAAGATAGTTTACGAGAGCACCTATCTCCTCCTGGTACGAGCTCCTTAGGTTAACGATATTTGGAAGATCGTTGTTTCTCAAAAACTTAGCACCCGTATATGGAGCTATGAAGGGAATATCACTTTTGATGATCGTCGGAAAAACCCTTTTGACCGTTGGAGTGCCTACAAAATCAAAAAGTGCAAATACTTTATCGTTCATAATAAGTTGTTCTATATTTACGCGTGTGATTTCGGGTTCGTATTTATCATCATAATATATAAATTTGATCAGCTTGCCATTTATACCATTATGACTGTTGATGAAACTGAAGTAAATATTTGCTCCTGTGACAATCTCATTCCCCAGATTCTGGTTGATACCGCTGAGAGGGAGAGAGGCACCAAGCTTGATCTCTCTTGTCTCCGGACTGTCGGCGAAACGGTGTATAATGCCGATGCCAAATAAAATGATCAATAAAACTATAAAAGTATTTTTTACCATACCAAGAGAAATTCCTTGTAAAAAGTTTCTTAATTATACCTAAAAGTGGAGCTATATTGCCTGCATACAAGCCTGTTTAAGAGTCAGTTAAAGAAAAATTCCCTACAATGGTAAATAATAATTTACTAAAAGGGAACATATAAATGAGTTTAGAGTATCTATTTTTGACCGACAAATCCCTTGAGTTCCCGCTGGATGAGAGCATCAATGTATGTTTGGAAAATGACGATAATGACTATATCATCGCAAACAAAAAGGTACCAAACACTCAAATATTTGCCCATGAAATCGATATATACGCTCGTAATACCCAGGATGACATAGCAGATCGTATACAGAATATCAAAAAGCTTTATGAGGCAAGAAATATTGTTTATGACCAGGCTCAGGATATGGACTATCAAGCCAAAGTAGGTAAAAAGATTTTAATTATTACTAAAGAGCAAAAAGATGATCATAGAAAGCAGTTTGATAAAGACAATTTTTCTATATTGACTTTTAAGCCAGACGAAATAGTCGATATAAACGGTCATATAGGCTCCTTGAATGTCAAGACCACCAAACTTGTAAGGGGCAATCTGCAGGTTGATCAGGTTTTGTGGTATGACGCTCCGGAGTTTGCACTTAGACAAAGCGGTGTTTATGATCCTAAAAAAATCGGCTGGGACAGGGCTATAGACAAAATTTATAACAATATACCTATATACAGATACAAAAATTATGTCATATATAATCCCGATATCTGCCAGTACAGCGGCAGACTCCTCAAAGAAACCTGCGGCAAATGTGAAGAGGTCTGCCCTACAGTATCTATCATAAAAGTCGACGAAGACAAGCATCTGGAATTTTCCGATATTGACTGCCACGGTTGCGGAGGGTGTGTCAGTGTCTGCCCGTCTGGTGCTCTTGATTTTAGTCAGATGCCGAGAGATGCTTTTGCAGAGGCAGCAACACTATACCGAGGTCACAAGGTTCTAATCATTCCCTCAAATGTCGATATGCCTGATCTGCCATTCCCTGAAGGTGTTCTTCCTTTTGGGATAGAGGGGAGAAAGTTTTTGAGTGAAACACACTTGCTGACATTGCTTCAAAAGAGCGGCAATGCTGTGATCTTATATACCGATGTGGTCTCCAGAGGAACAGGAGATGCCGTAAGGATCATAAACGACATATTTGATCGAAAATATCACAAAAAAGCGGTTTATCTTTGCCAAAACAAAGAGGAACTGGAGCAAGCGCTTGATGAAGCTGAAGATATCTCAGAGTGTATGTTTGATATGGCAGATGAGGGGATGAACAAAAGGGAGGTATTTACATACAGGCTTTCACATCTTGTCGGAGAAGATGATCTTGGTGTGGTCAAAACGGGTGAGCATATCCACTATGGCAACATAAAAATAAACGAAGATACCTGCACGCTATGCATGGCATGCGTGGGTGTATGTAATGTAGCGGCTATGACGGCTCATCCTGAAGATCAGACGCTCAAATTCAACCCCTCATTATGTACAGTATGCGGTTATTGTGAGGTGGCGTGCCCAGAAGAGAACTGCCTGAATATAGTGCATGATGAGCTCAGTCTAAATCCATCATATTTCAAGAAAAATACAATGGCGCGTGATGAATTGTTTGCATGTGTGGAGTGCGGGAAAGAGTTTGCTACAAGAAAATCAATAGAGAAGATATCCAATATGATGGCGCCGAGATTTGGCGATGATGAAGCAAAAATCAGGGCTTTGTACTGCTGTCCGGACTGCAAGCCCAAAGTGATGATGATAGCCGAATACAATAAAAAAACGGAGAAAAGATCATGAAAAAATCGGAGGTAAATCCTGCACGCTCCATCTACTACGGACTGCTCAGCAAAATGTTTGTTTTTACACCTGATGATGATAGATATGACGGTGTGGTAGAAGTACTGGAAACACTCATAGAAAACCCGCTTGATGATAATTCCAAAGAAGCCCTCAAGGAAGTAAAAGAGTATATAGAAGCTTACGGATACGGGCAGCTGGCACAGGAGTATGATGATATTTTTCACAATCCCGAAACCGTAGTTGTCAGGGATACTGCCAGCTACTACGACGAAGGAGTCGAAAGTGGTAAAAAAAGAGTGGAGGTGCTTAATTTTCTTGCTAAAACCCGCATCAGGCGCAATGAAAAAGTATATAAGGAAAATGAGGACAGTATAGGGTTTTTGATGACCTTTATGCATGAGCTTATCGAGATAGCTATAAGCGGCAATAAAGCCTATCAGTCGATAGAGCATTGTCTGTTTGACGAGATCATCAACCAATTTATAGATGAGTTCACAGTTACCTTGTATGAGCATGAAGCGGCCAATGCCTATCGGTCTATGGCAGTTGTACTAAATGCCTTTATGGAGTTTGAGAGATTCTATTTTGGAGTGACAAGACCAAAATCCAAAGAGATTCAGATAGGCAGTGGAGAACTGCACGAATCTATCAGCGAAAAAGAGGAAGAGAGAAGAAGACTCAACAGGATAAAAAGAAATGCCGAGGCGCTTCTGGAAAGTTGTTCTCTAGAGCCGGATGAGAGTGATGATGCAGGCATAGAAGATATGAGTGATGCATAGGAGGGATGAGTAGAGGAGAGCTTGCTCTCTTTGTCTGATCCTTTTGTCGGATCAAATTTAATGAAAGGAGGCAATATGAAGCCGGAGAGACGGAGCTTTTTGAAAAAAGCAGTTGTAGCTGGCTCTGCCGCTGCCGTTGGAGCTGTAGCAGCGAATGCAAACAGTAATGACTCAAGCGGCGTAGTAGTGGGAAAATCTAAGAAAAAAGAGATTCTCTACAAAAAAACCAGAGCATGGGAAATGTATTATCACTCAGCTCTATAAATGATTGAAAGGAGATCAAAATGGAAAACGCAACAAAAAGAGCGCTCTCCTCGAAGATCGGCAGAAGGTCGTTCATGAAAATGGCCGCTTTGGCTGGAGCTTTTGGTGCTACAAGCACATTTGCCAACGCCAAAGTAACAAGACCGGCAACTGAGGAAGAGATCAAGAATCCATTCCCAGGATCGAAAATGGTTCGAACTATCTGCACAGCGTGCTCTGTCGGATGCGGCATCGAGGCAGAGGTCCAGAACGGTGTATGGGTCAGACAAGAGGTAGCCCAAGACCATCCCATAAGTAAAGGCGGACACTGCAGCAAGGGTGCAGATATGATCGATATGATCAGATCAGAAGTGCGACTCAAATATCCAATGGTGAAAGAGGGCGGCAAATGGAAGCGTATCAGTTGGGATAATGCTTTGGATCGCATCTCGAAAAAACTTGAGGATCTGAGGAAAAACAGCGGACCGGACAGTACTATTTTTCTTGGTTCAGCCAAAATGAGTACCGAGCAGGCGTATTATTTCAGAAAATTCGCTGCAATGTTCGGCACCAACAATATAGATCACCAAGCACGCATTTGACATAGCGCAACAGTCGCCGGTGTGGCGAATACATGGGGTTATGGCGCTATGACCAATCACCTCGGTGATATACAGAACGCAAAAGCAATTATTATCTTTGGAGCAAATCCTGCGGTAAACCATCCGGTAGGATTTGGACATTTTTTGAAAGCCAAAGAGAGAAACAACGCTCAATTGATAGTAGTAGATCCCAGGTTTACAAAAACTGCCGCCAAGGCAGATATGTATGCAAGAATCAGGCCGGGAACCGATATCCCGTTTATGTACGGGATGCTTCATATCATATTCAAAAACGGATGGGAGAACAAAGACTTCATAGACGGACGTGTATATGGCATGGAAGATGTGCGAAAAGAGGCAGCCAAGTGGACTCCTGAGAGGGTAGCCGATGTAACAGGAGTTAGTCCTGAGACATTGATCCAGATCACCACTGCCTATGCAAAAGCTAGACCTGGTACCCTTGTGTGGGCTATGGGCCTGACACAGCACAGTATAGGCTCATCAAATACCCGTATGGCTCCTATACTTCAATTGGCTCTTGGAAATATGGGCGAAGAGGGCGGAGGCACCAATATCCTCAGAGGTCACGATAATGTACAAGGCGCTACCGATATGTGCTGCTTGTCCCATACGCTTCCTGGGTATTATGGTTTGAGTGACGGCTCATGGAAATATTTTGCCAAGAGTTGGGGCGTGGATTATGATTGGCTCAAGGGCAGATTCAAGACCAAAGAGATGATGAACAAAAAAGGCTTTACCCTGGCTCGTTGGTATGCAGGTGTGCTTGCGGGCAAAGAGGGTGAGGACAAGATAGACAACGCCGGTACCAATCTCAAGGCACTATTTGTCATGGGTAACGGTATAACATCCATTGCTCAACAAGCCAAAGTCAAAGAGGCGCTGGATAACTTGGAGCTAATAGTTCTCGCCGATCCGTTTGTCAACGAAGGAGCTATACTGACAGACAAGCAGGACGATGTATTTATCTTGCCGGCAGCCACACAATTTGAGTCCAGCGGTTCGGTAACTGCGACCAACAGGTCAGCGCAGTGGAGAAGTCAGGTCGTAGAGCCTATGTATGAGAGCAAAACAGACCATGATATCATGTTTGAGTTGGCCAAAAGAATGGGCTTCTATGATGAGTTGACCAAAGGAATGCTCATCAAAGAGAACAAAAAAGAGTTCAAATGGCCTGAAGATGCTACCGATGAGATAGCACGCATCATCAAGACCATAGGTTTGACAGGCTGGACAGCAGAACGCCTCAAAAAACATCAAAAAAACTGGCATATGTTTGATGAGGTGAGTCTCAGAGGCAGCGGTCCGATGAAGGGAGAATACTATGGACTGCCATGGCCTTGCTGGACGGAAACACACTCTGGAAGTCCTGTGCTGTATGATATACACAGGCCTGTCAAAGAGGGCGGAATGGGCTTTAGGAACAGATTTGGGCTTGAACACGATGGTGTCAATCTGCTTGCGGGAGACAACTTCGCTCCGGTAGGATCAAAAGTACATGGCGGATACCCGGAGATCACTGCCGCAAATATAGAAGAGGTACTCGGTATAACGCTCACATCTGAAGAAAAGGCCAAGATCGGTAAAAACTGGAAAGTCGATACAAGTGGCATAATAGCGCAAAAATGTATGGAGGCAGGTATCGCGCCGTACGGCAACGCAAAAGCAAGAGCCAAGGTATGGACATTCCCTGATCCTATACCATTGCACAGAGAGCCGCTGCACAGTCCAAGACCCGATCTGGTCAAAGAGTACCCTACATATAAGGACAAACCAAACCATTACAGAGTTGATACCAGATATGAATCGGTCCAAAAAGAAAAAGACTGGTCCAAGGAATTCCCGATCAATTTGGTAACCGGGCGTCTAGTCAATCTCAATGGTGCTGGTGTAGAAAATAGAGCGTCCAAATATCTGGCTGCATTGACTCCCGAGATGTTCTGCGATATCCATCCCGATCTGGCCTTCAATCATGGTATCAGAGACGGTGATATGATGTGGATACACTCTCCAGAAGGGAGTAAGATAAAAGTCAAGGCAAGATTTACATACAGTGTATCGCCAGACAGAGTCTTCTTGCCTATGCACTTTGCGGGACAATTCCAAGGTGAGGATCTGAGTAGCAAGTATCCGGAGGGAACCAAACCATATGCAACAGGAGAGAGTGCCAATACTGTCACCAATTATGGTTACGATATCGTCACGCAGATCCCTGAGACCAAAGCCGGCCTTTGCCGCATAGAAAAAGCGTAGGGGGTGTGAGATGAGTTATGCAAGAATGAAATTTTATTGTGATGAAGAAAGATGCATAGAGTGCAATGGATGCAGTATTGCTTGTGCTGAGGCGCATGAGTTGCCAGTAGGTATAAATCGACGCAAAGTAGTAACTCTCAATGAAGGTATAGAGGGCAAAGAGTTCTCGATGTCAATAGCATGTATGCACTGTACAGATGCGCCATGTGAGCAGGTATGTCCGGTCGATTGTTTTTACATCCGTGAGGACGGGATCGTCCTGCACGACAAAGAGACCTGTATTGGGTGCGGCTATTGTCTGTATGCCTGTCCGTTCGGGGCTCCACAGTTCCCTCGTGACGGGGCATTCGGCACAAGGGGTGTGATGGATAAATGTACCATGTGTGCCGGCGGTCCGGAAGAGACCAACAGTGCTAAAGAGAGGGAGCTTTATGGCCAGAACAGGATAGCGGAGGGCAAAGTACCTGCCTGTGCGGCGATGTGTTCGACCAAAGCTCTGCTTGTAGGCGATGAGCAGGAGGTGTCCAAAATATATAGAGAGCGTGTCGCATCAAGAGGACACGGAGTCCAGGGAGCACCGTACGGCTGGAGTGCAGCATACGGCAAATAAAGGAGATGCTATGAAAAAGTTTCTATTGCTCTTGCTCGGCACTATCGGCAGCTATGCCGGTGTGAGGGCAGGCAAAGTACCATTGGCATCTCTGGATATGAGTGCGGCACATAATGGGGGGCTTGTTTCCCCCCAGATGCTCGAAAATATATTGAAATACCAGGAATGGGGACAGTATTTTGTTTATTTGCAAACCCACTGGTTTAAAATACTGTTCGGATATATAGGTATCGGAGTAATAGTAGTGTTTATATTGCACTATCTTGTTATTGGTCCAAAGAGCTTTGCCAAAGACGGAAAGGTTTACTACGTTTATTCTGTTTTAATGCGTATTGTTCACTGGATAGCTGCTTTGGGATTTATTTTGATAGTGCCGACCGGTTTTATGATAGTCTTCGGCAAATATCTCGGTGGAGGCAGCTTGGTACTGTATGCCAGATATCTCCATGATATTGGCACGGTATTGTTCGCTGTGGCTGTCATACCTATGTTTTTGGTATGGTTTGTGCCGATGCTGCCTACACTGGATGATATCAAGTGGTTTTTTATCGCAGGCGGTTATCTAAGCAAGAAAAAAAGAGAAATACCTGCCGGCAAATTCAACGCCGGTCAGAAAATGTGGTTTTGGGTGGCAACACTCGGAGGGTTGATAATGATCATTACCGGTGCGATGATGTATTTCCAAGATTTTAATCTTCCTGTTCTGAAAACAATCGGTCTGGAAATGGATCAGATAGATACCGACAGGCTGGCTGTGATCGTTCACAATTTCTTGGGAGTAGCTGTTGCTGCACTTTTTATCACCCATTTGTATATGTCACTGTTTGTTGTCAAAGATTCGCTTGAAAGCATGATAAACGGGTACAAGAGTGAGAATGAGCTCAAATACATGCATAGCTCTTTTTATAAAAAATTAAAGAGCAAAGATCAAAATAAGAGTGATCAAATCACATAAATTGCGACACTTTCGAGTGTCGCTCTTAAAATCAAGTCCACACAAATATGCAAAATCTGCATATTTGTGTGGATAGACCAAAGGAGTAAAAATGTCATCAGATGTCAATATTTTGATCAGAGAGAGTCTTGATAGTAAGATGAGACTACCATGTGCCAATGCTTTCAAAATAGCCGCAAAGACCAAAATACCTATTAGAGAGATAGGCAATATAGCTGATGATATGGGTATTCGGATCAGTGATTGCGGTTTGGGGCAGTTTGGCGATCTAAAAAAAGGGGAATTCTCAAAAAAAGCCTTGCAAAAACTGGAGCAGTTTACTTCAGAGGATCGCAAGATTACTTGCGCGGATGCAAGGAGCTGTGCAGCCGGTATAGGACTCAAGACTATCAGAGGGACACTTGAGGCAAAAAATATAGATGTGATCCATTGCGAGCTTGGGTGTTTCAAAGAAAAAAAACAGGCAAGGTTTTATCTCAAATCCAAAATATGGATGGAGAATGAGAGAAAAGAGCTGCTTTTTGGTCAAGGAAAAACAGAAATACTTGAGGAGATAGGGCGAACAGGTTCCATAGGCAAAGCAGCAGAAAATCTCGGTATGAGCTACAAGAAGGCATGGTCTCATATCAAGTTGTTGCAAAATAATCTTGATGATATACTGGTTATTACGCAGCCTGGCAGAGGTGATGGCGGAGGAACCGCACTAACCCCCCTTGCTGTAGAATATATAGAGAAATACAAGCAACTGACCAGCGAGATAGAGGAGTTTGCAAACAGAAGATTTAAGGAACTGTTCCTAAAAGCAAGAAAAATGAGAAGCAATAGATAAATTATCCAACACCTACCGATAAAGTATGATAAAATATCACACAGTGCATTAAGGAGTTTAAATGAAGAGATTTTTAGCCTTTTTTGTATTAATATTTTCGACTGTTGCTGCCAAAGAGAAAATAGTGGTATTCCATGCCGGCAGTCTTTCGGTACCATTTGCTCAGATTGAAAAGGCTTTTGAAACCAGGAATCCTCAGTATGATGTAGTGCGAGAGGCAGCTGGCAGCAGAGCGTGTGCACGCAAGATTACAGATATCGGCAAGAGCGCGGATGTTATGGCAAGCGCGGCGTATAAAGTGATAGATAATCTTTTGATACCGGAATTTGCCAGATTCAATATACAGTTTGCTACCAATGAGATGGCTATAGCTTACACCGATAAATCCAAATATAACGATGAAATAAATGCAAGCAACTGGCCGGAAATCCTACTAAGAGCCGATGTTAAGGTGGGGCATTCCAACCCCAATCTCGATCCCTGCGGATACCGCAGTATGCTTGTAGCCAAACTGGCTGAGAAGTATTATAAGATACCCGGATTTTTTGACAAACTGTTTGGTTATGGTGAGTTTTATACCAATGGTGAAGAGAAAAAGAATAAAGTAATAGTAAGACCAAAAGAGACTGATCTGTTGGGACTACTTGAGGCCGGAGCATACGATTATCTCTATATCTACCGTTCTGTAGCGACACAGCATGGGCTCAAATACATCACCCTTCCACCGCAAGTGAGTCTGGGTAATAAAAAATATACAGATTATTACAAACAAGCAAGTTTCAAGATCACAGGCAAAAGGCCCGGTGAGTGGATCACCAAAAAGGGAGCACCTATGGTGTATGGCATCACGATAGTGCAGAACAAAGCCAAAAGTCTTCCTCCCAATCCTGCAGGAGCGGTAAAATTCGTCAAGTTTGTTGTCTCAGATGAAGGGCAAGATATTATGCGCAAGAACGGTCAGGATGTCATCTCGCCTCCTGTGATTGAGGGTGATTCTTCAATATTGGGGCAGTGATGTTGGAGGTGTCCGGTCTGCAGCTTCGTAAAGGTGACTTTGAGTTAAGAAAACTCACTTTTGTTGTGGAGGATCAAAGTTATTTTGTGATCTTGGGCCAGACAGGCAGCGGCAAAACATTGCTGCTTGAATCTATAGCCGGCTTGCAACCATCAAGCGGCAAGATAGTTTTCGATGGGACAGAAATATCGGGATTGATGCCGGAAAAAAGAGAATTTGGTTTAGTGTATCAGGATTTTGCACTATTTCCTCATTTGGATGTCAGAGAAAATATCCTCTTTGGCGGCAGATTCAAAAAGATACAGAATGCGAGGAGTATCTTTGATGATCTGGTTGATTTCCTTGGCCTTGAGCATCTTCTTGGGAGGGATATATCACATCTAAGTGGCGGCGAAAAACAACGAGTAGCGATAGCCAGAGCCATCTACGCTCAGCCCAGGCTTTTGCTGCTTGATGAGCCGTTGAGTGCCGTGGATCCGACTTTTAGAACATCTATAATGAAATCCCTCAAACAGATAGTTGGCAGATACGGTATATCGATCTTGCACGTGACCCATAATTTTAGAGAAGCTACTTATCTGGCAGATACGATCTCAGTAATGCTTGATGGGAAGATGCTGCAGATAGGCAAAGCCGAAGATGTACTTACACGCCCAAATAGCCTGGAGGTGGCCCGCTTTTTGGGATTTAAAAATATTCTACCCTCATCTATGCTTGGTATGCAGGAAAAAAAGAAATTTATCTCAATCAATCCTAATAATATACTTTTTTCCAGAAAGAAGCAGGAAAAAGAGTACTGTCTGGAGTGTACGATCAAAAAGATACTCCCCCAGGCCGACTACTATAAGGTGATCGCAAATGTTGAAGAATTACAGATATATGTCAAGGTCCCAAGACAAATGTTCAAAAAACTCTCTTTGATCGAGGAAGAGAAGCTGTATGCGTGTATAGAAAACAAAGACGTGGTGCTGATATGAGAGACGACAGGATCTTCATCACTGTATTTTTGTTGTTTGGTGGTGTGATAGTAATTTTTTTGATTCTACCTCTTGTTGGACTATTCTGGAGTGTCGGCCCAGAAGAGCTTTTCAAGGCATTGCGGGACCAGGAAGTCTATAGCAGCATATGGCTTACTCTCAAGATCGCATTATATGCCGTGATATTTGTTTCAATTACCGGCATCCCTTTAGCGTACTTGATAGCAAGATATGAATTTTGGGGCAAGAGTTTTCTTGAAGCACTTCTTGATATTCCTGTGATGGTGCCTCATACTGCGGCGGGCATTGCGCTGCTTGTAGCATTCGGCAACGGATATATGCATGATCTGCTGCAAGGTATAGGTTTGGGATTTGTAGATGCTGCTACAGGAGTGATGGCGGCGATGATGTTTTTGTCTGCGCCTTTCTTTATAAACGGAGCAAAAGAAGGCTTTCGCAAGGTGGATACAAAGTACGAAAAAGTAGCCCGCACACTTGGTGCCGGTCAGATGCGTACTTTTTTTGATGTATCATTGCCTGCGGCAAAGAGTGATATCATCAATGGAGCTTTGATGATGTGGAGTAGGGCTCTGGGAGAGTTTGGCGCTGTAGTGATCATAGCATACCATCCGATGGTAGCGCCTGTGCTTATTTATGATAGATTTAATAGTTATGGATTGAGGTTTTCTGCTCCGGTAGCCGCTGCCATGATATTGGTGTCTATTGTAGTGTTTCTTGGAGTCAGGCGGTGGAACAGGAAGTGATATACTCAAGCTCCTGATATTTCTGATATATTGTTCACGGTCCAGTGCCTGTAGCATACGGGCATATACATATCATCTCCGCCAGGTTCGACCACTTCGCCTGACTTCAATACTTTACCGGTGGAATTGTCATATTTGAGATTCATAACAGCCTCTGCACCACATTGACACAAGGTACTCAGCTCTTCGGTTTTGTCACATATTTCAAGAAGCCTTTTGGAGCCGTCAAAGAGCTGACCCATAAAGTCAGACTTGAGTCCGAAACAATAAATAGCAATCGGCAAATCCAAAGATACTTGGCGCAAATAATCCACTTCGTTTGCACCCAAAAACTGAGCTTCATCAATAAGTAAAATATCTATAGACTTGAAATTCTGTGCTTTTAGTTCATCAGTTGAGTGGATTGTTGTGCATTCAACTTCAAGTCCGTTTCGTGACCGTATTTTGCTATCTCTTGTATCTTGTGACGGTTTAAGCACCATCGTCCTTTTGCCTATACGCTGAAAATCAAAATTCAGTTGTATCAGCCTGGCAGTTTTACCTGCGTTCATTACCGATGATACAAATATCAGTCTTCCAGTCATTTATCTACCTATTCCTTTTGAGTAATATTAGCAAGTTTTACATATAAACTCATTTGTCTTATCAAGGATGAGCATCAACTGTCATTATTTGCAAAACATGTTATAATCACACATATCAAGGAGTAAGAAATGGAAAGTACATTTGATATGTTTTGGGAGACAAAAGTACCCAAGAACGAAGAGATCATATCCCGCACAGATTTTGCTGGCATCATCACTTATGTCAATGATACATTCGCACGCATATCAGGATATGAGCCTGAAGAACTTATAGGCAAACCTCACAGTATCATCAGGCATCCAGATATGCCAAAGTCAGCATTTGAGGATCTATGGAAGACTATAAAAGATGGTCGAGAGTGGAGAGGCTATGTAAAAAATCTGCGCAAAGACGGCGGATACTATTGGGTACACGCAAGTGTCTCTGTAATAATGAGAAATGGGGAGCCAATAGGATACAAATCGGTCAGAGAGCCTGTATCTGAAGAAAAAAAGAGACAGATGCAACGCATATATGACGAACAAAGATCCAAAGAGGAGGGTCGCAGCAGAGTGGTGTTGTATATAGATAATGATAAGCTTGAAGCTGCAGCGGAACTGGAATAGTTTGATCCTGGGTATTGTTTTGTTAATCATATTGTGTTATAATAAAAGTTGATGAAATATATTAGAAGGATAAATAAAACAATGAAAGAAGCTATACTGAAAATAACTCAGTCAAAATGGAATTATTACCTGAGTATATTGTTTGACGGATTGACCGCACTTGTTTTTTTGATCTTGAGTATCATTTACTCCAAGGACACATGGTCGGTGATCGCTTTGTTTTTTGTAGGTGTTTTATTTTTTACATTTTTGGAATATGCGGTACACGCTTGGCTCTTTCACAAAAAAGGTTCTATAAAAGTTTTTATAGAAGGGCATGCACATCATCATAAAGATCCGTTCAGTTATGATGCTATGCCGTTTTTTATGTCGGCAGTGATCGCGTTTTTCTTTGTATGGTTGTTTCATTTTCTGATGCCCACTGCTGATGCGTATGCGATAGTAGGAGGCTTGACTTTGGGGTATTTCAACTATGGCATTATGCACCATATTATGCACCGTAGAGAGTTTAAATCTCCATATTGGCGATATATGCAGGAGTTTCATTTTATCCACCACAAATATCCCAAGATGAACAATGGTGTGACTACCGATATATGGGACAGGGTATTTAATACTTATATCCACTGGGGGGAAGATGAGGTGCACAAACTCAATGAACACCTAAAAAGAGTCAAGAAATAGTTCCAGATCCCAGTCTGTAACCTACCACAAAATTGTAACATAGTTCACTAAGCTTTATAAGCTTGATCTGCGGTATGATCTCAAGAAACAGATCTCCCTCTTTCATGCGGGCAAAGTTTATATGACATTGACACCCGTATCCTTCGATAGGTGCGTCTATCTCAGGCAGATCAGCAGCATAATCAAATGCAAAATAGATATCCGGATTCCGCCGCATACGGATGATGCGCTCACGGGTACCCTTGAAGTCCTTTTCGTCCAGGCGGATCTCAGCATGGATATTGTGAGATAGAACATTGCGTACGAACGAGACTATATCTATGAAATTTTCGTATCTATCCCCCAGCTTATTCTGCATGAAGCTTTTGAAATCACTCTGAAGCCTGTTGGCCTCTACCATTGCCATACATATGCCACGTACAGCGTTGAACTCTACGAAATATTCAAACAATGTGGGTTCATTGGGAGGGGTTTGGCCGGCGTGTTTCATTAGTTCGGTTATGATAGCGGGATTGAAGATATATGCTGCATTATCATCAAAGGTCTTGTATATGTGAGGATTATAAACAGCACCTAGATCGATATTTCTGGATATAGCATCAAAAAACTCTCCGGCATGCAAAAAATAAAAATTTTGCTCGATCAGCAGTAGAGCATCTTCGATGAGTTCATCGGTGTTCACGAGAGTCTCCTGCGGTTCCCCTCTTTTTGGATGCCTGCCTGCCTGTCGAGGTATTCGAGATAGGATATGAGGTATTTGCGGCTAAGATCGGGGAAACGGGTTTTGAAATTGGATATATCTATGTATCCGTCGGTGCGTATGATCTCTTTCATAGTAGCCAGCATGCGGCTGAGCTCTTCTGCGATGACAAAAAGATTATGTGCCAGGCGCACTACTTTGCGAGCTTTGGTAAGTCGTTTGAGCGCTTTGTCGCCCATCTTTCTGTCTATATCCAGACTATCATATATATTGTATGGAGCTTCAGGCGTGATACCGCCTTGAATAAGTCTGTCATATATAGCATCTGTGATGAGCGCGTCTATATCGTCTATGACTATATTTGCGTTTTTGTATACGCCTCCGGTTAGCTGCAATTTGCCCTCATCCACCATCTCATCAAGTATAGTTTGGGTCAGTGACTGGCTTGCCCATTTGATCCTCTCTGAAATAGATGAAGCAGAAAGCAGAGCATGCTGGTTTTTGGCATAGATCTCTTCTATCTTGTTTCTTAGTTCGTCCTTGATAGCAGCAGGATAAACCACGAGATCTTTTTCATCTACAAATACACCCTCAAGCTCTCTTGCAACGCTGATAGCCTGATCATGACTCATTCCGAATCTCTGATATGAAGATATCAGTCCAAAGCCTCTCTTGTGCGTTGACACAAGAATATCAAATGCTTTTTTGAAATCTTTGACTTTGAGCGCCTCCAGGAGCGGGAGTTTGAGGCGTTTTTTCATCGGATCATCGATTGGGTTTAGCACCCTGCCTCCGGCTATAACCCTACCTGAGAGGCTGATTACAAAGGGCTCGTCAAATATCATGAAGTTTTTTTGAGCAAATTTGACCCTTGCAAATCCACTTTGGATACTTTCTTGATTGTTATATAGCAATACTCTAGCTTCTATCTGTTTGGTCCCTACAAAAAACTGCACTGTGGTATTGTGTCTGATCTCGTGGTCCGATATTGCCTCGATCCACACATCTATGGTTCCAAATCCACGTATAAATCCTTTGCGAGTAAGGAGTTGGCCTTTTTGAAGTAAGAGTTTGTTGCTCTGAAGATTGAGAGCGGCTCTTTGGGAGGAGGTGGCAGATTCGACATCCTGCTCATGTACCTGGATATTGCGCACTTGTACTGTTTTGCCCAGTTCTGCCACAACAAGCTTGTCTCCGATATGAACCGAACCGTCAAGTACGGTGCCGGTGACGATGGTACCTGCTCCGGCTATAGTGAAGCTGCGGTCTATATAATAGCGAAATAATCCGTCACTTTTGCGCTCTACAAGAGGCAACGTAAACAAAGCCTCTTTGAGTTTGTCTATAGAAGACGGATCGTATATGCTCACTGGTACGATATCCAGTAGTCTCAGATGCTCGAAGCGAGATAGATACTCTTTGATCTTAATTGATCTTGCTGCTATTTGTTCTGCATTTGCAAGATCGGTTTTGGTCATAGCTATGATAATGTTTGATACTCCCAATAGATTTAGGATCTCAAGATGTTCGGCAGTCTGAGGCATAATACCTTCATTGATATCTATCACCACAAGAGCCGCATCAAATCCAAACGCTCCGGCTATCATATTTTTGACCAGTTTTTCATGACCGGGCACATCGATAAAGGCGATATTGGTATCTTTGTTTTGTATATTACTGAAACTCAGATCGATGGTAATGCCTCGGGCTTTTTCTTCTTTGGTACTATCCCCTTCAAATCCGTTCATAGCTCTGATCAATGCGGTTTTGCCGTGATCTACATGCCCGGCGGTACCGACTATGATATGCCTCATGCAAGCACCTCCAGAGCTGTTTTTGTCACACTTTGGTCGTATTTGGGCTCAAGTGCTCTAAAATCGATCAGAAATGATTCGTTCTCTATCCTGCCGATGATATCTCTTTGTCTAAACTCCTTCTCAAGCTTTGTCGCTTTGCCGTATATCTTTAGAGCAATAGTGGGAAACTCTCTGCCCGGCAGAGTGCCTCCTCCCATAAATGTAGTGCTCTCTATCACTTCACATTTGTCTATGCCGATAGCTTCAGCCATCTTTTCTGCTCTTTTTTTGAGACTTTCCGTATCAGTATACAGCAGTCTGAGAGTAGGAATGAGGTCGTACCTGTGTTCCAGATATGCCCGCACGCTCTCTTCCAGGAGACTAAGTATCACTTTATCAACTCGCAACATCCTAAGAAGTTGGTTTTTTTTGAGTTTGTCGATGAGCTCTTTGCGACCTGCGATAATGCCGGCTTGAACCGAGCCAAAGAGCTTATCGCCGCTGAAGCTGATGAGATCTGGATCGTCCTCAAGAATTTTGGATATCGGAGATTCGTATTTGCCCAAATTGTACGGCAATTTGGGGATATATCCGCTGCCGAGGTCATAATAATCTATCAAACCATGTTTGTCTGCCAAGGCCTTGATATCTTTATACTTAGTCTCAGCGCTGAAACCTTCTATGGTAAAATTGGAGCGGTGGACTTTCATTAAGATAGCTGTATTGTCATTGATGGCGTTTTCGTAGTCGGTGATCTTGGTCTTGTTGGTAGCTCCTACTTCGTGCAGCAAAGCTCCGCTGTTTGCCATCACCTCAGGTATGCGAAAACTCCCCCCTATCTCGACAAGTTCTCCGCGGCTGACTACTACCTCTTTGCCTTTGGCAAAAGTATTGAGCACAAGAAAGACAGCCGAGGCGTTATTGTTGACCACCAGCACATCCTCTACTCCAAGCAGCCTCTTCATTGACTGACTAAGGTGGGAATATCTCTCTCCTCTTTTGCCCGCTTCCTGGTCGTATTCGAGATTGGAATAATTGCATATAACCTTGGAGGCTCTATCGAGTATCCGGGGATCTATGAGGCTTCGTCCCATATTGGTATGGAGTATCACTCCTGTAGCGTTGATCAGGGGTCTAAGTGAGGGAGCAATGGCCTTATCGTAGGCTTTGAGTACTTGCGATACGATATCTGTCTCATCTATGCTTTCAATCTTTTTATCAAGTATTTCTTGGCGGATTTGGTCGATTGTCTCCTGGGCAATTTGGGTTAGCAGAGCAGAGCTTAGGCCGTCAAAAGCTTTGTGTGTGACAAATTTGTCTATCTTGGGGAGTTTGCGTAGGAGTTCTTGCATGATTTACCTTTTGTATAAGACACACGGTCTTGGTAGTGTTTGTGCAGGTATTATATCCAAAAAAGATTTGGAAGTTTTCTTATATTTGATTTTTGTACCGATTTGAATATAATTATATAAACTTATGGAGCAAAATATGAGATATTTGGCGTTGATATTTGTTTTTGTGCTACAAGCATGCGGCAGCAATACGTCATTGGCAGATCAAAATAAGATACCGTATGATATCAACTGGAGCTGGCAGCTAAAAGGCAAACTCAAGATAGTCGACGGTGTGGAACTGTATGATATAGATCTGTTTGATACCGATACTTCAACCATTGATAAGCTGCACAAAAAGGGTGCCAAGGTGATATGCTACTTTAGCGCCGGTAGTTTTGAGAGCTGGAGGAGTGATGCTGATCAATTTCCAGACAGCATTAAGGGCAAAAAAATGGATGGCTGGGATGAGCAGTGGCTTGACATTAGAAGCAAAGAACTAAGAAGTATCATAAAAAACAGACTCGATATAGCCAAAAACAAAAACTGCGATGGGGTAGAGCCGGATAATGTAGATGGATACAGCAATGATACAGGATTTGACCTAAGCGCATCTGATCAATTGATATTCAATAAGTTTCTATCAAGCGAGGCTCACCGAAGAGGTCTAGCTATCGGGCTAAAGAATGATCTTGATCAGATTCAAGAGCTTGAGCCGTTCTTTGACTTTGCTCTCAATGAACAGTGCCATGAGTATAATGAATGCAATCTTCTGGCTCCGTTTGCTGTTCATCACAAAGCAATACTCAACGCAGAATATGCTGACAAATACAGAAACAATACTGATGGAGCCAGAGATAAAATGTGTCAAGAGAGTCAGCAGATGAGCATAAGAACTTTAGTACTCCCGCTAAATCTGGACGGCAGTTTCAGGATAGCGTGCCCATAGAGCACGCTACATAAGAGACTATTTTTCTCTAACGATTTTTACTGCTTCGACCATATTTTTCAAGCTTGGTTTGACCTCTTCCCATTTGCGGGTTTTTAGACCGCAGTCTGGATTGATCCAAAGCTGCTCTTTGGGCAGAACCTCGATGAGCTTTTCTATCTGAGCAACTATCTCTTCTGCGCTCGGGATGCGCGGTGAATGAATATCATAGACACCAGGGCCTACTTCTTGTTTATAGCCTACTTCTTTGAAGACTTTGAGCAGTCTATTGCCGCTGCGGGAGGTCTCGATCGAGATAACATCAGCATCCATTGCTTCAATAGTATGGATGATACCGTTGAAGTCACTATAGCACATATGGGTGTGTATCTGAGTCTCCGGTTTGGCGACACTTACAGCCAATTTGAAGTCGCGTACCGCCCATGATTCGTATTCCGGGATATTTTCTTTTCTTAGAGGATACCCCTCTTTGAATGCCGCTTCATCTACCTGAATGATACCTATGCCTGCATCTTGGAGATCTTTTATCTCATCTTGGATGGCTAGAGCAATCTGCTTGGATACTTCGCTGCGGGGCATATCGTCCCTGACAAATGACCAATTGAGGATAGTCACAGGGCCTGTGAGCATACCTTTGACAGGCTTGTTAGTTAGACTTTGGGCGTAGCCTATCCATTCTACAGTCATTGGTTTGGGTCTGGATATGTCACCATAGATAAACGGTGGCTTGACACATCTGCTGCCATAACTCTGCACCCAACCGTTGGAGCTAAACCCAAATCCTTTGAGCTGTTCGCCAAAATACTCCACCATATCATTGCGCTCCGGTTCGCCGTGAACCAGCACGTCCAAACCGCACTCTTTCTGGAACGCAATGGTATCTTTGATGTAGTTTTTGATCTCTTGGGTATATCGCTCTTGGTTTATTTCGCCTTTTTTATAGTCTCTTCGCACTTTGCGAATCTCAGGTGTTTGAGGGAAAGAGCCGATAGTAGTGGTGGGTAGAGTAGGGTAGCCAAGCTTTTGGTGTTGGAGCTCTATTCTCTTTTCAAACGGCATATCCCGTTCCCATTTATCTATTGAGGCTACTCTGTTTTGCACTTCCTTATCATGGATCTCTACGGCCTTTTGGCGTGCTTTATTGGCTTCACGATTGGCCTGTAAGGCTTCTTTTTGGATATTGTTAAGCGACTCTTCCCCATCAAAGAAAATATTACTAAGCAGAGCTATCTCACCAAGTTTTTCGGTAGCGAAACTAAGCCAAGATCTGATCTGCTTATCCAAAGCTTCTTCATATTTGAGAGAATATGGTACATGGAGCAAAGAGCTGGATGTAGAGATCGTGATTCGCTCTTTTGGTACTACCGAAGCAATGCGTTCAAGCAGCTCCAAAGTGGCATCCAAATCGTTTCTCCAGATATTGCGCCCATCTACCACTCCTGCTATGAGTTGTTTATCGCCGGAGGCTATGATATCAAGAGCTTTCAGGTTTTTGGCTCCATGGACAAAATCCAGTCCAATACCCCATATCGGAGTATGTACCAGTACTTTGAGTGCCTCAATGGCATGCTCGAAATATGTCACTACGGCAATATCAATATTCTCAGCTACGCTGGCTAATTTGTCGTATGTAGGTTTGATGAGACTAAGGACTTGCGGGCTTGGGTCTTTGACCAGGTATGGTTCATCTATCTGGACGATAAGGTTATCATCGAGCTCTGATATTTGCTTTAGAAGCTCCTCATAAAGCGGCAATATTTTGCCAAGCAGCTCAAAGCTGTCTTTGCCATCAACTCTGCGCGAGAGCCCCAAGTAAGTAATGGGGCCTATGAGATTGATTTTGGTCTGGAGTCCTATCTCCTTGGCTTCGAGGTATTCATCTATGATCTTGGCGGCATTGAGTGTATAGTTATCCTTGGGGCTTAGCTCCGGTACTATATAGTGGTAGTTGGTATTGAACCACTTAGTCATACTCATAGCTACTGCGTCTTTTGAGCCTCTGGCCATAGCGAAATAGAGCTCTTTGCCTTGAAGTCCTGTAAATCTATCGGGCACAGCCCCAAGCATCACTGAAGTATCCAGCATATTATCATATAGGCTAAAGTCATTGCTGCTGATAACTTCTATGCCGGCTTCTTGTTGGTATCGCCAGTGTCTGACTCTAAGCTCTTTGGCTGTTTGCTCTACTTCTTCATAAGAGCTTTTGCCGCTCCAATAGTTTTCCAGTGCAAATTTTAGTTCTCTTTGCTCCCCAATGCGAGGGAAGCCTGTTATCCAGTTTTTTGGCATGGTTGTATCCTTTTTGACAATATATAAAATGTATAGATGGTTGGTTCCAAAAGAAACAAACAGTGATCAATTATATTTTGGAGATTTGTCAGGATACAAAAGGAGGGTGGACGCCTGTGCGCCTAAAGGCAAAATACCTTGCACAGGTGCATCTGGAGATATAGTGATGCAGATGCAGCATCAGGTGTGCACGACGCTGAAATACCTGGTTGCAATGGCAAGCCTTCATCACTAACTCCTTACAAATTTGATGTAATTATATCAAAAAAATTTAAAATCAATTACCGTACATCAGATTGGGCAGCCATAGTGAGATCTGGGGTATATATGTGACAAGTATCAGTCCTACAAGTATAGCCATACTCCAAGGCAGAGCATAGATGATGACATCCTTTAGACTTACGCCGGTTATGCCGCTGGTGACAAACAGGTTGAGTCCCACCGGCGGGGTGATCATCCCAAGCTCCATATTGATCGTAATAATTATGCCGAAGTGTATGGGATCGATCCCCAATGAAGTAGCAACTGGAAGCAGCAGAGGTACCATGATCATGATGATAGCGCTTGGCTCCATGAAGTCCCCGGCAAAAAAGAGCAATATATTGACAAGCAGTAAAAACATCAGTGGACCCACATGCGCACTCATTAGCGTCTCAGTGATCATTCTTGGCACATTCTCCAAAGTCAGGAAATGTGCAAAAAGCATTGCGTTAGCAATGATAAACATAATCATAGCCGAAGTCTTGGCGGCTCCGAGAAATACTTCAAACAGATCACCCCACTTGATATCCCTGTATATGAACATAGAGACAAAAAACGCCCACACAGCAGCCATGGCTGCCGCTTCAGTGGGTGTAAATATCCCGCCATATATCCCGCCGATAACTATGAAGATGGTCATCAATGCCCAGGTAGCGTCTTTCATTTTGCTAAGCCTAGCGCCAAAAGACTCAGGCTCGGTGCGTTTAAATCCAAGTCTTTTGGCTCCTACATAAGTAACCAGCATCATAAAGATTCCTATCATGATCCCGGGCACCACTCCGGCCATAAAAAGCTTGCCTATGCTCGCATCGGCTGTGACGCCGTAAACGATCATGACTATTGATGGAGGGATAAGAATCCCAAGGCTTCCGGCTGTAGCTACGGTACCTATGGCGTATCTCTTGGGGTATCCGGCTCTCTCGATAGCACCAAACATGATCGATCCGATAGCCACTACAGTAGCAGGTGAGCTGCCGCTGACTGCCGCGAAGATAATGCTTGCAAAGATAGCTGCCATAGGCAGACCGCCAGGCAGGTGTCCTACGATCGATTTGGCAAATTCTATGATGCGTTCCGCGCTTGAGCCTTTGGAGAGAAGATTGCCTGCTAAGATAAACATCGGTATAGCCATCAGAGAGTAACTGTCAATTTTTTCAAACATCATGGATGAGATCTCTATGGGACTTGTCGAAGTCATCGTAACCAACGTCAAAAATGTCGAAGCCCCCAAAGCTATAGCGATAGGAGCGCCAATGACTAGCAAAAACGCAAAAAGACCAAAAAGCAGAGCTACACTCACAGCATTCCTCCTGTGCGCCTTTTGGCCTCTTCAAGTATATCTGCGTGAGCGCTTCCTTCCATTTCTGCCAGTATCATCTCTGCCTCACTTTTGCGTACCACTTTGTCTGCCGGAGTACGGATGATCTCCACTATTTTTTCCGCTACCCTGAACGCCGCAAATGCAAAAGCCACAGGAATCACAGAGTAGGGTATCCACATAGGGATCTCCAGATCGACCGATCTCTCGTCCAGATCGATTTCAAGAAGCAGATACTGATAACCATACCATGCTACGGCCACCAAAAATACCAGTGTAACAACATGAACTAAAAGCATCATTGCTTTTGCCCAGCTTGGGGGGAGTTTTTCGACTATTACATCGACGGAAATGTGAGCATCTTTTTTGAAGCAGTAGGCTGCACCAAAAAAGGTACTCCACAAAAACAGATAAATAGTCAGCTCAGACGCCCATGTCAAAGAGCCGTTAAATACATATCTTGCTACCACATTGATAAACGCCAAAGCGACACCGGCAGCTATCCCAAAGGCAGCTATGGACCGATTGACCCAGCCGATGAAGCGGCTGAGTATGTGGTATGTTTTGATCATGGGTGAGTTATTGGACTTTTTGGGCAGCTTCTATCAGATCTTTGCCTATGAGCTTAGGATCGTAGAACTCGGGATAAATAGTGCTCATAACCTTCTTCCATGCATCTCTTTGCTCTTCGCTTAGCACAGTAATCTCAAGTTTTTTGGTTTTATCGGCATACTCTTTGATCTTGGCAAACTGAGATTTGTCCAGCTCAAGAGCATATTCTCTCTCTTTGGCTGTTGCCTCTTTCATAGCCTGCTTGACGGCCTCTTTGAGATCATCAGGCAGAGAATCCCAAAACTTCTTGCTCATTACTACCAGATATCCGAGGTAGCCATGGTTGCTTACTGTCATATATTTGGAGACTTCATAGAATTTTTTGGTGTAGATGTTTGAGTTGGTATTTTCCTGTGCGTCTATAACACCCTGCTGGAGCGCAGAATAAACTTCCGAAAACGGCATCACCTGAGGATTGGCTCCGACAGCTTTGAACTGAGCTTCGAGCACCTTGGAACTCATGATCCTGAATTTCTGCCCTTTGGCGTCTTCGGGCTTAATTAGAGGCTTTTTATTGGAAGTGAACTGCTTGAAGGCATTGTCCCAATAATCAAGCGCCACATATCCTTTGGCCGTGACCATATCCTTGAGCTTTTGTCCCACTTCACTGTCTTCTACCTTGTGCACCGCATCCATATCTTTAAAGAGAAACGGCAGGTCAAACAGAGCCAGTTGAGGCACTATCTTGGTAAACTTGGAAAAAGAAGGACAAGCCATTTGCACCGAATCAAGCTTGAGGGCTTTGAGGACCGCCTTGTCCTTGTACAGCTGAGAGTTGGGGAAGACCTGCACGTCTATCTTACCCTTGCTTAGCTCCTCAAGGCGCTTTTCAAAAAAATCAGCAGCTTTGCCCTTGGGTGTATTGGGGCTGACGACATGGCTGAACTTCAGGACATAATCCGCAGCATTTGCACCGAGTGTCATAGCAGCTATTACGCTGCCGGCAAGTAGTATCTTTTTCATTATTTCTCCTTTTGAAATGTGATAATGAGTAGCTAAAGTATAGTAAGTTTTTCTTAATAAAAAGTATACAGAATGCAGAAAAAATGCATCTTTTTAATTATTTATCACTTTTGATGCAAGTAAAACTATGCCGTAAAGCAGCGGCTGATGCATCAGATAGATCAACAAAGCATGCCTTCCCATAAATGCCAAGGTTTTATTGAAACTGTTCTCTTCCGATAGGAGCGGAGAGTTGAAGAGTACCGTGTGCCACCCAAAACCATAGCCGGCAATTCCCAAAAGAACCGCTCCAAACCATGGGAAAAATCTCGCCAGATCTTCTGTACGATACGGCAATCCAAATATAGGCTGAGCCCAATAAAAAATCTCTTTTTGGCCTGTGATATCGAAATATGACAAGACAAATACAACCAGAGCAGTGATTATTGACAAAACAGGACGATGCACAAAGAGCAGTCCCAGTAACGAAGAGACAAAAATAAGATGAAGTATCCCAAAATACACCCAAGCATCGGGGGCTTGTATGCGTGTAGCGATAGTTACCATGGCTGCCGCACCTCCCAACACAACAGCACGCTTTGTAACCTTGCGCCATTTGATATGGGGATTGTGTACGATAGCCAAGCTCACTCCTACACTTATCAAAAATATGGAGACTATCACATATCTAAAATATATCCAGAATGTATCATGAATGATGTCAAATCCAACAAAACGAAAATACCAAAGATCGTATGCAAAATGAAAAACAATCATCATCACAATCGCCCACCCGCGAAAGACATCGAGACCAAATATGCGTTTGTATTGATTTGATTTCACTTTTTGACTCTTTTTTTGCAGGTTCTGTCAACACTTTATCAATGATGGGCTAAAAAGCTCCTTGTAGATTGTTACATAAGTAACAAACAGACAGATTTTTTTGTTCTATAATTTTCCTATCGATCCAAAAGGAGCATGGGTGACACGGCATAAAAAAGCATTTGGATTGTGGAGTGCAGTATTTTTAGGTATCGGCTCGATGGTAGGGGCAGGAATTTTTGTACTGCTTGGCGAGGCGGGAGCGATTGCGGGCAATCTTGTGTGGGTATCTTTTCTTTTTGGCGGGGTTATCGCTTTGCTTAGCGGTTATTCCCTGTCTAAGCTTGCGATCACTTATCCAAGTAGGGGAGGAGTGGTAGAGTATCTTGTGCAGTGTTATGGGGAGGGTGTCTTTTCAGGATCAATGTCTGTGCTCTTTTATCTCTCGGCTATGGTAGCTATAGCGATGGTAGTCAAAACATTCGGCACATATGCTACGATGATGACGGTTGGGCATGATAGTGTGCTCTGGACAGATATCTATGCTGTGAGTATTTTGCTTCTGTTTATGCTGATCAACCTTGCAGGCAGTACTTTGATAGCCCGAAGTGAGAATGTTATAGTCCTCACTAAGCTCTCTATTATAGTCTTGTTTACTATTATCGCATTTTTCTATATAGATCCCAGGCTCCTCTCTCTCAAAGATGCACCGCCGATCAAAAATGTTTTCTCGTCCATAGCATTGACCTTTTTTGCATATGAAGGATTTCGTGTTATCACCAATACTGCTGAAGATATGGAAAATCCGAGTCAAACCATAATGCGCGCCATGACCTTGGCTATCGTGCTGGTGATGGCTTTGTATATAGCGGTGACCTTTGCCGTTTTTGGCAACCTGCCTCTACCGGAGATCATCAAAGCTCAGGATTATGCTCTTGCAGAAGCTGCCAAGCCTGCATTTGGACAAACAGGATTTACCATCATGACCATAGCAGCACTTATATCGACTGCATCATCGGTCAATGCAAGCTTGTATGCGGTAGCGAATGTAACATACCAGATGGCAAAAAACGGTGAATTGCCAACAGTTTACAAAAGAAATGTTTGGAACAGCTATGAGGGACTGATAGTAAGCACAATGATACTGATAATCTTTGTTCTGTTTTTTGACCTGACACAGATAGCTGCGATCGGATCGATATCTATCCTGATCCTGCATGGTCTGGTGCATATTGGCCATTTGCTTAAGATCAATGAAACAGGAGCATCAAAAGTGTTAGTGGCGTTGGCTATCGTTACTATAGTTATCGCGGTGATCCTGGCTTTGAACTATACATCAGCACATATCCCGAATGTGGGCTATTTCTTGGCTGGAGGTTTTGTGATAGCTTTTGGCATAGAGATAGCTTTAAGACTGATCACCAAAAGAGTTATTATGAAACAGACTCATGGCAGCATGATAAAAAAGTTGAGTAATCAACAAAACAAATTACAGGATGTAAATAATGGAGGAGTTTAAAATATTATTGTCTATTTTGTGTTTACGGCGATGAGTATGATATTTGGCGGTGCTTTCAATATGTTTATGATGAGGATTTGGATATCAGTATTGATCATATTTGCCCTAAAGATCGCATGCATCTCTGAAATGATTTCATCTTTTATTTTTGTAATTTCTTGTTTTTAGAGAGTTATTGTTTTTCCTTGTGTTTGTTTTGGAGTTTGGCATAACTGTACGCACCGATAGTGAGTACAATGTAGAGTCCTACTATAAACGCCAGTTGTTCCGGTTTGGTTTTGTATTCATACCATAGTATCAAAATTGAGCCTATACTTAGTCCCATTATGGCGGTGAGTGTCATTAGATCGGACGCATTTGTTTTGGCCCGTATCTTGAAATTGGCTACTGCCATCAGAAGTGATACAAGCAAAAATGTAATGCTTCCAAACTCAAGTATCAGCTTTAAGCCGCCTACCAGGATCAGCACCGAAGCAGTCATCGCCATAGCTATGATCGAAAAATCCGGGATAGTACCTTTGCGATGTCGCAGCATTGTGGGCAGATACCCGTCATCGGCGATGCGTGCCATCTGCCTGGATGAGCCGTACATCGTACCGCTGATAGCCGATGAGGTCGCCAGCACGGCGCCGATGATCACCAGATTGCGACCCAAACTGCCCATAACAGCCTCTGCGCCTGCGGCCAGGGCGTATTCTTTGTTTTTGATGAGATCCTCGGCGG
>CAZFNK010000002.1:0-128371 GCA_964520575.1 uncultured Campylobacterales bacterium | reverse complement strand
CCTACTCCATCAGCCCCAACCACTACAAAAAGGCTTAGTCTTTTACCTCAAAATATACCAGAAGTGTTTTGCGAAAAAAGTCATTGCCGTTGTCGCTGATCATCAGATAGTGATGAGGCGATACGCGCACAAGACCCTCAAAGTTGTCTAACGCCCATCCATCATCAGTGGAAAACTTTGCCAAAACTTCACTGCGGCAAATGCCGTGGTTGTCTTTTTCTTGCAAAAATACCTTGATCAGTGCCACCTCTACTCTGAAATGTTTTTTGTCGAAGCTGCGCACTAGCACAAGGATATTGCCGTCATCCATAGTCTCTATAGCGGTAACTCCCGGATGATATATGTCGGGGATGATAAATCCCCATCTTTGACCATTAAGTCCATAGAGTGTCTGATGAGAAAGCGGAATCCCTTTTTGCGGATATTCAAGAGCGGCAATGAGTCCGTGACGGGGGTGCCAGGTGAGAGATTCGAGACCTTTATTGCGACTTCTTAGGTGTTTTGGGGGAGGTATTTCTGAAGGAAGATGCGCATATTCAAGTAGTTTGCCGTCAGGACTGATGTGTGCAATTCGCGGCTTTCCCTCGAAGCTTACCCAAAGTCTGCTTTGGCCATCAAGCGTAAGCCCTTCGGAGTCTCTTTGACTTTTTTTGAGCTTTTTTTGAGCTTTTTTGTGCAGATAGTGTCCGGATATGGGGTTTAATATGATGCTGTTGTCATCAAATTTTGCATCAAACTCAAAGAGCCTTCCTCTGTCACTGAGCATATAAAGTTTTCGGCTTTTGCTCTCATATGCCAGATCGGATATCTCTGCAAACGGCACACCGTTTATTTTTTTGATGTCAATTGCTTTTTGGTCGATAAGCTTGATAGCCTTTGGCGGGCTTAGGTGCGGAAGTGATGCCATGTTGTAAGGTGTTATTTTAGCGCAGGACAAAAACGACAGGAAGATACCGGCAGCAAAAATCTTTTTCAACTATTTTTCTCTTTTTTCCAATCAAGATAGCTTTTGAGCAGCACCCAGCCTATGGTGAAGTCTATCACCACATCGGCCAGATTGAAGACAGCATAGTCAAACCAGCAATGCCATGCAACATAATCGACTACCCCAGGGTGTATAAATCGGTCATAAAGATTGCTCACAGCTGCTCCAAGGAGCATACCAAATGCCATTGGGTGTTGACGTATCATTTGGCTTGCAAAAAGATACGTAGCGATACCGAGTATAAGTAGCATTTGAAGCCACTTAAGCCACGGCCCCAAAGATGCAAACATGCTGAATGCCACACCGCGATTGTAGTGAAGCTCAAGCGAGAGACATTTGCTTTGCCAGTCAAATCCTGCTACAAAAAGATCCTTGATCCCCTGATCCAGGACAAAGATCCCAGCCAGCGCCATCAACAAAACAGCATATATCCTCACTATGATAAGGCCTCACCGAAGAATTTTTTGACCTCTTCCATCATAGATTCGACCTCTTTTAGGTTTTTGCCTTCCAGAAGTAGCCTGATCTTATTCTCTGTACCCGAGTACCTAAAAAGGTGTCTGATGCCGGCAGATTCAATATCTTGTTTGAGATTATCAAGTCCCTCTATCTTCTCGAGCGGTACCTTGTTGTCAACTTCGAGGTTGACAAGTGTTTGCGGATAGGTCTCAAAAGGATTGAATGTTTCACTTGCCTTTTTGTCGCTTTGGACAAGGTATGCCAGAGCTTGCAGGGCACTTGTGATACCGTCTCCTGTCTTGGCATAGTCGCTAAATATAATATGACCGCTCTGCTCGCCTCCGAAGTTTATGCCCTTCTCTTCCATTAGTGCCACCACATTTTTGTCTCCCACGGCGCTGCGGTACAGTTTCAACCCATTTTGGTCCAGATAGTCCCCCAGAGCCTGATTGCTCATCACTGTAGCAACCATTCCGTTACCTTTGAGCTTGCCCATACTTTTGAGGTGGACAGCAAGCACGCCTAGAAGCTTGTCTCCGTCTATTACTTCACCCTGTTCATCGACCATCACGAGACGATCTGCATCGCCATCGAGTGCTATACCGACATCAGCACGGGATTCGAGTACTGTTTTTGCCAGAGCCTGAGGGTGCATCGCTCCACACCCTTCGTTGATATTGAATCCATCGGGCTCATTGCCCATTACCACTACATCGGCTCCAAGCTCTTCAAGTACTGTGGGGGCTACCTTGTAACCAGCGCCATTAGCACAATCGACCACCACTCGGATACCGGAAAGTGTGAGAGCGCGCGGGAATGAGTTTTTGATATGTACTATATACCTGCCTATCACATCGTCTATACGTTTGGATTTGCCGATCTTTTTGCCGATGACCTGAGCCTCGGTGATCTTTTTGTCATCATTAAAGATCGCTTCTATATTGCTCTCTATTTCGCTGTTTAGTTTGTTGCCCTGCGCATCGAAAAACTTGATACCGTTGTCAAAGTAGGGGTTGTGGCTGGCGCTGATCATGATACCGGCATCACACCTCATACTCTCTGTCAAAAATGCGACAGCAGGTGTGGGCATAGGGCCTATTTGGATGACATTGTAGCCTACGGCAGTAAGACCTGAGACTATGGCGTTTTCTATCATATATCCGCTGCGACGGGTATCTTTGCCCACCAAAATCTTGTTGGTTTTTGCATTGGGGCGGAAGTATATGCCAGTAGCCATGGCAAGTCTCATAGCATCGGGTGCATTCACTTTGGTTCCAGCCTTACCTCGCACACCATCTGTTCCGAAAAGCTTCACGACAATATCCTCATGAAATATTTTCGACTATTTTATCCAAAATGGTATTAATCTCCCTTCATCAGGCTTCGTTAATGCAGGCTTAATGTATGTTTCGATAAAATTCGCCACTATTTCCCGCATCAGATAAGCGGGCAGAAGATATAAATCGCAACAGAAATCACAAAGGAAATATGAAATGGCAAACCACAAATCAGCCAAAAAGCGCATCAAGCAGACCATCAAGCGCACTGAGCGTAACCGCTATTATCGCACAAGAATGAAGAACATAGTCAAGGCAGTTCGCCAAGCTGTCGAGGCCGGAGACAAATCAGCGGCTACAGAGGCATTCAAAATTGCCAACAAGCAACTGCACCATTTTGTCAGCAAGGGCTTCCTCAAGAAGCAGACAGCAGCACGCAAAGTCAGCCGCCTTCACAAGCTTGTCAACTCTCTTGACGCAGCATAGTATCCATAGACTTTAGCCGCTTGTCGCGGCACCCTTCCGCAGGATCAGCAAATGTTCCGAGAAAAACTCCAACCATTTATCGATAGATACGAGGAGATCAACACTCTTCTTAGCTCACCGGATATCGCATCGGATGTCAAGCGGATGACGGAACTAAGCAAAGAGCAGTCATCTATAGCTTCACTTGTCGAAAAAGCAAAAGAATATATCTCCATAGCAGAAGCGATAGAGGAGAACAAAGAGCTGTTATCAGATACTGAGCTTGGCGATCTGGCCAAAGAGGAGCTATCTGAACTTGAGCCAAGACTGGGCGAACTTGAAGACGAGATCAAAGTACTGATGATCCCCAAAGATCCCAATGATGACAAAAATATCTATCTGGAGTTGCGTGCCGGCACGGGTGGGGACGAGAGTGCGCTTTTTGTAGAGGATGTTTTCAAAATGTATCTGAGGTTTGCCGACAGACAGGGGTGGAAAGTAGAGATAGTAAGCTCCTCTGAAGGGACTGCCGGAGGATACAAGGAGATGGTGGCATTGGTCAAGGGTGACGGGGTGTACAGCAAGCTCAAGTACGAGGCCGGAACCCACCGCGTTCAGCGCGTACCAGAGACAGAGACCCAGGGGCGCGTACACACATCGGCTATCACCGTAGCGGTGATCCCTGAAGTGGAAGATGTCGAGGTCGATATCAAACCAAATGAAGTCAAGATGGACGTGTTTCGTGCCAGCGGACATGGCGGTCAGTCGGTCAATACCACCGATTCGGCCGTGCGTCTGACACATATCCCTACTGGTATCGTCGTCTCAATGCAGGACGAGAAATCCCAACACAAGAACCGAGACAAAGCGATGAAGATTCTCAAAGCCCGTGTCTATGAAGCCCAGCTGCAAGCTCAGCTGGATGTGACTTCGGCTGAGCGCAAACTCCAGGTAGGCTCAGGTGATCGCAGTGAGAAGATCCGCACCTACAACTACCCCCAGAACCGCCTGACTGATCACCGTATCGGCCTGACGCTCTATTCTTTGGATGATATCATGACCAACGGCACCTTGGAGCAGGTGATCGATCCTCTTATCGCCCATGCCCAGGCCGAAGCGATCCAAGAAGCCGGACTCTGATGTTTCGATAGCTCGCTGCCATAAGAGCCTTTTGACCTTTTGTATATCTTGTTTATCGTTCTTTATCCATATAGGAGTATAATCAAATATTACACCTGAAAAGCAAGGATGGCATATGGAGAAACAATCACTACAAACTATCAATATCGACGGCAACGAAATTTCCGTAAATGATCTAATAGAGACTTACAAAAAGCAAGCAGAGGAGAAAAAAGAGGAGAAAAAAGCTCTTCGCAAAAGAAGAGAAGAGCAAGAGCTCAAACCATACCAAGCTGAACTTATCAAACTCCAAAAACACCTTGAAGACACCAATCAGAAGATGATCATACTTTTTGAAGGGCGAGACGCAGCCGGCAAGGGCGGCACTATCCGGCGCGTTGCGCGCTATATGAACGAAAAGCACTACCGTATCGTCGCCCTTGGCAAACCGACCGAGGAGCAACGCACCCAGTGGTTTTATCAAAGATATGTACAGCACTTCCCGCATGCGGGGGAGATAGTGCTTTTTGACCGCAGCTGGTACAACAGAGCAATGGTGGAGCAGGTGTTTGGATTTTGTACCCAGAAGGAGTATGAAGATTTTATGAAAGGGGTTAAAGGATTTGAAAAAGACCTTACCCGTCAGGGGATCATCCTCATCAAGCTCTACTTCAGCGTCACCAAAGAAGAGCAGGCCAGACGCTTTGAGAGGCGCCAGAATGATCCTCTGCGCCAATGGAAGCTTAGTGAGATTGATATGCAGGCCCAGGAGCGTTGGGATGATTTTACCAATGCCAAATACAATATGCTCAAAAAAACCCACTCCCACAACGCTCCCTGGACGATCATACGATCTGATATCAAGCACAAGGCTCGCAAAGAGGCCATCAAAGTGATCCTTGATGCGGTGGACTATGAGGGCAGAGATGAGAGCCTGGACTATGTTTTGGACAACGAGATAGTTGTTTCCGGTGCAAGGGAATTGGAGATCATGGAAGCCCAAAGAGCAAAAAGCGGTAAATTCACTGGATAAGGAGAAATCATGCCCAAGAAAAAGAAAGAAGATAAAAAAGCAAAAAAGAGCAAAGAGGATATTAAAAATATAGGCAAAAACAAAGACGCCGCCAAAAAGAAGAAAAAAGCAGGCAAAGTGCAGATATGGGTCAAGAAGGAGACTCTTGAATACGAAAAAGAGCTGAGAAAGCTGCAAGTGGAGCTGCTCAAGTTCCAAAATCATGTCAAAGACAAGGGGCTAAAGATCCTTATGATCTTTGAGGGGCGCGATGCCGCCGGCAAGGGCGGAACGATCAAGAGGATCACCGAGCATCTCAATCCGCGTGGAGCCCGCGTCGTGGCGCTGGAGAAACCAACCGACGAGGAAGCGACCCAATGGTACTTCCAGCGCTACGCCAAGCATCTGCCAAGTGCAGGTGAGATCGTGCTGTTTGATCGCAGCTGGTACAACCGCGCGATGGTTGAGCCGGTGATGGGATTTTGTACCGAACGACAGCATCACAAGTTTCTCAAAGACGCTCCTGAATTTGAGGAGATGCTGGTAGATGAGGGGATTGTGCTGTTTAAGTTCTATTTCTCAGTATCCAAAGCTGAGCAGGCTCGAAGATTTAAAGCCAGAGAAACCGATCCGCTCAAGCAGTACAAGCTCTCTCCGGTGGACAAAGAATCCCAAAGATTATGGGATGAGTACACCCTGGCCAAGTTCATGATGCTCAGCTCCACTCACACGACCAAGGCTCCCTGGACGATAGTCAAATCAGATAACAAGAAAAAAGCCCGCATCAACACCATCAAACATATCCTCAACTTTGTGGACTATCCAGACAAGATCGCTGATAAAGAGATAGAGGTTGATAGAGATATTATCGTCTATGGACGGGATGAGGCGATTAGGATGGAAAAGCAGTTTAAGTTTCAGATAGCCGAAGACTAAAAATATTATTACTTTGGATACCCGAAGTTTCTAAATAAGCCTGCCTTAGAGAGGCAGGACACGGATGTTTTTGTCCAGATGGGTTTTGAGGGCGTTTTCGATAGCAAACAGCGTGCCCGTACTCGCACTAGCGCAGCCGTTGCAGGCTCCCAGATAACGGATATACAGATCGGTATGCTCTCCGTTTTGTTTGATATCTACTATCTCCATATCTCCTCCGTCCATCACGAGGAAGTGACGGATGTGCTCATCTATGACAGTGTTGATCTTGGCAAGCTTTTGCTCTTCTGTTAGTTGGGCAAAAGGCGTATCGTCCGGCACTTCTATAGTGGCTGCCTCTTCGGCTATTTTCGCACGCACTTTGCGCAATATATCAGAGAGCGCAGCATGGCAGCTATGGTCAAAGGCGCCGGCTTTGGTATAGTGTGCGATCTGCTCAATAGTCGTCAGGTCATGGAGCCGGATCACTTGTTCTATAGTGCCGTATTTGACATGAGCGTCCTCGCATACTATTCTTTCCGCCTCTTCGTCGGGCTTGTTTCCAAGGTATCTATCGGCTGCTTCAGCTGCTGCTGTCATTGCCATAGTGATGGTGTATTGTTTGGCTTCTGGAAGTGCCGGTGTAGTGGGATTGTCGCGCATGAAATACTCCAGAGACTTGTAAGTGATCTCCGGGATCTCTTCGACCTTTTTATTTCGAGAGAGCATACAGAGCATATCGTTGGCAGCTCTAGCAACAGGTGAGCCAAAAAGCTCAAATCTACTCATCTTGATGGTGCCGGTAGCGGCTTCTACTACCCAATACAAAGTAATAGCTTCGGAATACTCTGCGCCACCGAAATTATAAACAAAAAGCTCTCCTCCAAGTTGCGCGGCCTCATCATCATCTATAGCTCCGTAGTTGATCGGTTTTTTGATCATGCTTTGGACCTTGAAGCCGTATGCGTCCCAGTGTGCGTCAGGAAGTATGGTTGCCTTGCTCATGCTTTCTCCTCATTTTTATATGCGGGTGATTCTTCTCTTAGGAGAGTTATGCTCTCATCAATGACTTTGTGGACCTCTTCCATTTCATCCTCTTTGTTCATGCGACTCAATGCCAATGTGATGACGGTATGTCTGAGTTCCGGATCAGCCCCTATGGCATCGATGATGGGCTTACGTATCCAGTTGCCTTGAGGGTACAGAGTAGCAGATGCTGCAGCTATAGCCGAACGGTTGAGTTCAAGCAAGAGCGAAGCGGCCGATACACCTTTGACCGCAAAAGAGATAGTGTTGGGCACTCTAAGCGACCAAGGGGTAATGATCTGAATATCCGGTATCTCTCTGATCTTCTCTTCGAGTCCGTCACGCATCTCCCTGACATCTTCTATATCATAGTCAAGTGCATCTATGGCTATCTCCATAGCCTTGGCCATGCCGATAACACCAGGTAGATTGAGTATACCCGCGCGAAGTCCGCCCATTTCGCCGGTTGAGCCCAGCAACATCGGCTCGATTGCGGCACCCTCTCGGATGTACAACCCCCCTACACCCACAGGTCCGTGAAATGTGTGAGCAGAGAATGTCAGGAAATCTATCTTGGCTCTTTGGACATCTACAGGGATTTTGCCTATCGCCTGTGTTGCGTCTGTATGAAAGGGCACTTCATATTGTTCACATATCTGAGCAAGCTCTTCGATCGGTTGGATAGCACCGCTTTCATCATCCACCATCGAGATGCTAACCAAAGCGGTACGGGGAGTGATATAATCGAGCAGATCCTGCGGATCGATCACGCCGTCACTGTTGACCCCAAGCCTAAACACCTTGGCTCCCTGAGACTCAAGAAAAGCCGCCGCAGCCGCAACCGACGGACTTTCTCGCTCAGAGATCACTATGCTGTTGGCTTGTCCTGTAAGGATCTTGCGGGTGTAAACATAGTTAAACAACCAGTTGTTGCTCTCACTATCGCCCGAAGTGATGACTATAGAGTCCTCTTTTTTGGCGTGCAAGCCGGCATATAGCTTATCCATCGCATCGCCAAAAGCACGACGGGAGAGATTGGCCTGGGTATAAGGGGCATAGGGATCGTGAAAATTGGCATCCAAAAAAGGCTTCATAGCCTCCACCACTTGCTCGTCAGGTCTGGTGAGGCGGTTGTTGTCCAGATATATCGGCATAAAAACTCCTTGGGATATAAGACTAAATTAGTCGGATTTGGGATAATACCCCAAGGGGGCTTAAATACGGCATAAATCCAGACCGCACGCCTGCCAGACAAAAGCGACGAAGTGTTTGATGGATTGTGTAGAGGGTAAAATAGCAATCACGGAGTAGTTTTTTTGTTCTCATTGCAGTATCATTAGAGAGAAAATTTTATGGAGGATGACCATGGCAAAGATCGACTACAAAAAAGAGCTCAAACACCTGTATCTCCCCTCGACCAAAAAGGTCGAGCTCGTCAAGGTGCCTGCAATGCGCTTTTTGATGATTGACGGCGAAGGAGACCCCAACACTTCTCCAGCATTCCAAGAAGCGGTCGAGGCACTCTATTCCCTCTCTTATGCCCTGAAATTCATGGTCAAGAAGGGCACCATGGGGATCGATTATGGAGTGATGCCTCTAGAGGGGCTCTGGTGGGCAGAGAATATGGCGGCGTTCAGTGTCGAGGATAAAACAGGCTGGCAATGGACGCTGATGATCATGCAACCAGACTTCATCACCTCAGAAATGGTGGATGAGGCGATTCGACAGGTGAAGGTCAAAAAAAATCCAGCCGCACTGCCGCGCGTGCGGTTTGCACCTTACGAAGAGGGCGAAGCTGTCCAGACCCTGCACATCGGACCTTTTTCTGAAGAGGGGCCGACGGTGGAGAGAGTCCACACCTTTATTGACGAGGAGGGGCTTAGAAGGCTGGGCAAGCACCACGAGATATATCTCAGTGACATCCGTCGAGCTGCTCCAGAGAAATGGAAGACCGTTATTCGTCAACCTGTCTCCCGTTCATGAAAAAGATCACAAAAGATACCTATCTTCAGAGCGTGTACCGCGTGATACTCTACATCGAGCAACACTACCCTGAGAACCTAACGATAGAGGAACTTTCCCGAGTCGCCGGATTTTCACCGTACCATTTTCATCGGATATTCAAAAGTATCATCGGGGAGAGTCTCGGTAGCCATATCCGGCGCGTGAGACTGGCGATGTCCACTTCCAAATTCCTGACCGATCAGAGCATCACCGCCATCGCAATGGAGAGTGGCTACGAGACCCCTGCTTCTTTTACCAAAGCCTTCAAGCACCATTTTGGGATCACCCCGAGGGAGTTCTCCAAAAGAATCAGATCAACTAAAGGATCGAATATGTTAGAACCCATCTACGTCAACCTCGAGCCGATCGATGTGCTGTGTGCTCGAAAGACTGGGGATTACATGACTTCATGCGGGGAAGCGTGGGAAATGGTGATGGCTTTTGCTTACAAACAAAAGATCCAGCACAAAAAGAGCCTGATGGGAAAAGAGGCCATGATGTTTGGCATTGGCCACGACAATCCCGGTATCACCGATGTGGACAAACTGCGGTGCGATGCCTGCATCAGCCTGGACGATCCGAGTGTCCAACCCGAAGGGGCAATCACGGTCAAGACCATTGCAGGCGGCCGATACGCGATGTTTCTCCATAAAGGTGCTTACGATAAACTCCAGTCCGTCTATAATGCTATCGGGGATTGGATCGTAGAGAAGGGTGTGAGTCTGAGAGACGAACCCATGTTTGAGAAATACCTCAACCGCGACCCCCGGCGCACGAAGCCGGAGAACCTCAGGACAGAGATATATGTGCCGATCGCGCCTTGATTTTGGGAGGGGAGTATGCTGATATTGTTTTTTACGCTTTTTATTTTTCTAGTAATGCTGTTTATTGCCGCGATACACATTTACTGGCTAGAAGGGGGGGCTTTGGCCGGGAGAAAACTATCAGGATTTGGTTGACAAAGTGCTGGGAACAGGGGACAGGCTCCCAAGCACATGGATGTTTATTGTGGTGATAGTCGTGTTTCTTCTGATGGCAGTTTTCCCCGTTTTGATCTATTTCGGCATAAATATTACAGGGTATGAAAAAGAGATATTATTGTTTTTCAGCATAGTCTTTTTTATCCGCTCCTTTTATATGTTTTTGCCGCCAATTGCAAACAAAGTGACAAAAGAATTTTTTGCACTGAACAAAAAGGTGTATGCTCCGATCTGCCTGGCATTAGGTACGGCGTATCTGTATCTGGCGGGATGAGAGCATCAAAACATCAGGCGGTATGGTGATCTTGCCGACTAGAAGTTCGACGGTACCGGTGTGTTGATGAGATTGTAAAACTCGTTGCGGGTGCGTTGGTCGCTTTTGAACAGTCCGCGCAGCGCTGAGCTGACGGTGGTGGAGTTGATCTTCTCTACACCGCGCATCTCCATGCACATGTGGCGGGCGTGGAGCACCACGGCGACGCCTTTGGGCTGGATGGTTTCGCTGATGGCGTCGGCGATCTGCTCGGTCATCTGCTCTTGGATCTGGAGGCGGCGGGCGAAGACATTGACAATGCGGGGGATTTTGCTTAGACCCACAACCTTGCCATCAGGTATGTAGGCCACATGAGCGCGCCCTATGATGGGCAGCATATGGTGCTCACACATGGAGTAGAACTCTATATCTCTGACAAGCACCATCTCGTCGTTGCTGGTAGTAAAAAGCGCCTGGTTGAGTATCTCCTGAGGGTCTTTGGTATATCCTTCGGTAAGAAACCTCAGAGCCTTGGCCACCCTGTGGGGGGTTTTGATGAGTCCTTCTCTATCGGGATCCTCTCCAAGCTCTGCCAGAATGGTTCTGACTGCATCTTCGAGTATCTTGTCGTTATTCTTGTCCATATCAAACTCTTGTAGTTTTTTTGAATTGTACCAGTTTTTATAGAAATTTGGGTAAAATCACCCACTATTTTAGAGGATACGCATCACAAGTATCTGGACAACCAAAGGAATACCGTGGAAATAAAAACAAAAAAATTAGATGATGCCAATATACTCATCAGCGGCACTATTGCTCAGGATGATATAGATGCCAAGATAGATAAAATAGCCAAAGAAACAGGCAAACAGATCAAAGTGGACGGATTTCGCAAAGGCAAAGTACCTGCTCATGTAGTCAAGAAGCTATATGGTGACAAACTCTCAGAAGATGCAGAAGGCGAAGCGCTTAGAGAAATGCTCAGCGAAGCGTACAAAAAAGCCAATATAGAAACATCCGATATACTCGGTGATCCAATATTTAAAAAATATAACAAAGGCGATCAAGGTATAGATGTGGAGATACAGGTATGCCTGCGCCCGAAAGTCGACACCAAAGATTACAAAAAGGTAGTCCCCGAGTTTAAAGTGCCCGAAGTGAGTGACAAAGAGATAGATGAGCGCATCGATGCGCTTTTGGCCCAGATAGCTCCACTTGAGACGCTCAAGACCAAGCGCGCTCTTAAAAACGGCGATACGGCTGTGTTTGATTTTGAGGGCTTTATCGACGGTAAGGCTTTTGAGGGCGGCAAGGCTGAAAACTATGAGCTGGAGATCGGTTCAGGTCAGTTTATCCCTGGATTTGAAGAGGGGATGGTAGGGATGAAAAAGGGCGAAGAGAAGACCATCAAGGTCAAATTCCCCGACGATTATCAGGCAGAAAACCTCAAGGGCAAAGATGCCGAGTTTGTGGTCAAACTGCATGATATAAAGGTCAAGGGCAAAGCTGAGCTTAACGATGAAGCGGCCAAAAAGATCACCAACGATCAGGATGCTTCGGTAGAGACCCTCAAAGCCAGCACCAAAGAGCAGATCAAAAGTGAAAAAATCTCCAAAAAATATAATGAAGAGATCAAACCCAAGCTTGTAGAAGCGCTTGTGAAGCATTTTGATTTTGCTTTGCCGGAAAATATCGTAGAGCAGGAGATTGACAATCTTGTCAACCAAAAAGCCCAGAGTATGACCCGCGAGGAGATAGAAAAAATTCAGGGCGATGAGAAAAAGCTCGAAGCTCTCAGGGATGAGGTCAGAGAAGACGCAGTCAACAGCGTCAAGGCGACATTTATCGTAGATGCGCTTGCCAAAGAGGAGAAGCTCAGCGTCAAGGATGACGAGGTCAATCAAGTGCTGTACTACGAAGCGCTTATGTCTGGGCAAAACCCCGATGAGGTGATCAAGTATTATTCCAAAAACAATCTCCTCCCCGCAGTCAAGATGAGTCTACTTGAAGACAAGCTCTACTCTAGACTACTTGGAATAGACAAACTCTAATAAAGGGAAGCAATGAGCTATATACCTTATGTGATCGAACAGACAGGCCGAGGTGAGCGCAGCTATGACATATACAGTCGCCTGCTCAAGGATCGTATAGTGATGCTCAGCGGCGAGGTCAATGATGCTGTGGCATCTTCCATCGTTGCCCAGTTGCTTTTTCTTGAGGCTCAGGATCCGGAGAAAGACATCTATTTTTATATCAATTCCCCGGGCGGAGTGATCACCAGCGGTATGTCGATATTTGATACGATGAACTACATCAAGCCCGATATCGTCACTATCTGCATAGGCCAAGCCGCTTCTATGGGGGCTTTTTTGCTGGCCTCAGGCACCAATGGTAAGAGATACGCCCTGCCGCATGCGCGCATCATGATCCACCAGCCTTCCGGCGGAGCCCAGGGGCAAAGTACCGATATCCAGATACAAGCTCGTGAGATCCAGCGTCTTAAGGATACTCTCAATGAGATTTTGGCCGAAAAAACTGGCAAAAAGGTCAAGCAGATAGAAAAAGACACCGAAAGAGACTATTTTATGTCTGCCGAAGAAGCTGTCAAATACGGACTTATAGACAAGATACTCACACAAAGTTTTGCATAAGAAAGATCGCAAAATGATAAGAGACATAGTCATTTATCCTGACGAGATCCTTCACAAGATATCCAAACCGGTAGAGAGCTTTGACCAAGAGCTTCATACCCTGCTTGATGATATGTATGAGACTATGGTCGCCAAAAACGGCGTAGGTCTGGCCGCTATTCAGGTAGCGGTGCCTCTGCGCGCACTTATCATCAATATCCCTATAGAAAACGACGAGGGTGAGCCCGCAGAACAACCCAAAGAGAACACTCTGGAGATCATCAACCCCGTCATTAAGGCCGCCGAAGGCAGCACCAAATTCCAAGAAGGCTGCCTCTCTGTACCCGGATACTACGAAGAAGTAGAGCGTTTCGAGCATGTTATTGTAGAGTATCAGGACAGATACGGCGAGCAGTTTGTGATCGAGGATGACGGATTTTTGGCCATTGCTCTCCAGCATGAGATAGATCATCTCGAAGGGCGGGTGTTTGTAGAGAAACTATCATTCACCAAACGTAAAAAATTTGAGAAAGAGTGGCGTAAGAAGATAAAAAAGTAGCCGCATTTTTATTGATGCTTGATTTTCTCCCCTCTCAAGGATACATTCAATATTTTATCGCTAAAGTTTTGGTCTATATATTTCCAAAAGGAGGAAAAATGGGTTACTTCACGATCAAAAGAGGAGCAAGTGCTGTTTTGCTCATGTCTCTGATAGCTGTCAGCGCACAAGCAGGAGATAAGGTAAAATGGAAGATGGCGACCACATGGGGCAGTGCGGCTACACCCATCATAACTGCTGCTGAAAATGTGGCAAAGTATGTCAATGAGATGAGCGGCGGAGAGTTCACTATCAGGGTTGATTCTGCCAATAAGCATAAAGCTCCTATGGGAGTTTTCGATATGGTCAAAGGCGGGCAATACCAGATGGGTCATACCACGTCATACTTTTGGAAGGGCAAGGATATAGCCCTGATGCCGTTTACGACCATGCCTTTTGGTATGACAGCACCTGAGAGAATGGCATGGATGGATTTTGGCGGCGGCAAAGAGCTGATGGAAAAAGCCTATGCCAAATACGGAATGTTGTCATTCCAGGGAGGCAACACGGGCAACCAAATGGGCGGATGGTTCAAAAAAGAGATCAAGAGTGTCGATGACCTTAAGGGTCTAAGGATGAGGATCCCTGGGTTTGCCGGTGAAGTGATCTCTAAGCTTGGTGTATCTGTGACAAATATCCCGCCGGGGGAGCTGTACACATCACTTGATAGAGGCACCATAGATGCTCTAGAATGGGTAGGGCCCGGTATGGATATCAAGATGGGCTTCCACAAGATAGCGCCATACTACTATACCGGATGGCATGAACCAGGAGCAGAGGCGCAGTTTTTGGTCAATAAAAAGGCATTTGACAAGCTAAGTGAGAAAAACAAAGCGATCCTCAAGCGCGCGATGCGTCTGGCGGCATACAGACTGTATATAGAGTTCTATCATCTCAACTCTGAAGCATGGGCAACCATGAAAAAAGACTATCCACATATCAAGGTCAAGACCTTCCCCAAAGAGATCATGGACAAGTTAAGGAAGATCAATGATGAGCTTGTGGCTCAGTATAGTGCCAAAATCCCTCTTTTCAAAGAGATAATCGAGTCACAAAGAGCATATATGAAAAAAGCCAGAGCATGGACTATCATATCAGATCTTGACTATATACAGGGCAAATAGCCCTCTTCTTTGCCTGAGAACCAAAATTTTCTCAGGCGCTCAAACAAAAAATATGACAATTTGACATATTTTTTTTAGCAGCGCAGAAAATATCTTATCATTCCACTATGAATGCAAAAATCGATAGTGGTACACCACCGGAAAAGAAAAAAGACACGCTGCCCGGTATCGATGACAACGATGCCATCGTCAATCGCCTTGCCAGTGCTACGCTGGAAGGGGTGACGGCCAGAGCGATAGATGTCGAGGCTACGTTTACCAAAGGATTGCCCGGTTTTACGATAGTCGGATTGGCCTCCAGCGATATACAGGAATCCAAAGAGCGCACCAAGGCGGCATTGCTGACTAATGGGTTCGTGTTTCCTCCGCTTCGCATCACGATCAATCTCTCTCCGACAGAGCTCAAAAAATCGGGCTCCCACATGGATCTTGCTATCGCGCTGCTGATTGCTTTAAATAAACAAAATATAGAAGAAAAAGATCTATTTGTATTTGGTGAGCTTGGACTTGACGGGCGTATCAAGAGCAGCTCCATGCTGTTTCCACTGATCCTTTCTCTTAAGGAGCAGGGCCTCATACGCAGAGCCGTCGTGCCGGCAGAATCGCTTGAGTACCTAAGCCACATATCGGGAGTGGACTTTTATCCGGTCGAAACCCTTGTCGATGCCATAGAACTGCTTAGAAGCAGAGCGTTTGATGCCCAAAAAGCTTCTTTTGAGTACGATGCCAAATCAATAACCATCGACAACACGCCGTATTATTACGAGACACGTTATCCCCTTGATTTTGCCGATGTCAAGGGTCAGACAGTCGCCAAAAGAGCAGCGCTGATCGCTGCGGCTGGGATGCACAACTTTTTTATGGAGGGAAGCCCCGGATGCGGTAAGAGCATGATCGCCAAGCGCATCGGCTATATCCTGCCGCCTCTAAGCGAAGAGGAGATACTCTCCATCGCCAAGCATCAATTTTTGGATGGAGAGACCCCAACATTTCGAGCGCAACGCCCCGTCAGGTCGCCGCACCACACCGCTACCAGCGCGTCTATCTTCGGGGGCGGTACCGGTCAGGCACGCATCGGCGAAGTGGCGCTGGCCGATCGGGGTGTTTTGTTTTTTGATGAGGTGCCGCACTTTTCCAAGCAGATACTTGAAGCTATGAGAGAGCCGCTGCAGGACCGTAGAGTACTGATATCCAGGGTCAATGCCAAGATAGAGTATGCCAGCGACATACAGTTTGTGTGCGCCCAAAATCCATGTCCGTGCGGCAATCTGCTCTCCAAAACCAAAGTGTGCCGATGCAGTGATGCCGAGATCAAACGCTACCGCAACCGCCTCTCAGATCCATTCCTTGACCGTCTTGATCTTTTTGTGGTGATGCAAGAGATCAGCAAGGACGACAAAGCCGACATCACCTCGGCCCAGATGCACGAGCAGGTGATCTCTGCTTTTATCCGTCAAAAAGAGCGCTCCCAACCAAATCTCAACGGCAAACTCACCGAAGAGGAGATCGAGCGCTATTGTGTTATGACACCGCAGGCCCAAGATGTACTTGAGAGCGCTATACACAGATTTGCTCTTACACACCGCAGCATCGCCAGCGTCAAAAAGGTCGCCCGCACTATCGCCGATCTGGCTGCTCATAAAGAGATCGAAAAAAGCGATATTTTGGAGGCGCTTAGCTACAGGAGGAGAAAATAGCAAGGCATAGGAGAGATCAACTCTCCATAAAACCCATATCTTTTGTCTTGAAGTTTTTGAGATTGGGGAATATGAGGTCCAGTTGATCTTCTGAAGCGCCAAACCATTTGACGACAGTTGCCAGGTAACTCTCCATCGCGGTAGTGGGCACCATACGATCGGACCAGAAATCGGTTGAGTTTTTGCTGAGCTTTGGCATTGTTCCATAGATCGCTCCCCCTTTGACTGCTCCGCCCATGACAAAGGCATGAGAGCCCCATCCGTGGTCTGAGCCGGCGTTGTTGGAGCTTAGCGAGCGTCCAAAGTCGGAGATGGTCAGCGTGGTAACATTTTTGGCTATACCCATTCTATCAAGCTCACTTTGAAACTCTCCTAGTATCTGACTTAGGTAGCCTACTTGATGCTTATTGTCACTATCATGCGTATCCCAACCGTGATGGTTGACGAAAAAGATCTGTCTTTTGGTGCCCTTGAAACCGTTCTTGGAAACAGACAATACTTTGGCAACCTCTTCAAGCTGCTTACCAAGAGATCGTCCTACCTCATGTACACCGTTATCAAAATTATGAATATTTTCATCGACATTATCAAAAATACCTACCAAATTGTCAGGAAGATCCATTTTCGCAACACGCTTTCGGGCAAATGTATGCATCAGTTTGTGGGCATCATTCTCTCTTTGCTTGTAAAGGTCATAATATACTTCTCCAAGCTCCCCACCGCCAGACATAGGCCCAAAACCATAATATGTCATCGTATTAGGAGAGATGTATGCCTCATCCAGATGCAAAGCCTCTGCTATGCCTCCGTACTGTAGATTTGTTCCGACATCGGACATATTGATATTGGCATATGGATTGCCCTCAGAGTAGAGCTGATTCGCAACCCTTGCTGCCCAGCCGCTTCTGGAGCTTCCAGTAGCATCGCCAAACATCCACTGCGCTCTTTGTGTGTTGTGGGCAAAAAGCTCAAAAGGGATCGGCTTGCTGCCTTTGGAAACCTCTGCTGCGGTGACCGGCTCTATCAGGGTACCGACATTGGCGATGATGGCGAGTTTTTTGTCATTGTAGAGTTGTTGCATCTTTTCCATATTCTCCCTCATACCCCAGCCGCCGCCAATATCTAAAAGCCCCTCTTTGGGCAGTGCAATATTGCCTCTGGCTGCAGCATAGTCATCATAAGCCCCGTCATTGGGTGCGATCATATTAAAAACATCCGCTCCCCCTTCGAGCAACACAACTACGATCGCTTTGTACTTGCTGTCAATTTCACCTGCCTCAAGCAGATTGCCAAGGCCAATAAACGGTATCAGGGATACTCCCAGGGCTGATTGTTTGATAAAATCTCTTCGTTTCATCTGCTGCTCCTTATCTCTGCAATGCATAGTCGGGTGAAGTCATCATGAGCGCGATAGCGTAGCGTGCCAGCTCTTCGGGGGTGATGGATTCACCTTTGTAGTTCTTTTTGACACTTTTTAGATAGTCAATGATCGCCTTTTTGCTTGCGTCATCCATCTCTCCTCCGGTCAAGATCAGATCGAGATGATCAATCAATCCGTCAAAGTCTTTTTTGTTGATGTATCCAATCTCTTTACCCAGATCCAGGTCTATATGCAGATTGTAGGTGCCGTATATAAATCCGTTTTTATTGATGATTCCCATCAGTACATCATCGATTCCACGCTTTCCATAGATAGTCAGTTCCGGTGCTACTTTGCCCTCTTTTTTGAGTGATGCTGGTCCATCATCAGGAGCGAAGTAGTTAAATACTGTCAATGCTTCCAGCGGACCCTCCTGCTGTGTCATACCAGTACCGTTGAAGTTGAAAGACTCATACTGGTATGCCGGGCCATCATCGTATATTTGCAGCGTATTGTTTTTATCTCCTTTGGCATGTAATGCCCTGAAAAGATGGGTAAAATAGAGCAGAGGCTCTCTGAATTTGCCAAAGTCTGCCGGATGTTTGTCGGCTCTAAGTGCTTCTTCATCGAGCAGTATCGCCTTGACCACCGCTCCAAGATCGCCTCTGACACCCTTGCCGTTATCCTCAAATACTTTGGCGACACGCTCTATGTATGCCGGAGTCGGATTGCTGGTGACCAACCGCTGTATGAGCTGCCTGGAGATAAAGGGAGCTGTGTTTGGATGGGCAAAGAGCATATGCAGCGCCGCATTGATATCGCCTTTGGTCGATCCTGCATCGATGGTCTGACCCAATACCTTTTTCTTGCCGGTATCGTGCTCCTCCTCAAAAGCCACCATAGCCGAGGTACGGCTTTTGTGGGTACTGTATGCCGCTTCGCTCTCAAACTGTCCGTTGGCATCACTAAGACCGGTAAAGATGCGTGCCATCTCTTTGATGTCTGTTTGAGTATAGGTGGGGATTGGCTTGCCATCTCTGAGCTTTTGTGTTCCATTCATATCAAGCTCATAGAGTCCGATGGTAAAGAGCTGCATCACCTCTCTGGCATAGTTTTCATCCGGGTGGCTTCCGGTAGCCGGATCGGCTTTTGGGTTGCCAAGATAGCTAAGGTATTTACCCATGGCAGGATGGTAGGTTACATCTTTGAGCAGCTCTTCAAAGTTGCCAAACGCATGCTTGAGCAATACATCATAATACGACATCCTCGCATCCGGAAATGTCAGAAGCGGACCGTTGCGGGAGATGACCAGTATCTCGCTTAGTGCAAATGCCACGCGCTGACGCAGCTGATCGGGTGCATGGGCGGCTATATGCCACCATACATCTCTTTGGACATACGACATCGTATCGCTGTATTTTTTCCAATCCTCAAGGGAGCTGTTTAGATCCGGAGTCTTGTCTACCCCTTTGAGATGCTGCTCTGCCCATGCCATATGGTAGGTGGGCTTTTTCTTAAGCTGATCATCGATCCATTTTTCGTAGTCGTTTTGCTTGATGAGCGCGTCTATCTCCTCCTGCTGCGCTCCAAATGTTGCACGCGAGAGGAAAGAGGAGGCCTCTTGCGGTGATTTGACTTTGTATGTATCAGCTGGCGGTGAGGGCTGAGGATCATTGGTATGAGGCGGTGAGGGCTGAGGATCATTGGTATGAGGTGGTTCGGTGTTGCATCCAGTCAACAGCAAGATGGCAGTTATTGGCCCAAGAATCAATTTGTTTGAAAATCTGTTCATTTTTCACTCCTTTAGAGGAATATTACCAAAAAACCATTACTTTTGTATAATCTGATAGCTCAAATAGTAGGGTTATTGTTTGGTTTTGCTGTCAGCTGTCGCGATTGAGATTTTTTTGAATCCGTGCCCTTTGAGATACCCGATCAAGCGAGAAAAATACCCAAACGGTGTTTGCTTGTCCGTGCGCAACAACAAAGTCCGGTTAGCATCAAGGGTGTTTAGTCGGGATCGGAGTTGGTCGAAAGTAGCAGGCTGATCGTTGTAATAGTAACTGCCGTTGCTGTCTATAGTGATAATGACAGGTTCTTTTGTGATCTGGGCGGTGGAGTTGGCTTCGGGCAGATTGACAGGGATGCTGCCCTGTCTGATAAAGGTAGCCGTAGCCAGTACGATCACCAGTAGCACCAGCACGATATCTACAAAAGGCACTATATTGATCTTGTCAAATCGCTCTCTTCTCATTTGCCAAGTATGCCTTTGTCTTGCAGTATCTCCCATTGAGCCAGAAGCGTATCGACACGGCTAAGAAGCAGGTTGTAGATCACAGTAGCAGGTATAGCCACAAGGAGCCCTGCCGCAGTAGCCTTGAGGGCAAGAGCAAGGCTGGTCATGATCTCTCCGGCCTCCAGAGATCCGCCTTTTTGGCCTATGATATAAAACGTCAGAATAATAGCCAATACAGTACCAAGCAACCCTATATATGGTGCGCTCGATCCTATGGTAGCTATGGCGGGCAGACGTTTGAGCGCGGCGATCTCCAGCTCTTTGATATGAGCATAATCCTCAAGGGACAAGCCGCGATAGAACAATATCCTCTCTATCCAAAAAGCTACTACTACAATGCTAAGTATCCCAAGCAGTCCCAAAATCCCATAGTCTATGATGTTTTTTATCAGTTCGATATTTTGCATCCTATCCCCTGCGATATCTGTCGTACTCATCAGGTGTATTGAGATTGACAAATGCCTTTTTGTCATGATATTCTACAATAGAGGTACTGCATATATCGAGCAGACTTTTTATCCTGTGTTCGTTTTTTTCGATCAGTCTTTGCGCTCGATCCGATACACTCGTAGCATATATGCCGCAAAGAGGCTCATTTCCGTTTGGAGATGCGGCTATGACTATCTCTGCATTATTCGATCTGTAAGTCTCCCACAGTTTCTCCATAATAGCCTTGCCGGCAAACGGCATATCGACACTGATGATAAATATCTCATCGCTTTTTACGCTCTCCAGCGATGAAGCCAACGCCACCATGGGAGAGTCGGCAGAGTATCTATCGAGAATGAGATTTGCCTGAAAAGGAAACTTGTCTTCTTTGGCGCTGATATAGACATGCTCATACCACCGCAGAAGTCTTCTGTACTGGTATTCTGCCAAAGTTTCAAATCCGCCAAAAGGCATCAGGGCCTTGTCTTGGCCCATTCTGGAGCTTTTGCCACCGGCAAATATCACAGCACTATCCCATTTCATCGCCCCTCCTTCTTCTATACTCATGCACCCATATCATACCCAAAGCCCCCATTGCAAACAGAGCCTCTATCGCAAAAAGTCCGGTGCTGTATCGCTCATATATCCATCCTGCTATCACAGCTCCCAGCGATCCGCCCAGACCATAAGTGATCCCCAGATAGAACTGCTGGGCAAGCTTTTTTTGAGTGTAGAGCCCATAGACATACGAAATAGTTGCTGTATAGTATAGCGCAAAACTAAGAGCATGCAGGGCCTGTGATGCATATGATGCTGCTAAAGAATCCGGCCAAAGCCAAAGCAGCCCCCACCTGAGTACAGCACTAAAAGTTGTGAATTTGATGATGCTTAGCAGATCATAGCGAAGCAAAGGTCCTTGAAAGTAGAGCATGGCCACCTCGAGTACAACACCAAAACTCCAAAGATAGCTGATGGTTGACTGCGAAAAACCGTGGGCTGTCTCGTATATCGTAAAGAAGTTATAAAACCCCCCGAAACTCACCTGCATCAAAAAAGCACCGACCCAAAAAGCCCAATATTTGCTCAACGAAAATGATCTCTCTTGGTTTTGATCCGGTTTTTCATATCGATGTGGATCAAATCTGATCAGATAGATTCCTGACAACATGGTCAAAGAAGCTGCCGACATCAGATAGCCGTAAGCCTGATCTATACTATGCAGCATCTTACCAAGCCACAAGGCTATACTGATAAACCCCAGCGACCCCCAGAGGCGCACCTTGCCATAGTGCTCTTTGCCGACTACTTGCAAAGCTATTGTATCGACAAATGGCAATACTATTCCCAGGGCAGCGCCAAAGAGCAGATTGGATATCAGATATGCCCCAAATGAATCTGATGAGAGATATACGCCTATTGAAGAGACCAAAGTAAGTCCAAGAGCCATCTTGTAAAGTCTCTCATCAAGACTGATAAAACGACGAAATACAAACGGCATCAGGAATCTCATCATTGGAGCCGCGGCATATATGATACCCACCTGAGTAGCTGTATATCCGTGGCTTTTGAGCAGTTGGGGCAGATATATGATATACACCCCGATCAAGACAAAGTAAAAATAATAAAAGGAACCAAATGAGAGCAGGTATAGTACTGACGGAGTTGATTTTGAAGTGGGCATTATCGCGGCGTTTTGTTTTTGGACGGATCGTCCGTATTGATCAGCGCAGTGCGGCTTATAAGCTCTTGAGGCTGACGATGATCCCTGCGCAGAAACATAAATATCCAACCAAAAAGCAGCCTTGAAAATGGAGAAACGATCTGTCTGATTGCTATCTGCCCAAAAGTCGGAGCCTGTAGGGTTTTGGCATCTACAAGCTTGATGTTGTAAGCTCTCATCCCGGGTGTTTGAGCGCTTTTTGCCAAAAATACTATCTGCACAAACACCAAAGGCACAAGGATATAGACCCAGCCCAATAATTTATTGGTTGCAAACCCCTCTCTACCGCCCATTACAAGATAAAACACTATATACATGATTGGCATCAGAAGCATGAAGCTGTCGGTGATAAATGCTTTGGCTCTGGTTCTTTTGTCGGGAAAACTGCCTAACGGGGGTTGCGGTTTTATTTTTTTTTCAGATTTATCTACCGAAGATATTTTGCCTTGTTTGATATCTCTAAATCTCTGTTTTGCCACTATTTATCCTTATAGTTTGGCGCCTAGACTCATACTGAATATCGGTAGAAGCATAGCCATCACTATCACGCCTACAATGGCCCCGATAAGAAGCATCATAACAGGCTCCACCATCTTAAGAAGTCTCTCTATACCCTGATCATTTTCTTCATTGTAGAGTTTGGAGAGGTTGCCGAGTATCGAGGAGACGTTGCTCGATTCTTCTCCAAGTGCCAAAGACTGCATAAAGTTGCTTTTGAGCTTGACCCCTTTGACATTGTACAGTGCATTTGAGAGCTTGCTCCCTTCTGTCACTTTTTTGTTTACTTTCTCAAAGAGATCTTTGATGGCAAAATTACCGAAAGTGCTGCTGGCAAGTTTGACAGCCTGAGTGTAAGGCACGCCTGAATCAAGCATCAATGAGAGGATATAGCTGAAACGTCCAAGCTCGTGGTTTTGGGTCAGTTTGCCCATGATCGGCAATCGCAGTACCATAGCGTCCACCATATAATGAAAAGGACGTATTTTGCTGTAGGCAAATTTGGCGATAATGATAAGCAAAAGCAATCCCACCATAATTCCCACATAGTGCTGCCCAAGAAAATGGCTTGATCCAAGTACAAACTTGGTAATACCCGGTAACTCCTGATGGGTATCCTCAAAAATCCCCGTGATCTTGGGGACGACATAAATGAGCAAAAATACAGTCATGCCTATAGCGACCGTAAGGATAAAAAGGGGATAGATCATAGCATTGACAACCTGCTGTTTGATCTTGCTTTGGGCAGCAAAAAAGTTGCTCATATTGGTCAGTACTTCGACCATTTTTCCGCTTTGGCCGGCTACCTTGATGCTTTGGAGAAAAAATTCCGGCAAAGCATAAACTTTTTGCGAATCAAGAGCTACAGCAAGCGGTTTTCCCTCATCCACCATGGTCTTCGTAGAATTAAGAAACGATGCGTAGAGCTTCTCTTTTTTGTGCTGTTTCTCCATCAGCTTGAGCGCCGTGAGAATCGTCATATTGCCCGATGCAAGATAGCTTGCAAGCTCTTTGGCGAAATTGCTTAGCAGAGTGTTTGGCATTTGTCTGCTTCGCCCAAAGGCTTCAAGAGAGAATTCTCTTGCCTCGCTTAGAGAATCATAGAAGATTTCCTGGGATTTGAGCTTGCTTTTGGCTTCATCCATTGAAGAAGCGCTTATGGTTCCTTTGGTTCTTTTGCCCTCTTTGTTGAGCCCTTTGTATTTATATAACATACAGTTTGTATTCCTCAAAAAAAAATGTATAATGCGGCTAATTATACCAAAACAATCAAAAGGTAGTTCAATGGCGCAGAAATTCGTAATTTATTATTTGCTGTGGCTCGGAGTGCTTTTTGGATTGTTTTACTGGGACGTCTCACCATTATCCCACGGTATCAATGAGTTTCTCAGGGTCAAACTCATAAATATCATTGACGCGGGACTGGAACCGGGCAGAGTAAAAGGATTTGATATCTGGATAAATCCCCACTACAAGCTTGTCATTGAAAAAGCCTGCAACGGTATGATACCTGTATTAATGTACCTGGCATCGATCTTTGCATATCCTTCAAGCTGGTCAAGACGTTTGCTTTGGGCTGCTCTGGGTACTGTTGTGATGCTAACTCTCAATGTCATCAGGATTTTTATCGTGACATACTTCGTGATCCAGGGCGGAAGAGAGAATTTCTCCCTCTCGCATGATATATTCGGCAATGCCCTTTTCATGATCGCAGGGCTTATGCTTTTTTATTTGTTTATACGCGACAGCAACCAAAAAGCTAAAACTTGATTCGATAATATCTGCCGGAAAACTCGCTCTTGAGCATGACCGCTTTTACTTCTACGGGTATTGGCAGTTCATTCAGAGGAAGCGGTTTGCTGATGTGTATCTTTCGCTTGATATTTTTAAGGGTTTGTCTGGTTATATCCTTGTCACCATGCAGTTTCCCAAGCAGGGTATAGGCGCTTTTTTCTTCTTTGTTATATTTCATCACTTCCGGCACCAAAAACAGCGTATTGGCAAGCTCAGATTTGACTCTGCCGGAGATATAGCGGGCTATCTGTTGATTTTGCGATTCGATCTTGATGATGCCAAGCACTACAATACTGATCAGGGTTACTGACACCAAAACTTCAATGATAGTAAAGGCGCGCCTCATCAATAATAGCTCCCTGTACTGTCAAGCTGATCGCGGTATTTCTTCCACCTTGATACGGCACCGTCCATGTCGTTATATACTTCCACATCCCCAAAAAAGCTTGGGACAAAGTAATACTTATCATTAGACTCTATGATCATTTGAGAATTGCTTCCGTTTGGATAGTAGTGGAAGCGAAGGCAAATCTTCCTATCATCCATTCTCCCAAACTCTATCTCCTGAGGATTTCCCCCATCATCAAGGATATATGCTTTAAGCTCTTTTAGAAGACTTTTGACTTCAGTGGATTTGCCGTTGGAGACAAGAGAGCATTTGGAGCATTTGTCTGTACATACAAGCTCCGCGTCGCCTCGTATCCTGCCGGCAGCCTTTTTCAGCTCTTTTATGCCGACTTTTTTCTCTTTTTTGGTGCCGAGATTAACATTGTTAAATACAAGCGCGGCAAAAAGAGATGCTATAAGTATAACTATGATAAGTTCGATAAGGGAAAATGCCGGCGCCATAAGCACCGGAGAGGATGTGGGATGTCTGTCTATTTTTGGCATTTACTGTATTTGATATCGGCCGCTTCGGCCTCTCCCCCTTCCTTTCGGTCGGCACCAAGGCTGATCAGCTCAAACTGGTTGCCCTCCTTAACATAGACAAACGGGGTTTTCCAAGAGTCTTTCGGAAGTTTTTCGAGATAGGGATTGGTCGAGTAGTTGGGGTATTTATCCGCATCAGGATTTTGCAGCAAAGCCTCAAGCCCCTCCTCGGTATCAGGATACATGCCGTTATCAAGCTTGAACATCTTTAGAGCCTGGCCGATACTTGCCATTTGGGAGCAGACCAGATCCCGTTTGGCTTTTTCTCCGGCACCTATGAGGTTGGGCACAACAAAGGCGGCCAGAAGGCCGAGGATGAGTATCACCACCAAAAGTTCCAGCAAACTGAATGCTTTTTTCATAAATATATTCCTTTAAAGCTAATTGACTATAATTAGTGAAAATTATTTTACTTGAATTGAGCTTTTAGATGGTTAAAACTATGCGCCGCGGAGTGACGCTTTTTATCACACTTGCTATTATTGCCGCTATGCTTGGTCTGCTAGGTATAGTTTTCAAATATCTTGAGACCGCCAGAGAGGAAGCGGAGATCAAGGCGTCTTTGATCCAGGGCAATATACTCTATGCCGATGTGCGATCTGCCATCAGGAGACTGCTTGGCAAAAAACTAAAAACAAGTACATACAAAACATTTTATACCACGCCTCTGGCCATAGCATCCCAAAACGGGGAGTTTGGTGCAATGGTGCACTGCTCACCTCTTGCCGGCAAGCCCAACATCGCCTGGCTGGGATATGACGGTGACCGCAAACACCAGAGTCACTTTGAGATAGCCGAAAAAATCTATGATATGCTTATTTCAAAAGCCAACCTCAAAAACCCTGCCGCTCTTCACGATAAAATCGTCGATGCACTGAAGCAAAAAAAGTTGAAACGATTTAATATACTAAGTAATATTAATAAAAAAAAGGGTACAATCTCCTTACGTGAATTTCGATCTATTTTGGACTCGTATCGCTATGAAGAGGACGATGACAAGGTCTATTCGATCGCATGGCAGACATATTTTGCCTTTGGTACCGATATGGAGAGGATCGACTCTGATTTCATCGCTCCGGAGGTACTCGCGGAGATATTTGATATAGACTTGAGGCTTGTTCAGGGCGAAGACGGGTTTGCTATGGGAGATTCACTCAAAAGATTTTTGGATGAGAATGGACTGGATACGACCATATATGAGCAAAAACCTCCAAAAGAGGTTTTTGCCAAAAAGCATCCTGTGGATGCGATGAGGTGTTCGGTCAATTACGGGTTTCGCGAAGGTCAATACGGCTTTGGCTTTGACTACATCGATAAGAAGGTGGAGAATTTTGAGTTTTCTGGATACTAAGTCACCCTTGATACTGTTGCATCGTGACCTTGCATCTCTTCCGGATATTCCCAGATATGATATCATGCTCTCTCCGCAATTTTATGTCATCAAGCGTGAAGAGTTGCCTGTCAAATACTCATTTCAAGCCAAGAAACTCGCTCCCTCTATACTCGAAGATCTCAGCGGCGATGAAGAGATGACCTATGAAGTGTTCAGGGATGGGGACATGTGGGTCTTTGTGGGGTATGATCAGCAAAAACTGGCACAATTCCTCGATATCAAAGGCGGCTCCATAGACAAAGTAGGGCAGATATATTTTGCCGAACAAGCCAAAGAGAAATTTTCCGATCCTGTGGAGCTGAATGAAAGGGAGGCTTTGATGGTGGTCAATGATACAGTCACAGCAGTACCCAGGCAGCTTCTTGGAGAGATAGAGCATCTTCTTGCGTTTGATGACTCGTTTCGTCCGGAGAAGTCATTTCGTGTCCAGCGAAGCTACAGCAGCATCATCGATACAAAGCAAGCAGCTGTGATCGCCGGATTGCTGGGTGTGCTCGGCGCAGCCTATTTTGTCGAAGGGTATAGATATCAAAGCGCTCTTGCAAAAGCTGATGCCAGACTGGAGAGCCTGCTTGATGAAAATCCTTCTTTGAGGGGTGCTTACGCCCGTGAGTCGATATACAAGAAGTACACAAGCCTCGACAAAGAACAGCGGGCCATAAGAGACAGACTCAAAGCCATCAGCCGAATGACAAGCAAAAAGACCAAGATAGACTCTCTAAAGATCGACAAAAAAGGATACAAGGTCATACTCGATATACCAGATGACCCCAAGACCGTCAAGTCCTTGCGCACAATAGCAAAAGACGGAGACTTGGCCCACTTGAATATAAAAGGAAGCAAGCTTGAATCCGAAGGGAGCTTCCAATGATACTCAAATACCGCAATGAGCTGATCGTTTTGGCTGCCTTTTTGTTTCTTTTGGGAGGATTCTTGTACCAGAAGAGCATGTCGGCTATGCTTGAGAATTCACTGAGCACAAGCGATACAGCATCCAAGCAGATCAAAGAGATAAAGATACTGCAAAATGTCTGGGGAAGCAAGGGGCTTAAACAAAAAGTGGCACAGTTGCAGAGTATTCTGACTTCGATCAAAGTCAAAAAGTTTGACCAGCAAAAGAATAAGCTTGATGCAGAGTTTATCGAGCTGACAGGACAGGAGCTCAACAAAATTTCTACAGCTGTCGCCTCTATTCCTATCCATATAGATGAGATAGCTATATCCAGGTCGGGAGACAAATACGGTATGAGGTGTCGGTGCACATGGTAAAGAAAATCTTGATCGTTCTGCTTCTGTTGCCGTTTTTGCTGCTGGTTTTTGCACCCAAAAAAGAACTCTTCTATCTATTGCAAAAACAGCTGGCATCTCAGGGTGTCAAGATTAGCGGCGGAGAGATAAGCGAAAATCCCATAGGCCTGAATATAGAGCATCCATCGATATACTTCAAAGGCGTGAAGATTGCAGATATAGACCATATCTCCTTATGGACACTTTTGGCATATACTCACGGCAGTATCGGCAAAATCGTATTTGATCCCGCACTCAAATCATTTGTTCCGCCAAAGATGGAAAATATATCTTTTGATCATATCGTCACTAAGCCTATGCAAATTTCTGTGTCTGTCAATGACAAAGAATATATCGGCAATGGAGCGATCGATCTAAAAGGAAAAGCTGTACGCTTTCATTTTGGCAAGATACCGTCCAAGAGTCCCTTGGCAAGTCGCCTGAAATCGAACAAAGGAGGTTGGGATTATGAGCAGCGTTTTTGATCCCAAGCGATTTTGGGCGATTATATGGATACTCGGTGCCGTGGTAGTTGCCAAGGTATTGTGGGTGGCCGCAGAGTGGATCACTCCCTTGCCTGTACATGGCGTGACTCAGGAGGATAACACTATCCGCCACACTCTGCATTACAGGTACCGTCTTGCTTCGGATACCAAACTGGATATCCCCAAAAAGGATGACCAGCCTAAACCCCCTCCGCCAAAAGCGTCACTTTCATCATACAAGCTTGTAGGTATATACACCAAAGGCAGCTATGCCATAGTCACTTTAGTCAAAGGCTCCAAAAGTTTTGTGATAGCTACAGGCGCAAACGGTGGAGAGCTTGAAGGGTATCATCTAAAGGAAGCTAACGCCACCACGGCGACTTTCGAAAAAGGTGACAAGACGACAGTGCTGAAATTATACGAGAAAAAGTCATCAACCCAAGGTGGCAGCCCTGTCAAGAGAGCTATCTCCACTCCCCAAAAGACAGAAAAGAAAGAACCTAAGAAAAACGAACCCAAGATCGTAGACGATGGGGACGTCAAAAAAATAGATCGATCTATTATACGTGAATATACCGAAAATCCCGATAAGATATGGAAAAATATCGGTCTTTACGAGGTGAAACATGAAGGCAAGTTGGATGGATTTAAAGTGCGATTTGTTCGTCGAGGAAGCCCGTTTGAGAAGCTGGGGCTTAAGCGTGGTGACGTGATCAAGGCCATCAACGGTGAGCCTATCACGGACTATGCAACGCCCATGAGGATGCTTAGATCAGCAGATACTATAGATGATCTGTCTCTAACTATAGAAAGAAACCAGGAAGAACAGGAGTTGAAATATGAAGTCAAATAAACTATTCAAACTATTTATAGCACTATCATTGGCTATGACGGTAAGTCTTGCCGCAGAAGAGACGGTCAATGTCAATATCAGGGATATGGGAGTCAAAGAGTTTGTCACAATGATAGGAAAGATCCTCAAGAAAAACGTACTGATAAACGGAGACCTCAAGGGTAAGATCAATTTCATAGCTACCGAGCCTATCAAGACAAGTTCACTCCTTTCTCTTGCCAACTCCATACTTGCCAGCAAGGGTTATGCCCTGGTGGACAAGGGGGATTTCATGGAGGTGGTCAAAGCTTCAGAAGCAGCCGGCCAGGGACTTGATGTCAGTACAGATGTCAGCGGCGGAACCATGAAAACCGTGCTTTTCCCGCTCAAAACCTCCAATGCAGCAGTCATCAGAGCCAAGATCAGACCTCTCCTGCACAAAAACGCCAAAGTAGTATCGTTCAAAAACAACAACGTGCTTGCTGTCACAGCCTATCCGCGTACTTTGCAGGCTATCAAAAAGCTTATAGACTCTATAGAAAACAGTGGTCGCAAAGGCTCCACTATCATCAGACTCAAAAACGCAAGCGCCAAGGATATATATGCCAACGCCTCAGCCATGTCAAAAAAGCTCTTTCCGCAGACTATCACAAGCGAAAGAGTGGATGTGTTTAAGGATGAGGCGACCAACTCCATCATCCTTGTAGGCAAAAAAGAGAATGTCGATCGAATGGTCGAATACATCAAAGAGCTTGATATCCCGGGACAGAGCGTAGAGCAAAAGATGTATGTCATACCTCTGAAAAACTCAAATGTCGAAGATATGGAGAAGATCCTATCCAAGCTTGTTGCCCAGATGAACAACATGGCTACTACCGGCGCCAAAAAGGGACAGAAGGTCAAAAAAGCGATGGTCGTAGGTGATGCGGAGCGAAATGCCCTTATAGTCCTTGCTACCGGTGATCAGATCAAAAATATCCGTGAAGTTGTCAATCGCATCGATGTCGAAAAGCCCCAGGTATATATAGTCGCCAAGATCGTAGAGATAGATGTCAAAAAGGCCCAACAAGTTGGAGTAAATTGGGGTGATTCCAGGAGCTTGAAAGGAGCTATGGCTGATCTAAAAACTTACGGAACAGGCTTGAGTAGAATAGGAAAAGAGCCAATTGTCAAAAAATTTATGTCATTCATGCCTTTAGGTACAAGCACCCTATTGAAATTTTTTGCCCTAAATGCAAAAATAGATTACCTAAAAACCAATGGAGCTGCCCAGGTTTTGAGTGAGCCGTCTGTATTGTGTACCAACAACAAAGAATCAGAAATTTATGTAGGTCAAGTGCGATCGATCCTGACAAGCAAAGCAGCCGGTGACAATGAGAATGACAAAGCAAGAAGCACTTATTCTCGTGAAGACATAGGGATATCTCTCAAAGTCAAACCGCGCCTTTCGAGCAACAACAAGGTTGCGCTTGAAGTTGAGGCAAATATAGAGGATGTGGATCCTGGAGATTCTGTAGCTGCCGATCTGCCCACAACAACCAAACGCAAAGTCACTACAAACGCTATAGTCAGCAACGGCCAGACCATAATATTGGGTGGATTGATGAAAGACTCAAGTGGAGAGAGTGTGAAAAAAGTCCCTATTCTTGGAGATATACCTCTAATAGGTCTGTTGTTTAAAACCACCAACAACGAAGTCCGCAAGATAAATGTGGTTATATATCTGACACCATATATAGTCAGAAAAAGTTCCGATCTGGTTAAGCTCAAAGAATTCCTCAACGGACTCAACAGCATACAGGCCAGATATAACGAATTGCTTATGCAAAGACTCGGCAAAAAGCCCGGTGAGCATAACTATGAAAAAAGATCGAGCGCTCCTTCACGACAACATGCTACGCACAAAAACTCCGCAATGGAAGTATTGCAGACAGGCAGATTTGAAAGGGGCAGCGATAACGGTGATGAGGGGAACTACTGATGCAGCTTCCACAGATCAATGATGTAGATCTTGAGCCGTATATAGACGAAAAGCTCGATCACAAACTGGCATTGAAACACTCACTTCTTTTTGCTAATGTAAACGAAAGAGAAACCGCTATCGTACAAGAATCCACCCTCTCGGATGCTCTAAATCATCTATCCAAACTTGGCAAAGAGCTGCCTGTATATATGACCGATCCGGATAGTTTCTCCCGTCTAAGAAACAAATTTCTCGAGATCCAGACCGGAAGCGCTTTTGATGAAATGGAGGCTGCAAGCGAAGAGCTTTTTGAAGCAGAGTCTGACCTGTTGGAATTTATCCAGAATTCGCAAGATCTGCTCAATTCTGAAGAGTCCGCTCCTATCATCAAGCTGGTCAATTCACTCTTTTTCCAGGCTATCAAGCGCGGAGCGAGCGATATACATATTGAAGCGCATGAGCGTCGAGGTGAGGTGAGGTTTCGTATCAACGGCGCTCTGGTCAAACACCTCGATCTTGACAAAAACGTCACCACGCTGGTAGTAAACCGCATCAAGGTCATATCTGGGCTTGATATATCTGAGAAGCGTGTGCCTCAGGATGGCCGTACCCAGGTGGTGATATCGGGCAAAACTCTCGATGTGCGTGTGTCAGTGCTGCCAACTTATTATGGAGAGCGGATCGTGATGAGGATATTGATGCAGAGTGAAAATATCCCTTCACTTGAAGAGCTCGGTTTTCGCAAGGAGCTAACAGAAGAGTTCTACAAGCTGCTTAACCATTCTCACGGGATGATACTTGTCACAGGACCAACTGGTTCTGGTAAATCTACCACTTTGCACTCTTTTCTCCAATATCTCTCTTCTCCGGATAAAAACATCATCACAATCGAAGATCCGGTCGAATATAACAGTGACGGTATCAGCCAGATACAGGTCAACGAAAAGGTGGGGCTTACGTTTGCGGCGGGCTTGCGCTCGATACTCAGACAGGATCCGGATGTAGTAATGGTAGGAGAGATTCGAGACGTTGAGACTGCCAAGATAGCTATACAGGCTGCCCTGACTGGTCACTTAATGCTCTCTACTCTACATACAAATGATTCTACTTCGGCACTGAGCCGTTTGGTTGATATGGAAGTGGAGCCGTTTTTGATATCTTCTACGCTTTTGGGCGTATTGGCGCAGAGACTGGTACGCAAACTATGCCCGGTATGCAAAAAAAGGACATTCCTTTCTCCTCGCGTGACGCATGAACTTAATGTGCCTTATTCGGGTAACTACTACAAAGCTGTAGGCTGTCCGGCCTGCGATTTTACCGGATACAAGGATAGGCAGGCGGTGGGCGAACTCTTCATCCTGACAGACAAGGTCAAGGAGAAGATGAAAGAGGGCATCGATGATCATCAGATCAGAGAAATGATGAAAGAGTCCGGTATGCGAACCATAGCAGACGAACTCAAAGATATGCTGATCGAAGGTGAGATCAGCTATGAAGAAGCCATACGTGTCGGACTGATGGACAACTGACATGCATATGCGTGGAGCCTTTACACTGCTGGAGATGCTCATATCCACGGTGTTGCTCTCCCTTGTGCTTCTGGGCTTGTATGGAGCTCTAAATCTGCAAAAAAACTCAAACAAACATCTATTTGAATACCTTGGCAAGGCTCTGGATGCCGACAAGGGTGTTATGGTACTGTATAGAGATATTTTCCAAAGCGACGGCAATATAAGTATTAAAAACGGAGAGTTTGACCGCTTGTGTCTAAACAATACAAGTCATTCACTCCATGGCCTTGCCCAGGCCAAAGTATGTTGGATAGTGCTCAAGGAAAACAAAGCACTTATCCGAATAGAGGGCAATGGCTATCGCCTGCCTTTACGCATGAGTGATGGGGTAGAGATAGATGAGGTGATGGGGCCAATGGAATTGTTTGATATCCAAAAGGACAAAAAGAAAGTACTTGTAGGACTCCAGCAGGTCAACAGAGAACCTTATGTCTTTTTGGTACAGGGCATCGAGCCTCCCCCTAAAAGAAAGAAGCCTGCAAAAGATTCAAATACTAGCAAAAAAAACAATACAAATACAAACCGATCTAGCACCAATAAACCAAACAAAAACAAGCAAAACCCCAAAAATAACGGGCCAAAAAACGAAAAGCCGCCCGCAGGTCAACAGCCTATCGATACCGAAAGCGGCATTCCGCCAGGTATGGAGCCTGGAGCAGGGCCCGAAGGAGCTGCTTTGTTCTAAGTATATTTTTGTTCTAATACAACAAACATAATGGAGATGAGAATGAAAGAGATATATGAAAAAGCCGGATTATTTTATCTTGGCAAGGATGTTGACAAAAAGACATTTGAACCAACCGATGTGTTGACACTTTTAAAGAATAAAAACTTCACCACACATGCCGCTATCATAGGTATGACCGGCAGCGGCAAGACCGGTTTGGGTGTTGACATTATTGAGGAGGCCGCAATTGATAATATCCCCTCTATCGTCATAGATCCTAAAGGCGACATGGGGGATTTGTGTCTGAGTGATCCGGAATTCTCAGCCAAAAAATTTGAACCATGGGTAGCCGATGAGGCCAAGGCAAAAGGCGAAGATCCTGCCAAGTATGCCGCCAAGATAGCGACTATGTGGAAAGAAGGGATAGAGAGTTGGGATCAGGATGCTCAAAGGGTAGAAAAATTTGCCGCGGTCAAAAAAACCATCTACACACCAGGCAGCTCAGCCGGAGTATCTGTCAATCTGATGGGCTCACTTGAGATTCCTCCGGCACAGATCATGGAGGATGCGGATAATTTCACCTCATATATCAAAAGCACAGTCACAGGACTTCTCTCACTACTTGGGATCGTAGCCGATCCGCTTGATTCCAAAGAGTATATACTCCTGGCCCAGATCATTACCAGAACTTGGCAGGAGGGGCGCTCTTTGGGGCTATCCGATTTGATCGGAGCTATCATCAATCCGCCCTTTGAGACCATAGGAGTGTTGCCAGTAGAGAGCTTCTATCCTCAGCCTGAGAGATTTAAATTTGCTACCAAATTCAATGCTGTCATCGCCTCTCCTAATTTTGCCAACTGGCTTAGTGGTGTGCCGCTGGATATAGACAGGCTGCTCTATGATGAAAACGGCAAAGCCAAAATCTCCATTTTTTCCATTTCACACCTCAATGATGATGAGAGGATGTTTTTTGTCACACTGCTGCTCAATAAATATATAGCATGGATGAGGCTCCAGAGCGGATCAAACCGCCTGCGGACTTTACTGTATATGGACGAGATATACGGATTTTTCCCACCGGTCAAAAATCCGCCTTCCAAAGAGCCCATGATCACACTCCTCAAGCAAGCCAGAGCATACGGCATAGGGATAGTGCTCAGTACCCAAAACCCGGTTGATCTGGACTACAAAGGACTCTCCAATATAGGTACATGGTGTATAGGTAGATTGCAAACTACACAAGATATTGAAAGAGTCATAGATGGGCTTGGAGGTAAGATCGATGCGTCGTTTGACAAAAAAGAGATAGAGACACTCCTGGCAAATCTTCAAAAGAGGGTATTTTTCCTAAAAAGCGCGCACCTTGAGGATATCAGACTATTTGGTACCAGATGGGTGATGAGTTATCTCAAGGGGCCCCTCAAAAAAGACGAGATAGCCTCCCTTATGGCAGACCAGAAAGCACAGATGATTCCCGATACTGCCACTGCACCTGTCAAGTCAAAACCCAAAAATGATGGTTACAAATCCATAGTCACGGTAGACAAAAGCATAATGCAATATTTTGAGCCTGATCCAAGCCAGACATATGAGTATACCCCATATATAGCAGCAGATATCAAGGTGGGCTTTCACAATGCAGCCAAGAGCATAGATCTCAAGCGGGAGTTTAGGTGCCAGCTCTATCTTGACGATATAGAGCATCTGGACTGGGATGAGTGCGAGAGGGGGATAGAGCCGTTTGAAAACCTGCCTGCCAAAGCACCTTCAGGTGCAAGATTCGCATCCCTTCCTCAAATAGTTGCCGAGGACAAGGGGCTCAAAAGAACCTCTAGATCACTCAAGGATCACATATACACCACTGAGCGCCTTGAGATGTACAGATGTCGCAGTCCGCGTTTGGAGTCAAAGCCCGAAGAGACCTTCGAGCAGTTCCGCCTGCGTCTGCAAGATCTGCTTGCCGAACAAAAAGAAGAAGCTCTCGATGAGCTCAAAGAAAAATATGCCAAAAAAGAAGAGAGGCTTCAGAGTAGACTGGCCAGGGCTGAGGAAAAGGTAGAAAAAGAGCAAGCTGATGCAAACAGCTCACTTGTGGATGTGGGCATATCGGTACTTGGAGCTCTCTTTGGTCGCAAGAGTGTCACGAGCATAGGCAGAGCATTTAGCAAAGGCTCCAGAGCATACAAGGAGAGGGGACAGCTGAGTCGTGCACAAGAATATGTTGAGGAGATCAGGGAACAGATAGACGATCTGGAGATTGAGCTGGAGGAGAAGATCGACGAACTCTCAGAGCAGTATGCCATAGAGAATCACCCTATCGAAACTTTTGCAATCAAACCAAGGAAAAGCGATATAGAGATAGAGCAGATAGCATTAGTATGGAGAGTATAAGATGGATCATTTCTTCAGTTCCGCTATAAGCACTCCTGCTATTATAAGCCCTCCTCCGAGCAGTTGTACAGGCAGGAGAGCTTCACCGAGGTAGAAGTACCCAAACACAGCAGCACTTACCGGCTCCATAGTGAACATCAAAGCCGCACGGCTTGGAGTTGTATAGCGTTGCATACTTGTCTGTACCCAAAAAGCAAATATAGTAGCGAAAATAACCGTGATTATAAGTGCCCATACAAAAGGCGGACTAAAGGCATCAGGAGTGATGGTGCCATCTTTTGCTACACCCATGACAGCTGAAGCTATCGCCATGATCCCAAACTGAAATGCTACCAGAAGCTGCACACTGTATCGTCTTGAGAATTTATCGGTAAAAAGCACATGCAGTGCAAAAAGAACAGCACATATAAAAGCGTATACCTCGCCAATCCCCAGATCTATTTTGCCTTGTGCTGTCAGGAGCCACAATCCGGCCATGGCAAGTATGCTGCCGATCCATACTGCCTTGGCTACAGGCTGCCTGAAGATGAAAAAGGCCATCAGAGGTACCAATACTACAAACAGACCAGTAATGAAAGCTACCGTAGAAGATAGAGACAGAGTAAGCCCGAAGGTCTGAAAAGCATATGCTCCAAAATTGAGCAGGCCCAGGATCGATGCCGCCACAAAAGTGGGACGGTCGAGATATTGCAAGTGTTTTGCTGAGATCAAAAGCATCAGCACAAAAGCCAATCCAAAACGCCAAAACAAAAATGTATATACAGGCACACTGCGTACAGCATCTTGCACGAGTGCAAATGTCATACCCCAGCTAAGAGCGGCTAACAAGAGCAGCAAATCTGCCTGCCAGGGTTTTATCTGCACAACATCTCCATTTTATCGTTAATTTTATCTCTGTTTTAATGATTATTGTACTATTATTGTTCTTATGGATGATACGCAACCGATGATTTTGATGGAGCAGGTAGAGAAGTATTATGGGGATTTTCACGCCCTCAAATCTGTTAACTTCTCGGTCAAAAAAGGTGAGATAGTAGTGGTATGCGGTCCAAGCGGATCAGGCAAATCCACTTTGATCCGATGCATAAACAGACTTGAAGAGATCAGTAGTGGACATATCGTAGTCGACGGTGTAGATATATACGACCGTAAGGTCAATATCAACACTCTCAGATCAAAAGTCGGCATGGTATTTCAACACTTCAATCTTTTCCCCCATTTGACCATCCTGGAAAATGTCACAATCGGGCAGATCAAAGTCAAAGGCGAAAGCAAGGAAGCCGCAAGACAAAGGGCACACGCACTACTTGAAAAGGTTGGCTTGGGACACAAGGCTGATGAGTATCCAAACGCCCTCAGCGGCGGCCAAAAACAAAGAGTAGCCATAGCCCGCACGCTGGCTATGGAGCCGAGTGTCATCCTGTTTGACGAGCCTACCTCGGCACTTGATCCTGAGATGATCGGAGGGGTGCTTGAGGTGATGAAGTCGCTGGCCGATGAGAAGTACACCATAGTGGTAGTCACTCATGAAATGGGATTTGCCAAAGAGGTGAGTGATCGCGTGGTGTTCATGGATGAAGGGGAGATCATCGAGGAGGACGACCCCGAGACATTTTTCACCAATCCATCCAGCGACAGAGCCAAAAAATTCCTGAAGGAAATTCTGACACACTAAATCCATCTTAACAAAAAGGAGAAACAAGATGAAAAAACTACTACTGATGGCACTGGCTGCAGCCTTTGCCTGGACTACGGCATGGGGCGAGGATATAAACCTCTGGAAAAAATCGACTCTCAACGCCATCATCACCAAAGGTGAGCTGAGAGTAGGTCTGGAGCCTGGGTATATGCCGTTTGAGATGAAGGACAAAAAAGGTAACATAATCGGTTTTGATGTGGATATAGCCAGAGATATGGCCAAAAAAATGGGCGTCAAGCTCAAACTTGTCCCTACTGCATGGGATGGGATCATACCCGCGCTGCTGACCAGTAAATTTGATATTTTGATGTCAGGAATGACTATTACCCAAAAAAGAAACCTCAAGGTCAATTTTGCCGATTCGTATATCAGCGTGGGGCAAACTCTGCTGATTCGTAAAGAGTTGGCAGACAAGGTTAAAAAAGCAGCAGATCTTGACAAGCCTGAATATACAATTGTAACCAAACTCGGTGTCACAGGTGAGATCGCAGCCCGCAAGATGTTTAAAAAGGCCAAGATCCGCACCTTTGAGACAGAAGCAGACGCAGCACAGGAAGTGCTCAACGGCAAAGCAGATGCTCTGATCTACGACAAGCCGTATAATGCTATTTTCATGGCGCAAAAAGGCAAAGGAAAGCTTGTGCATCTTGATGAGGATCTGACATTTGAGCCTCTTGGGTGGGCAGTGCGCAAGGGCGATCCTGACTTTCTGAACTGGCTTGATAATTATCTCAATCAGATCATGAATGACGGTACATACGACAAGATCTATGGCAAGTGGTTTGAGTCTGACAGCTGGTTGGAGCGTGTACAGTAAGCATGAGCAAGAAGCACACACCATTTTGGCAAGGCAAGGCGGTCGGTCATCTGATCGCCCTGCTGTTTTTTGTAGGGCTTGGATATGCTCTTTTTGTCGCTGCTTCACATATGAACTATATTTGGAAATGGAATTCTGTCCCTAAATATTTTGCCTACGAAAAAGAGAGCGTTATTGAAGCTCCGTTTGACGGCACAATATCTATAGACGGAAACACAGTTACAATAAAAAGCGACAAGGAGAGCAAGCAATACGACATTACAGGCTATACTCTCAAGTATAAAGACGGCGAGAAGATATATGAGGGTGATATACTGGGAAGCAAAAAGGAGTGGACGGCAGGACCTTTGACCAACGGACTGATCACTACACTCAAGATATCAGCTATGGCCGCTATACTTTCATTGCTGATAGGCACGCTTATAGCTTTTATGAAGCTTTCGCAATATCAGTTTCTCAAAGATATTGCCACAGTCTATATCACAGTTATCCGCGGTACGCCTCTTCTGGTGCAGATATTTATATTTTATTTTATCGTAGCCACGCTCCTTGATATTCCCAGATTTTATGCGGGTGTTGTATCTTTGGGGATCTTTTATGGAGCATATCTGGCTGAGGTGCTCAGAGGCGCCATACAGTCGATAGACACAGGGCAATACGAAGCTGCCAAATCTCTAGGGATGAATGGCTGGACCACGATGAGATATATCATCATGCCCCAGGCCCTCAAGCGAGCCCTGCCTGCTCTTGTGGGTGAGGTAATAGCTCTGGTCAAGGACAGCTCGCTGGTATCTGTCATATCCATCACCGATCTGACCAAAGTAGGGCGCGAGATCGTCGCCAACACCTTCAGCCCCTTTGAGACATGGATCATAGTAGCACTGATATATTTTGCGATCACATTTTCTCTGTCTATTTTGGGGCATCGTATAGAGAAAAAGATGAAAGAACGGGGAGGATTTTAAGGTTTTCGACTGCGCTTCAGCCACCATTGTGCTTCTTTGTTTTTGCCTTGCTTTGTCAATATATTTGCAAGTCGTCTGCGAGCTTCGAAAGATCCGTTTATAGAGGCTTCAGTATACCATGAAAGTGCGTTTTTAATATCTTTTGGTACCACTGTTCCGCTCTCGTATAGATATCCACACATCAGTTGTGCTTTTGTATGACCGAGTTTGGCGGCTCTTATGTAGTAGCGGAAAGCTTTTTTGGTATTTTGGTATTTGGACTTTGTGTCGTAGATATTTGCAAGATTGTATGCTGCTTTGGCCATACCGAGTTTTGCGGCTTTTTCATACCAAGCAACAGCTTTTGAGATATTAGATTGTGTACCATATCCTCTCTCATAGATCACGCCTAGGTTGTACATAGCGTTTGAGTTGTTTTGCTCTGCTGAGAGTTTGTACCACCTGATGGCTGCTGATAGGTCTTTTTTGGTCCCTTCTCCTTTTGAGCACATCACTCCCATATCGTATTGGGCTTCCGATAGACCCTGAAGAGCAGCCTTGAGGTACCACACAACCGCCTTGTTTTTATCCATCAGATCAATACTGCCCATGTCGTATATCAACCCCAAGTAAAATTGAGCGCGCGGATCACCGCCAAGGGCATAAGGCTTGAGTATATTGTATGATTTGTGGTATTTGTGAGATCTAAATGCCGATATACCCTCGTCTATCGCAGACTTATCGGTTGGCTTATCTGCTTGATTGCCAAAGGCAAGTGATGGGAATAGTGCCCAAAATGCGGCCAAAAAAACTAAACGCATTTGACCTTAGATGCAACCCATTTCATCATCCGGTTCTGCTTCGGGTTTTTTGGGAGTATTGGCAGGAGCTTGTTTTGGCGTACTTGTCGCTGTGTTTGTTTGAGATGAGGTTGCCTGGGTCGCTGGAGTTTCTGTTTTTGTGCAGGCCGCCAATACAGCCTGTTTGTAAGAATTCAAAGCGTTTTTATTTTGGGGATCGACAGCTATTGCCTTTTTGGCCCATTTTTCAGCTTCAGACACCTTGCCGCTCTTGAGGGCATCGGCGCTTTTGTTCAGGTATTTATTTATGATTTTTGTATTTGCGGCCTTTAGTGCATCTGTTGAACTTGCAGTATACGAAGCCAAGGCTATACCGGCAGCCAATAGTATTACTCCGCCAATAGGCGCTGCTATATTAGTTTTCATTAGTCTTCTCCATCGTGTGTGATTTTTTGCAAAGCAGTCAAAAATAGTATGATACCCACCTCAAGCACAAGTGTGATAAGGTAGGAAGTATAGTTGTTGCCGCCAAAAAGATCCTGCAGTTTGACGACACCGAGTTTGCCTGAGTTGGCAAATGAACTTACTTGGTCATAAAGGCTAAAATAAAGATACATTCCGCCAAACAAACCAAGTATAAACACAAGAGCATCGCTGCGTCCGGTACCAAGGCTGGCTACAGCAGTGCCGGGGCAATAACCTGCCATAACCATACCCAGGCCAAAAAGTAAACCTCCGGCTAGATATGGCCAAACATAAGTGGCAGGCGTATATAGCGCATCCAGATCTATCCATCCTATCCATGCAAATATGATCATCCAGGTTGTAGCAGTTATGACAGCTATTCCCATTATCTTGGGTACTGCCAGATTGCGAAAGTAAAATGTCTCGGCAATATGCATCGATCTGGCAAAACCACTTCTTTCGAGCACGAACCCAAATGCAATGCCCATAAGCACTGCAAAGAACAGGTTTGCTTCAGGGGACAAAAAACCGTTCTTATATAAAGGCAGGATCAGTGAATCAAACATCACTCACCTCCATTGTCGCTTGTCCATTGCTTGCGAAACAAAGGTGAGAAAATAAGGCCTGCTGCAAAAACTGACAACATAAAGATCCATGCTCCTATGGAAAATGTGGCCATACCGTCCATTCCTTGTCCGCTAGTGCATCCTCTTGCAAAACGTGTAGAAAAGGCAACTATCGCGCCGCCCAATAATGCCCAAAGAAAACGCTTGAGTATAGGATATCCTTGAGATCGATCGGCACCAAAAGAGAGTCTTCCCGCCAGAAGAGCACTTGCAAATCCGCCTATAAATATACCGAGCGTTTCAAAAACGGTCCAATTGACCAAAGCACTCTCAGAACGCTTGAAATAGCTGGCCACATATAGATTGTCCAGCCAACTTTTATCCCCATTGACCAAGAATTGTGCGGTCAATCTGGAAAATGTCCCGCTGGCACCGAATCCCTGAGAAGCTATCGCAAAAGTCAGAAACAGCATTGTCCCCAGCACGAAGCCTCCCAAATACGGATTCCAATATTTTTTCTCCATTTTCTAATCCTTTGAAAAAAATTAATTTAATTGTCATTCTACCCACTTTTATTTTAAGTAATTTTAAAATAAGTTAATTACTATATAATTACCGTCATCAGTTTGTTATATAATATATAATCAACTGATATTATAATTTTATATCAAAAGGACATACAATGAGGAAACTTCTTGGTTTTATGATCGCTATCGGTTTGGTAGCCGGAATGACAAGTTTTGCAAACGCTGCCGAGACTCCGGCCAAAAAGAAAAAGCAAACCCCGCAAGGTTTGTATCTGACCCCCAAAGAGGCTTACGACATGATCAAGGCAAACCCTGCCAAGGTACTCTTCGTAGATGTGCGAACCCCTGAGGAGCTTTATTTCGTAGGTCATGCAGAAGGGCTAGACAAAAATATTCCCTGGAAATATGTTGATTATACTCGCACAAATAAAAAAGGCAAAGGTTTCGCAAGCAAAAAGAACCCCAATTTTATGGCACAACTTGATACGGCTATGAAAGCAAAAGGTTTGACCAAAGAGGATCCTGTTATATTTATATGCCGCTCGGGTGATAGAAGTGCATCTGCCGCAACTGAGGCATATAAAAACGGATACAAAAAAGCATATACTGTTGTTACCGGTACCGAAGGCGACAAAGACAAAACAACAAAGAAGCGTACTGTAAACGGTTGGAAAAACGAAGGTCAGCCTTGGAACTATAAGTTCAAAAAAGAGTGGTTTCAGTACGAAAATATATTCAAATAGTTTTTATTCCTGTCTTTATGGCAGGAATAAACTATCCTCTATCCTAATCATTCAAAATTTCAAATCTCTAAATTGTGCCATTTTGCCTTTATCGTCAAAAATGGGCATATATCCTATATCACCATCTGCACATCATCATGATCCTGAAAAGCTTTGAAGAGTTTGTCTCTCTCCTCTTTGGTCTCTACATGACAGGTGGCATTATAGCTGTGAAATTTGCCGGTTTTGGAGGCATTGCCGGGATGACAGAGATGTTCTTTGTCCCCCATCACCTCTTTGATCGCTTTGAGCAGCGCATCCTTGTCTCTGCCAATGATTTTAAATCCCCACTGGGTAGGATACTCGATCTGAGGTTGTTCTTTTGTTTTGTCATCCAGTATCATATTGCTTCCTTGCGTATATCGTACTAAATATTCGATGGGCTCAATATCTCACAGTATAGCAAATTCAAGCGCCTTGAGAATGCGCCAAAAGTTGCAAACAGACTTGACACACGAAAAATTTATATCAAACCGCCCACTCTCACTACCCACTACTCTCTACCCACTACCCACTACTCACTACTCACTGTTCACTACTCTCTGCTCACTCTGTTAAATTCGCCTGATTTGCCTCCGCTTTTGTGCTCAAGCTGGATATTGCGGATTATCATACCCTTGTCTATGGCTTTGAGCATATCATAGATAGTTAGCAGCCCGACACTTACTCCTGTGAGTGCCTCCATCTCCACACCGGTACGACCTTTGAGCTTGGCTGTAACGGTGAGTTTGAATCCAGGCAGATCAGGGAGTTCTTCTATATCGGTCTTGACTGAAGTGAGCATCAGCGGATGACACATGGGTATCAGCTCAGGTGTGCGCTTGGCTCCCTGTATGGCAGCGATAACGGCTGTTTGGAGCACGGGCCCCTTTTTGGCGGTATTGGCTATAACTGCTTCGTAAGCTTCAGGAGTGACTTCTATGATACCGCTGGCTGTGGCGATACGCTCAGTGATATCTTTTTTGCCTACATCGACCATTTTTGGTTTGTTTTGTTCATCCAGATGTGTCAGATTCACATTGATCCTTTTTGTATATTTGCCGTATTTTAACACAATCCAAGGTAGAATTTGGATGTTATTGTACAAAATGACGAAAAAACATTCTATTTTAATCATTTTTTTCATCAAATAGTGTTACTATTGCGTAACTCAAACGAGGGAGTATCCGTTTGGTTTACACACTGTTGCGACAATTTTCCGATGATGTCTCTTTGCTTCATCAGCGCGCCATGATATTGCGATATCTCAAATCACACAATATGGCGATCGATAAAGAGATGATCGAATTTAGTTCGCATGGCAAATCTCTCGAAGAGAGAAAGCAGTTTGATGATTTTCTACATTCATTGACAAGCGGAGATATAGTCGTAGTGGATGATGTAAAAACACTCGGACAAGATACCGAAGAGATACTCAAGGTGATCAACTGCATGTTGAGTCGGGATGTTGCGCTTGTGCTTGCGGCGGTTGATCTAAAGATCGATCCCGGTACGCCTATTGCCAAGATACTGCCATTGATAATAGATTTTGGAGAGGTGATGCCCCCAAAAGATCGATATGCCCAAAAGGGGCGTCCAAAAGGGAGCAGGTCGGCGTCCAAGTTTGATGTCTATCTTGACAAGATCATAGCACTGCTCAAAGACGGTGCCAATGTCAGCGAAATAGCGCGCAAGCTTGATGTGAGCCGCAGTTCTCTAAAGGATTATATAGAATCACGGCAGATCAAACAGGTGCTGGATGATGAGTGGATAGAGCAGATATATTCTATCCATGATCTAAGACACAAAGATGTACCTGAAATGGTATGCACGATAAGTCAATAAAATCACAACAAAGGAAATCATATGTCTACTACTTCTCAAGAGGCCACAACAAAAGGCAAAAAAGAATACCTAAAAGGCTGGATACCTTACAGGATAAAGCGTTACTGGGTATATGTCGCTGCTACGATCATAGCTCTGGTCTTGCCTTGGATACGTATCAAAGGCAACCATTTTTTTCTGTTGAACTTTGATCACAAACAGCTGCACTTCCTGTTTACAAAGTTTGACATGCAAGAGCTCTACCTGATGCCTTTTTTGTTGATGCTGCTTTTTCTTGGTATATTTGCCATGACGGCTGTGGGAGGGAGAGTCTGGTGCGGATGGCTGTGTCCCCAGACAATATTTAGAGTCATATATCGAGACCTGATAGAGACCAAGATTTTGCATCTTAGAAAAAGGATCGGGAACAAGCAGGAAGAGCCTGATATGAGCAAGCCCGTCAATCAGGCAAAAAAGGTCGTTGCTATACTTATCTGGTCTATTCTGGCCCTGATAGCCGCAGCGGATTTTATGTGGTATTTTGTACCTCCGGAAGATTTTATGAAATATATTCAAAATCCGTCCGAACATACCCTTTTGTTAGGTTTTGTTATAGGTATTGCACTGTTTTTGATAGCCGATATAGTCTTTATCAAAGAGAATTTCTGCATATATATCTGCCCATATAGCCGTGTGCAGTCGGTACTGTATGACAACGATACCATAATGGCTATCTATGACAAAGACAGAGGCGGCGATATATATACAGGAGAGGGCAATGACAGACACAAACAGTATGAGAAGAAAAAAGATCTTCTTGCAGACAACCCGAATGCCGAGTGTGTAGCGTGCGAAAAGTGTGTGACCGTATGTCCTACCCACATAGATATCCGAAAAGGTTTGCAGTTGGAGTGTATCAACTGCTTGGAGTGCGTGGATGCGTGTACGACTGTCCAGGCAGCGTTTGATCGCCCAAGCCTTGTGCAGTGGTCGAGCGAGCATGAGATATATAACCACGGCAAGACCCGTTATTTCAGGCCCAAGGTTTTGGCGTATTTTGGAGCTTTGGCTTTGGTGCTTGTAGCGTTGTTCGGTATGGGCACTACAAAAGAAAATATGCTGCTTAATATCAATAAATCAACCAGACTCTACAAGATCACAGATGAGGGCAAAGTGCAGAATGATTATATATTCCTATTCCAAAATATCGACCGAAAAGCTCACAAATACTATTTTGAGATAATGGGTGAATATAAGGATAAGATCAAGATCGTAAGACCCAAAGAGCCATTTAGTCTCGGAGCCGGCAAGAAGAAGAAAAAAGTCGTAATATTCCAGACCAATGATATACTGGTCAAAAATACACAAAAAGACGTACCTCTGCCCATCACCATCAAAGCCTATGCGGTAGATGATCCCAAGAATATCACAGTGATCAGAAAAACCATCTTCGGTTTCCCTCGCATAGATATATTGGAGAAAAAAAGAGCCGAGATCAATAAATAGAGCTGAGATTTATTCGTATTGCCGCCTCTATCGGCGGCTAAGGTGAGAAAATCTATTTCTTTAGTTGTTCAGACCATTTGGTCATCTCATCTTGTATGAATGGAGCGGGAGCATTCATGAAGGTTACTGTATATTTGTCAGTATGCTCCACCACTGAGATGCTCCTTGGACGGATACCGGCAAGCTGAGGTATGGATATATCAGGACCAAAGCAAAAAATTGCCATCTTGACATCTACTATATCATCAGCTATGCGCCCTTGCGGCAGGGATTTTGTATGCAAATAGTGATCAAATGTAGCTATATAGCGTGCCATAGGGTGCGCATCGATTTGAGCTTTGATATGCTCTATCATCTCATCTGCATTGGCAAATGCCGCTTCATCTTTGGAAAATTCCATAAATTGTATATGGTATTGTCCCAAGTCCATTGGTGTCATCATATCGTTTCCTTTTGTGATTGTTATTAAAATGGCAGAGAGGAAGGGATTCGAACCCTCGATAGGTTGCCCTATACACGCGTTCCAGGCGTGCGCCTTCGACCACTCGGCCACCTCTCTATCGTTTGCAGGGGGCGCAATTATAACCGAACTTTGATAAAAGAGCTATTATTTGATAGAGTTCTTAGCTACCGTTTGATATAATTCCCCCGCCTCCTGTTAGACTTGTGCGACGGCCTTGCAGGACAGCGGGTCAGGATGGGAACATAGCAGCCCACCCTGCCTGGTCGGGTGCCGCAAGTATCTGGCGGGAGGTTTTGTGACTAAACTCCAATTTTTGAACCACCCATCCATCATTTATATTCAACATTCATCACTCTACAAATATGACAATCTGACATATTTTTGCTTCCCTTGCATTTTTTTGATTACAATAGTCTTATCAAAACAGCGGAGTGAAATATGAACACCCTCATGGAGCAGCCCATCGAAGAGAAGATACACACCGTACGTGGAGTCCAGGTCATGCTGGATCGGGATTTGGCGGTGCTGTACGGGGTCGAGACCAAAAGGATCAATGAAGCAGTTAAAAATAATCCCTTGAAATTCCCGGAAGATTTTTTCTTTGTTCTGACGGATGAAGAGGAAATATTTCTAAGGTCGAAAATTTCGACCTTAGAAATTCATGGAAAAGGAAAACATAGAAAATACCCAATAAAAGCTTTTACGGAGCAGGGTGTCTATATGCTGGCCACAATCCTCAAAAGCAAAACAGCGACCGACGTGACGATCTCGATCATGCGGACATTTACCCGCCTCAAACACTTTATGGTCACTCACGCATCGATCTATGAACGTTTCGAGCGCGTCGAAGACCGACTGAATCAACACGACAAAAGTTTCGAGAAATTGTTTCGTGCACTCGAAAACAATTCCCTCCGACCCGAACAAGGCATCTTTTTCGACGGTCAGATTTTCGATGCGTATGTGTTTGTCAGTGACCTGATCAAAAGCGCCAAGAGCTCCATCATCCTCATCGACAACTACATCGACGAGAGTGTCCTGACGCTCTTTACCAAAAACCAAAATATCGATGTAACGATCTACACCCATACGATCTCCAAACGCCTCCGCCTCGATCTGCAAAAATACAACACCCAGTACCGCCCCATTCAGATCAAGACCCTCAAGACATCTCATGATCGCTTCCTGATCCTCGATGAGCAGACGATCTACCACATCGGAGCCAGTCTCAAGGATCTGGGCAAGCGATGGTTTGCGTTTAGCCACCCTTCAACTTTGAAGTTTTTTGGGTAAAATAGCTTTTGATAAAGTATTGTGAGGGATTGTTGCAGTGTATAAAATCAAACCAAGCGGAGCCGGACTCGTCAGAGAGAGCGATATAGAAGACGATTTTGTTCAGAAGCTAACCGCTCTCAAATACACTTACCGTCCCGACATCCGTGACAAAAAAACACTTGAGCAAAACTTTAGAGAAAAGTTTGAAGCACTCAATCGCGTCAAACTAACCGATCATGAATTTACCAGACTTTTAGATCAAATCATCTCTCCCAATGTTTTCAACTCTTCAAAGCTCCTTAGAGAAACCAATTACTTTGAACGTGAAGACGGAACACCTCTGCATTATACGCTTGTCAATATCAAAGATTGGTGCAAAAACGATTTTGAAGTGATCAATCAACTGCGTATCAACACGAGCAACAGTTTCCACCGCTACGATGTGATACTATTGCTCAACGGTCTGCCGTTGGTGCAGATAGAGCTCAAAACGCTTCAGGTAAGCCCCCGAAGAGCCATGGAGCAAATTGTAGAGTACAAAAACGATGTAGGAAACGGCTATACAAATACCCTGCTGAGCTTCATGCAGCTTTTCATCGTCTCCAACCGCACCTCTACATGGTATTTTGCCAACAACGATACCAAGCATTTCAGCTTTGATGCCGATGAGCGTTTTTTGCCCATCTATCAGTTCGCGGACAAAGAAAACAACAAAATAACCCACTTGGATGATTTCACCGAAAAGTTTTTGACCAAATGCTGCCTTGGGGAAATGATCAGCCGCTATATGGTGCTTGTGCAGAGTGAAGAGAAGCTTATGATGATGCGCCCTTATCAGATCTATGCGGTTGAGGCGATTGTAGAGTGCATCGAAGACAACCGTGGCAACGGCTACATCTGGCACACGACCGGAAGTGGAAAAACTCTAACGTCATTTAAAGCTTCTACACTGCTTAAAGAGAACCCGAATATCGAAAAATGCCTCTTTGTCGTTGACAGAAAAGATCTTGACCGTCAAACCAGAGAGGAGTTTAACCGATTTCAAGAGAACTGCGTAGAGGAAAACACCAACACCCACACGCTTGTCGAGAGACTGTTAAGCAATAACCATGAAGACAAAATCATCGTAACCACCATCCAAAAGCTCGGCTTGGCACTTGATGAGAAGAACAAAAACAACTTCAAAGAGCGGCTCAAGCCTTTACAGGACAAAAGAGTGGTCTTTATCTTTGATGAGTGTCACCGCTCACAGTTTGGAGAGAACCACAAAGCGATCAAAACATTCTTCCCAAAAGCGCAACTCTTTGGTTTTACCGGTACGCCTATTTTTGAACAAAACGCCACCTATACGCAAGTCGAGGGAGAAGTCGCTACACTTAAAACTACCGAAGACATCTTTGAAAAAGAGTTGCACGCTTATACCATCACCAACGCCATCGATGACGGGAATGTTCTGCGCTTTCACATAGACTACTACAAACCCGATACCGATACATCCGCCTCTACTACGCCTCCCAAAAAAGCGGTTGCCCAAGCCATTATAGACAAACACGACAAAGCCACCGCCGAGAGAAAGTTTAACGCCATCTTCGCCACCGCTTCCATCGATGACGCCATTGCGTACTACAAACTCTTTAAAGAGCTTCAAGCCCAAAAGCTAAACGAAGATGAGAACTACCTGCCGCTCAATATCGCTTGTGTCTTTTCCCCTCCCGCGGAGGGCAACAAAGATGTCGCACAACTCCAGGAAGACCTTCCGCAAGAGAGACATGACAACGCCAAAGAACCCAACAAGAAAAAAGAAGCGCTCAAAGAGATCATTGCAGACTATAACACCCGTTACGGCACCAATCATGATATCAATAATTTTGATAGTTACTATCAAGATGTACAAACTCGTATCAAAAACCAAAAATACCCAAATAGTGATCTGCCTCATGAAGAAAAGATAGATATTACCATTGTGGTAGATATGCTTTTAACAGGATTTGACAGTAAGTTTCTCAATACTCTCTATGTGGATAAAAATCTCAAATACCACGGACTCATACAGGCATTTTCTCGTACCAACAGGGTGCTTAACGATACCAAACCCTACGGCAATATCCTCGATTTTCGCTCACAGCAAGCCAATGTCGATGAAGCTATCGCCCTCTTTAGCGGCAAGCATGTCAAACAACCCAAAGAGATCTGGCTCGTTGATCCTGCGCCTAAAGTGATAGAGCAGTTTGAAAAAGCCGCCAAAAAGCTTGAAGCGTTTATGACATCCCAAGGCTTGCAAAACAGACCCGAAGAGATAGCCAACCTTAAAGGAACCGCCGCACGTATAGAGTTTATCGAAACCTTTAAAGAAGTGCAAAAGCTCAAAACCAAACTCGACCAATACACCGACCTGGACCCTAAACAAAAAGAGCGCATAGAGCAGACCTTGCCCGAAGATACGCTGCGTGCCTTTAGAGGGGTGTATATAGACACCGCAAACCGACTCAAAAAAGAGCAAGCTCAAGGAGGAGGCGAAGAGAATGAAAAGCTTGAACAACTTGACTTTGAGCTGGTGCTTTTCGCCTCGGCGCTCATAGACTACGACTATATCATGAGCCTGATTGCCAGATATTCAGGCGCAAAAAGCAAAAAACAAAAGATCACCAAAGAACAGCTCATCGGTCTGCTGGAGTCCACCTCCAACCTCATGGACGAAAAAGAGAGTATGATCGCATATATCAATACCCTTGAGATGAACATCGCTCTCGATGAAGAGGAGATCAAAAAGGGGTATGAGGCTTTCAAAGCACGCAAGCAAAACGAAGCGCTTGAAGCGATAGCACATAAGCACGGCTTGGACACAGACGCGCTTAAAGCCTTTGTCGATGAGATACTGGAGCGTCTGATCTTCGACGGGGAGCGTCTGACCGACCTGCTGGAGCCGCTGGGTCTTGGCTGGAAAGCAAGACGGGAAAAAGAGCTTGCGCTGATGGAAGAGCTGACACCACTGCTCAAAAAACTAGCTAAAGGCAGGGATATATCTGGCTTGGAGGCGTATGATGGGTAAACTGGTGCCGAAGCTACGCTTTAAAGAGTTTAGTGGGGAGTGGGAAGAAAATAAAGTAGTTATTAAAATAATTTCTGGCAACAATTATCCTTTGAGTTCGTATAACGAAGATGGCATTTTGCTTATTCAAGGGTTAAATATTTATCCAAATAAACTAAATTTAGATAATCCAGTTTATATAGCAGATGATTTTTTAACTGGTAAAGATATTTATATTCAAAAGAATGATATATTAATAGGTTTAAATAGACCAATTATTGATAACAAATTAAAAATCTGTTTATTCGATAAAAATGAGAAAGCATTGCTTTACCAAAGAGCTGGTATATTGCAGTTTGATAAAGAAAAACTATCAAATTTATTTTTATACTATTACTTATCATCACATATGTTTTTAAAGCAACTTTTGTTGGAACTAGTTGGTTCTGATCAACCATATATAAAATCAGACTTATTTAAAAAAACAAAAAATATTTTTCCAAAAGATAAAAAAGAACAACAAAAAATCGCCGATACTCTAAGCTCTCTCGATGCCCTTATCGAAGCACAGACCAAAAAGGTAGAAGCCCTCAAACAGCATAAAAAAGGCTTGATGCAGCAGATGTTTCCGCAAGAGGGGGAGAAAACCCCTAAGCTACGCTTTAAAGAGTTTAGTGGGGAGTGGGAGGAGAAAAGTTTAGAGCAAATTGGAGAAATACATGGTAGTGGAGTAGATAAAAAAATAGTTGAAAATGAAAATTTAGTAATGTTGTTAAATTATATGGATGTTTACAATAATAATTTTATATATTCAAATAACTTAAAACAACAAACATCAGCAACTAATATAAAAATAAAAAAGTGCAATATAAAAAAAGGAGATATATTTTTTACTCCGTCCTCTGAAGTTCCTGATGATATAGCCAAATCAGCTGTAGCTATGGAAAATATTACAAATGGAGTATACAGTTATCATCTTATTCGCCTAAGATTATTTGAAAATATAGATTTAAAATTTAGGACATATGTATTTAATACAGACTTATTTTTTAAAACTGTTTCAAAATTAGCCCAAGGAAGTGGAACAAGATACACAATAACACTACCAGAATTTCGATCTATTAAAATATTGATTCCTGAATCATACAAAGAACAACAAAAAATCGCCGACACCCTAAGCTCTCTCGATGCCCTTATCGAAGCACAGACCAAAAAGGTAGAAGCCCTCAAACAGCATAAAAAAGGCTTGATGCAGCAGATGTTTGTGAGTGAGGAGGAGTAAGATGGCAAACCAAAGAAGACTCTATACCTACAAAACATTAAAAAGGCTCATCAATAGACTAAGAGATGATCTAAACAATAATGATTTTGTTTTGCTCTATGCCTATAACGGTACCGGTAAAACCCGTATCTCTATGGAGTTTAAAGAGCATGGAAAGCGACGAAACGGGGCTCGTGATACCCTGTATTTCAATGCGTTTACCGAGGATCTTTTTCATTGGAACAATGATCTGGAAAACGATACGGAACGATATCTTAAAATCAATGCAGACTCTAACTTTTTTAATGGTTTCAGGGAGCTGGCATTAGAAGAGAAAATCTTTGCCTATCTTCAGAGATATGCCGATTTCGATTTTGTCATTGATTATGAGGAATGGAAAATTATTTTCAAAAGAGGAGACCAAACACACATAAAAGTTTCACGTGGAGAAGAAAATATCTTTATCTGGTGTATCTACCTGGCGATATGTGAATTGGTTATAGACGGAGCGGAGGCGTATGGCTGGGTAAAGTATCTGTATATTGATGATCCAATCTCCTCATTGGACGATAATAACGCCATTGCTGTAGCAACCGATTTGGCAAAACTTCTTAGAAAGATACCAAAAGAAAACAATCAAAGAAAGATCAAAACACTTCTCTCCTCCCATCATGGGCTCTTTTTCAATGTAATGACCAATGAACTCAAAAATGAAAAACACAAAAAATATTTTTTGCATCGAGACAAATCAACAGATATATATACGTTGCAATCGACTGATGAGACACCGTTTTTTCACCATGTAGCAATCTTGAGTGAACTTAGGAAAGCTATGGAATCAGGTAGATTATATACCTATCACTTCAATATGCTAAGAGGTGTGCTCGAAAAAACCGCTACTTTTTTCGGTTCGGATGATTTCTCTTATTGTATTCATGGGGTAGAGGATGAAGTGCTTTACGCAAGAGCGCTTAATCTTTTGAGCCATGGGAAATATTCGGCATTTGAACCAAGAGAGATGGTGCCAGACACCAAGGAGTTATTTAGCACGATTTTATCGGAGTTTTTGGATCAATATCGGTTTGTTTTGCCTGAGATATTTCCAGAACAAACAGTACAAACACAAGCGAGGTAATCATGAGCGAAGAACAACAAAAAGAACTGGGAAAAATACTGTGGGATATAGCCGATGAGCTGAGAGGCTCTATGAATGCGGATGACTTTCGTGACTATATGCTCTCATTTTTGTTCCTTAGATACCTCTCTGACAACTACGAAGCCGCAGCCAAAAAAGAGCTTGGGCGTGATTATCCGGCAGTGGAAGAGGGAAGCACCCTCTCGCCTTTGGCATTGTGGTATGAACAAAACCCTGAGGATGTGAGTGCTTTTGAGGAGCAGATGCGTCGAAAAGTGCATTATGTCATAGAACCCGATTACCTCTGGAGTAACATCGCAGAACTTGCAAGGGTACAAGACGAGGAACTACTCAAAACACTGCAAAAAGCCTTTAAGTACATCGAAAACAAATCTTTCTCCTCGACCTTCAGCGGACTTTTCTCGGAGATCAACCTTGACTCTGAGAAGCTGGGCAAAACCTATAGCGATAGAAATAAAAAGCTGTGCAAGATCATCAGCGAGATCGCCAAAGGGATAGCCAGATTCTCAACCGAAAGCGATGTGCTGGGGGATGCTTATGAGTACCTCATAGGGCAATTTGCCGCAGGAAGTGGTAAAAAAGCAGGGGAGTTCTATACCCCTCAAGAGGTCTCGACCATCCTCTCCCGTATCGTTTCCCTTGACAGTCAAGACCCAACTACAGGGAAGAAGAAACGTCTTGAGAGTGTCTTTGATTTCGCCTGTGGTTCAGGCTCTTTGCTTTTGAATGTGCGTCATCAGATGGGCAAGTACGGCATAGGCAAAATCTACGGGCAGGAAAAAAACATCACCACCTACAACCTTGCGCGTATGAACATGCTGCTGCATGGGGTGAAAGACAGCGAATTTGAGATACATCATGGCGACTCACTCGCCAATGACTGGGATATGTTGGCAGAGGAAAACCCTGCCAAAAAGAAACATTTTGACGCAGTAGTAGCAAATCCTCCTTTTTCTCTTCGCTGGGATCCCAGTGATGAGATGAAAAAAGATTTTAGATTCAAAAACTACGGCTTAGCACCCAAAAGTGCGGCGGATTTTGCTTTCTTGCTTCATGGATTTCACTATCTTGATAAAGAGGGAACCATGGCGATCATCTTGCCTCATGGTGTGCTTTTCCGTGGGGGAGCAGAAGCTAAGATACGCAAAAAACTCTTGCAGGACGGTAGTATAGATACGGTCATAGGTTTGCCCTCCAAGCTCTTCTTCTCTACGGGTATCCCGGTATGTATATTGGTGCTCAAAAAGTGCAAAAAGAGTGATGATGTTCTTTTCATCAATGCCGCAGAACATTACGAAAAAGGTAAACGCCAAAACAAACTGCTTCCCGAACACATAGACAAAATAGTCGATACCTATCAATACAGAAAAGAGGAAGAACGCTACGCAAAGCGTGTCAGCATGGAAGAGATAGAGAAAAATGAATTCAATCTCAATATCTCCCGCTATGTCAGCACCGCCGAGCCGGAGCCTATTGTGGATATTGACGAAGTGAATCAGGGGTTAAAAGCCATAGAAGAAGAGATCACAAAAGCAAGAGATGAACACAATAGTTATCTGAAAGAGTTGGGTTTGGAATTGTTGCCGTAAGAAGAAGTCACTAAAACATGGGCTCACAAACTGTGATACCTGAGGATTGGTTCCATTTGACAACAACAACCCCTATCCAACATGCAGGAACTATCCGCCTAAAAGAAAAATACGACAATTTCCAATTTTTGGCGGACAGCACAGGACAGGCTTTTAGATGGTGCGGAGCATGATGGGGAGAAGAGCGCCAGCTAATATCATGGCTTGGAACTAAAGGCTGGATCTTCACATAAGCCCTACTCGTTGACTATACTCCACTCATAAAACGGAATCCCCTCAAACATCACTCCACCCAGTTCAAATCTGTAATGCTCCGAGACTGTGATGAGCCAGACTTTTTTTAGATTTCTTTTTTTGTACAGAGGGATGCGTTCGTAAGCTCTCTTCCATGCCTGCTCTTCATTGTCAAACGGTGAGGGTGAGATCAGCTCGTCTCCTGTGATGTATCCGTTGTTGCCAAACGACAAAAGTGCAAAACCGTGCTTGATGAGTGCCAGAGCGATCATCGCATCAAACGTGACGCCAAAGGGCTGTTCTTTACTCAGGTATTTGGAGAGGGCATAGTCGTACATGATCATTTTGCGCGCGCCTTTTATGTCTGTATCTTCTATGAAAAATATCAGTTTTTCTTCTTCGAATTTTTTGATGGTGCGATATATCCAGTCTTTGGAGATGCGAAAGTACTCTTTGGCATATGTGTATATCTGGTGGGTAGTGAGTCTGCGCCCCTGAAATCTCGCCAAGATAAGCATCAGCCGGCTTTCATCCTCTCCAAAAGCAGCATAAAAAAACTGCCTCAAAGCTGAGCTTAGTGCCGATGAATCCTTGTGTGCCGCAAGCGGAAGTGTGCCGACTTTGAGAAAGCGATTGAAGCTGTGAGCGGGCAAGACCCCCTTCTCAAATGACAAAAACTCCTCATAATCCAGCCCAAAAAGTTCATATCTTTCAAGATCGATCTTGCCAATAGCTCTTCTTGATACGACTACCAACTTTTCTGTTCGGGGCATTCTCTCAAGAAAACCATCATAGTAGTGATCGAGCACTACTGTAGTGATACCTTCCTCTTGGACAAAAGCCTCCAGCATATCTGTATCTATATCCTCAAGAGCAAAAGCAGGATCCTGGCAGTCTATGTAGAGCCAGTTTTTTGGCTTGAGTGAGTTGAGGTGCTCAATGATCAGAGTGCTTTTGCCGGTCCCTCTGGCTCCGATGAGGCTGAAAGACCCTTGATCGGGTAGTGATAGTTTGCGGGGATAAAAAATAGTGTTTTTAGGTTTGTTCTCGTAAAAATATTCAAGGATATCCATGATGTTATTCCATTCTTTCCTTACTAAAAGGAAATAATTTTTCAAATTGTACCCGTTTTTCCTGAAACATCAAGGAGAAATATATTGCTTTTGGGTATAATCTCCGTCCCCAATTGGGCACCTATATCTGTTGGGAGACCAACGAGTTCTTTATAAAAAGGTAATTTTATGGAAAAAATCAGATTGAAGCTGAAAGCTTATGATCACCGTGTTTTGGATCGATCAGTCGCATCTATCGTAGATGCCGTCAAGCGTACGGGCGCAGAGATCAGGGGGCCTATACCCATGCCCACTAAGATCAAGCGTTATACAGTGTTGCGCTCACCGCATATCAACAAGGACAGCCGTGAGCAGTTCGAGATCCGTATCCATGCCCGCATGATCGACATCGTCTCGGCCACATCCGACACCATCGACTCACTGATGAAGTTGGATCTGGCTCCAGAGGTAGAGGTCGAGATCCGGTCAATGGACGAGAAGTAAGGAGTAAGGAATGGAATTTATCGTAGAGAAGATCGGTATGAGCCGAACTATCAATGTACCTACTGTTCCGGTTACGCTTCTGAAAGTGATCGAGACCAAAGTGTGTGAAGTGCGTGAGGACGGAAAAGCATTGGTGGCTTATAACAGCAGTAAAAAGATCAATAAAGCTATCGAGGGTCAGCAAAAAAAATATGGCATCTCAAAAGAGTTCAACAAATTTATGACCATTGAGGTGGCAGAAGGCACACAGCCGGGTGATCTTGAGACCGCACCTTTGGCAGAGGCAAAAGTCGTCAAAAGTACATTCAAGAGCAAAGGCCGAGGATTTAGCGGCGGTATGAAGCGACATAACTTCAGCGGTGGACCCGCATCGCACGGTCACAGATTTGGTCGCCGTATCGGTTCTATTGGTAATGCCGAGTGGCCAGGACGCGTACAGCCCGGACAGAAGATGCCCGGACAGTACGGCAACACCCAAAACACCGTCAAGAACGAGGTGCTCTCCTACGATGCCGAAAACGGTATCCTGGTGCTCAAAGGAGCAGTACCCGGGCACAAAGGTGCCAGAGGTTTGGTAAGGATAGTCAAATGAGTAAAGTAAATATAATCAAGACAAATGATCTTCCGGCAAGTTTCCTGGAAGTGCACCCGCACAACCTGTACTTGTATTGCAAGTCATATGCCGCAAGCATGCGTGCAAACACTGCGCAGGTAAAAAACCGCTCAGCTGTCAGAGGCGGCGGCAAGAAGCCTTTCGCCCAAAAAGGCGGCGGTCGTGCCAGACAAGGTTCTATCCGTGCCCCTCAATTTAGAGGCGGCGGCGTGGTATTTGGTCCAAGTACTGATCGCAACTACACCCAAAAGGTGAACAAAAAGCAAAAGCGCCTGGCCCTTATGCACGCTCTGGCCGAAAAAGCTGCCAATGAAAAGCTTTTTGTAGTGGATAGTATATCTATAGAATCAGGCAAGACCAAGGATGCTAGAGAGTTTGTGGATGGTTTGAAGCAAAGAGATGTATTGGTGGTCAAAGAGATGATCGATGACAAGACATTCCTTGCTTTTAGAAACCTTCAGCAAAGTTATCTGATCGAGTCAAGCGAGCTCAACGGATATCTTGCGGCGGCTTACCATTCTATAGTGATGGAAAAAGCTGTATTTGAACAATTGACGAAAGAGGCATAAGATGGCAGATATAACAGACATCAAATCGATCATGTACACAGAGAAGAGTTTGGATCTTCAAGAAGAGGGGATACTTGTAGTTCAGACTACCCCTCGCATGACCAAGAACGGACTCAAAGAGGTTTTTCGTGAGTATTTTGGCATCAAGCCGCTGCGTGTCAACTCACTGAGAATGAACGGCAAAGTCAAGAGATTCAAAGGTGTGGAAGGGAAGCGTCCAGACAGCAAAAAGTTTTATGTCAAGCTTCCTGAAGATGCCAAGATCGAAAGTCTTGCGGTATAAGGGGGAATAGATGGCAATAAAAACTTATAAACCAACCACACCGAGCAGACGATATATGAGCAACCTTGACAGCAGTGATATCACTGCCAAGGCAAGCGTAAGATCTCTGCTCAAGAAACTCCCTGCTCATGCAGGACGCAATCACAACGGCCGTATCACTTCTCGCCACAAGCAGGCTGGAGCCAAAAAGCTTTACCGCATCATTGACTTCAAGCGCAACAAGTTTGGAGTAGAGGGCACAGTAGCTACTGTTGAGTATGATCCGTACCGCAACTGCCGTATTTGCCTTGTCAAATATACTGACGGTGACCGTCGATATATCCTTCAGCCAAAAGGGCTTAAAGTAGGCGACAAGATCATGGCTGCTGAATCAGGTCTGGATATCAAGCCCGGTAACGCCATGAAGCTTAAAAACATCCCGGTAGGTACACTTGTGCACAATATCGAGATGAATCCCGGCCAAGGGGGCAAGATAGCCAGATCAGCCGGCGGTTATGCCCAGATAATGGGTCGAGACGGCAAATATGTATCATTGCGCCTGCCATCAAGTGAGATGAGATATATTCTCGGTGAGTGTATGGCCACAGTCGGAACCGTGGGAAATGAGGACTTTGCCAATATCGTTATCGGCAAAGCAGGCCGCAGCAGACATCTGGGTATCCGTCCTCAGACCAGAGGTAGTGCGATGAACCCGATCGATCACCCTCACGGCGGTGGTGAAGGCAAGACCAACTCAGGTCGCCATCCGGTATCTCCATGGGGTATGCCTACCAAAGGTTATAAGACTCGCAAGAAGAAGTCCAGCGACAAGCTGATCATCTCAAGAAGAAAGAAGTAAGGGGCTAATATGGCAAGATCAACAAAAAAAGGTCCGTTTATTGATGCACACCTTATGAAAAAAGTGCTCAAGGCAAAAGAGGAGAACTCAACCAAGCCGATCAAGACATGGTCCAGACGTTCGGTTATATTCCCTGAGTTTATTGGTTTGACTATCAATGTTCATAATGGCCGCAAGTTCGTTCCTGTATATATCACAGAGAACCACGTAGGTTACAAGTTGGGTGAATTTGCTCCGACACGTACATTTAAAGGACACAAGGGAAGTGTCCAGAAGAAGGTGGGCTGATATGAGTAAAGCATTGTTGAAATTCGTACGAGTATCACCGACAAAAGCCAGGCTTGTTGCCCGTGAAGTTCAAGGCATGAATGCCGAGGCGGCTTTGGCGGCACTGGAGTTTATGCCTAACAAAGCTGCAGACATCATCTCAGGTGTGATAGCTTCAGCAGTAGCTAATGGCGAATATGAACCTGAAGAGGTCGTGATCACTTCCTGCCGAGTGGACAAGGCAGCAGTGATGAAGCGATGGAGACCCAGAGCCAGAGGTACGGCCAGCCGTATCATCAAGCCAACCTCCCACATATATGTAGAGGTAGCTACCGTAGCAGACATAGAAGCTGCCAAGGCTAAAGCAGCAGAGAAAAAAAGCTCCGCAAAAGCTGAGAAAAAAGCCTCTTCCAAGCCGGCTGAGAAAAAAGCTTCGCCTAAAAAGGCAACCCCTGATACCAAAGCGGCAGAGAAAAAAGCTGATGAGAAAAAAGCTTCTGCCAAAAAACCTGCCGCCAAGGAGAGCTCAGCAGAAAAGAAAGCTCCGGCAGCCAAAAAAAGCACAGCCAAAAAAGAGGCCAAGGGTGATGATCTGACCAAGATCAAAGGCATCGGTAAAGTATATGCAGGCAAACTCAATGATGAGGGAATCTATACATATGCTGATGTAGCCAACATGAGTGATGAGCAGATCCAGATGATGGAAGAGAAATATACATTCAGAGGTGACTTCCGCGAGTCTGTAGCTGATGCGAAAAACTTTGTAAACGGAAAGGAAGCGTAATGGGTCAGAAAGTCAATCCAATAAGTCTAAGACTCGGTATCAACCGCAACTGGGAGTCACGATGGTTTCCGGCAAAAGATAGAGCGGCCAATTTCATAGCTGAAGATTACAAAATCCGCAAATTTCTAAAAAAAGAGCTCTTCTATGCGGGTGTGAGTAATATTATCATAGAGCGTACGGTCAAAAAGATCCGCCTAACTATCGTCACTGCCCGTCCAGGTATCATCATAGGCAAAAAAGGCGCCGATATCGAGAAGCTCAAGAAAACTCTTGTCAAAATGCTTGGCAAAGATATAGCTATCAATATCAAAGAAGAGAAGCGCCCTCAAGCTTCTGCTCAACTTGCTGCCGAAAATGTCGCTACCCAGCTTGAACGCCGTGTAGCTTTCCGTCGTGCGATGAAAAAGGTGATCCAAGGTGCCCTCAAATCAGGTGCCAAGGGTATCCGCATACAGGTAGCAGGTCGTCTTGGGGGAGCTGAAATGGCTCGTACCGAGTGGTATCTCGAGGGTCGCGTGCCTCTGCATACACTCAGAGCCAAGATAGATTACGGTTTTGCAGAAGCCCACACTACCTATGGGATCATCGGTATCAAAGTATGGATTTTCAAAGGCGAGGTACTCCAAAAAGGTATCCAGCCCGAATCTAAAGAGAGGGATGGCAAAAGACCATCAAGAAAGAGAGGTGAATAATCATGTTGATGCCCAAAAGAACCAAGTGGAGAAAGCAGCAAAAAGGTCGCAACAGGGGCAAGTCCCATCGCGGCAACCGTATAGAGTTCGGTGAGTTTGCCATCAAAGCTATAGAGGCAGGTCGTATCGATTCTCGCCAGATCGAGGCAGCTCGTATCACCATGACCCGTAAGATCAGCCGTACCGGAAAAACATGGATACGTGTTTTCCCTGACAAACCTTTGACCAAGAAGCCTCTTGAGACCAGAATGGGTAAAGGTAAAGGCGGTGTAGAGAAGTGGGTCATGAATATCAAACCAGGCCGTATTATTTTTGAGATGGCAGGTGTAGAGGAATCTCTTGCTCGTGCAGCTTTGACTCTTGCGCGCCACAAACTTCCTTTCAAGACCAAAATCATTTCTGCAAAGGATAGTAATGAAATATATTGATATCAAAGACAAAAGCGTAGCAGAGCTTGAAAAACTGCTCAAGGAAAAAAAGCTTGAGCTCTTTACCTTGAAAGCCAAGCTCAAAACTATGCAACTGACCAACACAAGCGAGCTGCGAAGTGCCAAAAAAGACATTGCGCGTATCCAGACAGCATTAAGTGCTGCGAGAAAAAGTTAAGGGGTAAAGCATGCCAAAAAGAGTTATATCAGGAACAGTGATCAAAAAAGCCGGAGACAAGACGGCAACTGTTTTGGTGGAAAGAAAGGTGCTTCACCCAAGATACCACAAGACAGTAAAAAGATTCAAAAAATATTTGGTACACGATGAGAAGAACGAAGTGAATGTCGGAGATACAGTGAGCGCGATCGAGTGTCGCCCTCTTTCCAAGAACAAAAACTTCAGACTTCTTGAGATCACCAAGAGAGGAGAAGGGTAATGATCCAGAGTTTTACACGTTTGAATGTCGCAGACAACAGCGGCGCCAAGGAGATCATGTGTATCAAGGTGCTCGGCGGATCCAAGAGACGCTACGCATCTGTGGGTGATGTGATCGTTGCCTCGGTCAAAAAAGCAATCCCCAACGGCAAGGTGGCCAAAGGTAAAGTGGTCAAAGCCGTAGTGGTACGCACCAAAAAAGAGATCCAGCGCGAAAACGGTTCATTGATCAGATTCGATGACAATGCGGCTGTGATCATAGATGACAAAAAAGAGCCTATAGGTACTCGTATCTTCGGACCTGTCAGTCGTGAGACGCGATATGCGGGGTTTATGAAGATAGTATCTTTGGCACCGGAGGTATGGTAATGGCTAACAAGAAATTTAAAATCAAAAAGGGTGATCAGGTGATGATCATCGCAGGTGATGACAAAGGCAAGACCGGAGAGGTACTGAAGGTGCTTCCCAAAAAAGATGCCGTTATCGTAGCAGGTGCCAAGATCGCCAAGAAAGCGGTCAAACCAAATGAGCAGAATAAAGATGGCGGATTTGTCAGTATCGAGATGCCGATACACATCTCAAATGTCAAGAAAGTGGAGGGCTGATCATGAGCAGAATGAAAGAAAAATACGCTTCTATAGTGCCTGCACTTCGAGAAGAGCTTGAGATCAAAAATGTAATGCAGACTCCAAAATTGGAAAAAATAGTGATCAGTGTCGGTGCCGGTGAAGAGGGCAAAGACAGTAAACTGATTCAGAACATGGCAGATACCATCTCTTTGATTGCCGGACAAAAAGCAGTGATCACCGTAGCCAAAAAATCTGTTGCCGGTTTCAAAGCCAGAGAGGGTGCGCCAAGCGGTATCAAGGTAACACTTCGCGGTGAACAGATGTACAACTTTTTTGACAAGCTTATATCTATCGCCCTGCCTCGTGTGAAAGATTTCCGCGGACTGCCCCGCAAAGGTTTTGACGGACGCGGCAATTACAACTTTGGACTTGATGAGCAGCTGATGTTCCCTGAAGTTGTTTATGATGATATCATGAAAACACACGGTATGAATATCACAATCATCACAAGTACCGACGAAGACAAGGCTGCTTTTGCATTGCTTGAGAAGCTCGGCTTTCCGTTTGCTAAAGGGAGAAAATAATGGCCAAGAAATCTATGATAAACAAACAAAAGCGCAAGCAAAAGTTTGCTGTGCGCGAATACACCCGCTGTAACATTTGCGGCCGTCCCCACTCTGTGTACAGAGATTTCGGGATCTGTCGCGTATGTTTGAGAAAAATGGCCTCCGAGGGCCTCATCCCCGGCATGCGAAAAGCAAGCTGGTAAAAAGGAGTAAAAGATGATGACAGATATAATTGCAGACTCTATTACTCGGATAAGAAATGCTGCGCAACGCAAACTGGATTCAACTACTTTGCTGCACTCAAAAACAATTGAGGCGATCGTTTCTATTCTAGTGGACAAGGGTTATATAGAGAGTTACAGTGTAGAAGAAAACGGCGCCAAAAAGAGCATCAAAGTGGTACTCAAGTACGATGACGAGGGCAATACAGTGATCAACGAGATCAAAAAGATATCCAAGCCCGGTCGCCGTATCTACAAAGGCAAGGATGAGATCAAGAGATTCAAAAACGGTTACGGTACGCTGATTGTCTCTACATCTCAAGGTGTGCTTCCCAATGATGAAGCATTTTCTCGCGGCACAGGCGGCGAAGTACTGTGCAGTGTATGGTAGGGGGTAGATATGTCAAGAGTAGGTAAAGAACCGGTAGCTATCCCGGCAGGTATTGACGTGTCGCTTGAAGGTACTGTCATAGTAGCCAAAAAAGGCAACGATGAGAAACGTCTCGAGACTCACGGCAGAGTCAATGTAGAGATCAAAGAGAAAGAAGTGGTATTTACCCGCAAAGGTGAGGACAAGCAATCATCCGCATACTGGGGTACATATCGTGCTCTTTTGAACAATATCATAATAGGTCTCGATAAAGGTTTTGAGAAATCACTCGAGATAAACGGTGTCGGTTATCGTGCCGCAGTCAGCGGTAAGAAGCTTGAGCTTCAGCTTGGATATTCACATCCGATCAATTATGATATACCTGAAGGTCTCAGTATCAGTGTGGATAAAAACATTATCACCATCAAGGGCACAGACAAGCAGGCCGTAGGTCAGGCAGCTGCCGAGATACGCGCTTTCCGACCGCCTGAGCCGTACAAAGGCAAGGGTGTCAAGTATACAGATGAGCATATTATCCGCAAAGCCGGTAAAGCTGCAGCGAAGTAAGGAGAGGTAGATGCTAAAAAGTATTCAAAAAGATAAAAACCGCGTAAGAGCACAGCGCAAGCGTCGTGTCAGAGGCAAGATCCACGGCACGGCAGAGCTGCCTCGTGTGAGCGTTTTTAGGTCCAATAAGCATTTTTATGCCCAGGCGATCAATGATGATGCAGGTGTGACTCTGGCGTATGCCGATGGTCGCAAGCTTGGACTCAAGTCAACACGAGAGGATGTCAAAAAAGTAGCTGCAGACTTGGCAGACAAGCTCAAAGCAGCCAAGATAGAGAGCATTGTTTTTGACCGTAACGGCTACCTGTATCATGGTGTGGTCGCATCATTTGCTGACGCTTTGCGTGAAGCCGGCATCAAGTTTTAAGGAAAGCAAATGGAAAATATCAATAGAGAAGATTTCGAAGAAGTGATTGTAAATATCGGTCGCGTTACCAAGGTCGTCAAAGGTGGTCGCCGTTTTCGCTTTACCGCTTTGGTGGTAGTGGGTGATCGCAACGGTACAGTTGGCTATGGATACGGCAAAGCCAAGGAAGTACCTGATGCCATCAAAAAAGCGGTAGATGATGCGTTTAAGAATCTTGTCAAGATCAATATCAAGGGCAGTACTATCGCTCATGATATCGAGCACAAGTTCAACGCCAGCCGCATCATTCTTCGCCCGGCATCAGAGGGTACCGGTGCTATAGCCGGAGGTGCCGCACGTCCTGTTATCGAACTGGCAGGTATCAAAGATATCATTGCCAAATCTATCGGGTCTAATAACCCCAACAACTTGGTCAGAGCCACTATTCAGGCACTGACACGAATCAAAGGATAGGGAGAAGTCATGGGTTTGCACAATCTACAACCAGCCCCGGGATCTACCAAAAACCGCAAACGAGTCGGTAGAGGCCAGGGGTCAGGGACAGGCAAAACAGCAGGCAGAGGCCAAAAAGGACAAAAGTCCCGCAGCGGCTACAGCCAAAAGAGAGGTTTTGAGGGTGGACAGCAGCCGCTTTACAAAAGATTACCGAAGATAGGTTTCACCTCAAGAGTTGAGAAGCCTTATGTCATAAATGTAGAGAGGATCAAAGCGGTTGCGGAGCTTGATGAGATCACGCTTGAGACAATTCGTTCAGTCCACAAAATGGGCAAAAATGTAACTCGAGTCAAGCTCATCGGCGCATCTGCCAGAGACCTTGCGTCCAAGATCAAAGACGACGCAGTAACAACCAGCGGAAAATAATCATGAACACACTAACCAAAAAGATCCTCATAACTCTGGGGTTTCTTTTTGCCTACCGTGTGTTGGCATACATCCCGACACCAGGTGTCGATATGGATGTGATCAAGAACTTTTTTGATCAAAATACCAACAATGCCCTCGGTATGGCAAATATGTTCAGTGGAAACGCTCTCAGGCGCTTAAGCATCATATCTCTGGGTATCATGCCTTATATCACCGCATCTATCGTGATGGAACTCCTTGCGGCCACTTTCCCTGCGCTTGGTCAGATGAAAAAAGAGCGTGACGGTATGCAAAAGTACATGCAGATCATCCGATATTTTACTATCTTCATCACAGTAGTACAAGCCATAGGCGTATCTATGGGACTCCAAAGCATGACAGGCAGCAATGGACAGAGCGCGGTTATGATCGATATGACCACCTTTGTAGTGCTGGCGACATTCTCTATGCTCACAGGCACAATGCTTTTGATGTGGATAGGTGAGCAGATCACTCAGAAGGGTGTCGGCAATGGTATCTCTCTGATCATCTTTGCCGGTATCGTATCAGGTATTCCCGCAGCGATCAGCAATACTATCGCCTCTGTCAATGCGGGTACTATGAGCTTCCTCGTAGTCCTGGCTATCTTGGCTATTATTCTTGTTACTATAGGTATTATCATCTATATTGAGCTTGGTGAGCGCCGTATACCTATCAGCTATTCGCGCAAAACCATCATGCAAAACCAAAACAAGAGAGTGATGAACTATATCCCTGTCAGAGTAAATCTCTCAGGAGTTATTCCTCCGATTTTTGCATCGGCGGTCTTAATGTTTCCGTTGACACTCTTGCAGGCCAGCACCAATCCATATATCACAAAAATCGCCGATATTTTGGCTCCGGGCGGAGTGGTGTACAATGTAGCAATGTTCCTGCTTGTTGTATTTTTTGCATTTTTTTATGCATCGATCGCTTTCAATGCCAAGGATATAGCTGACAATCTCAAGCGCCAGGGAGGATTTATCCCCGGTGTTCGTCCAGGCGAACATACCAGAGAGTTCCTTAATGATGTAGCAAGCAAGCTGACAGTTTGGGGTGCTATCTATCTTGGTCTCATATCTACCTTGCCGTTCATACTTATCAACGGCATGGGAGCGGCATTTTATTTTGGAGGCACATCGGTGCTTATTATTGTACAGGTAGCACTCGATACCATGCGCAAGATCGAGGCACAGCGTACAATGAACCAATATGAAACACTCGGTGCAGTAGGTCTCTAATGGCGATAGCCCTTCGTAAGCCTGCCGAGATCGATAAGCTCCGCGCTGCGGGGCAGGTCGTCGGCAAAACTCTCCAATATCTACAATCCAATGTCAAAGCGGGGATGACTCTCAAAGAGGTTGACGCCATGGGCGAAGAGTATCTGCGTTCACTTGGAGCAGAACCTGCATTTAAGGGTCTGTACGGCTTCCCTGCGGCAGTCTGCACATCTCTTAATGAAGTGATCATCCACGGTGTCCCTACCGATACTGTTTTGCAGGAAGGCGATATACTTGGCATAGACATTGGCAGCAAGCTGGATGGATATTACGGTGATGCTGCTATTACGATGCCTATCGGGAAAATAAGCGATGAAGATGAGAGGCTTATTGCCTGTTCCAAAGACGCACTTTATACGGCGATCGATGCCATAAGACCCGGCATGAGATTCAAGGAGCTCAGCAAGCTTCTAGAGGACTTTATCATAGACAGGGGGTTTGTGCCTCTTAGAGATTATTCAGGTCACGGTATAGGCACTCAGCCTCATGAAGAACCGTCCATCCCAAACTATGTCGAGGGCAAACCCAATCAGGGACCCAAGATAAAAAACGGCATGGTTTTCTGTATAGAGCCGATGATATGCCAGAAAGGCAGCAGCCCTGTACTGTGGAATGACGAGTGGTCCGTAGAGAGCGAGGATGGTCTGCGCACAGCTCATTATGAGCATCAAGTCGCCGTAATAGACGGCAAAGCGGTTATATTGACAAATCCATAGGAAAGGATACAAATGGCAAAAGATGATGTGATTGAAATAGACGGCAAAGTGATCGAAGCACTTCCCAATGCGACATTTAGAGTAGAACTTGACAACGGGCATGTTGTACTCTGCCATATAGCGGGAAAAATGCGAATGCACTACATTAAGATTCTGCCGGGCGACAAAGTCAAAGTTGAGCTTACACCATACAGTCTTGACAAGGGGCGCATCACTTTCCGTTATAAGTAATTTGTGCTTATTAGGTAAACTGCAGGTAGAGTTGCAAAGCTCAGTACGATCCCATATCCCAGCACTGAGGCAGTGAATCTTGGCTGAAGCCCTGCGAGTATCGCCATCATGGATGAGGATACCATGGGCGCCATACCAGCCTCAAATACACACACCTGTGCCGCAACCCCGCCTATATCAAACATCTTGAAAGTCATCAGCAATGCCAGTGGCGCAATGATCAATTTAAAAGCGACAGCAAATCCAAACGGTACTCTCTCGTGTTGTTCAAATCGCAGTCTCAACTGCATCCCTATGGCCAGCATAGCTACAGGCGATAGACTTTGTGCCAGCAAAGAAAGTATAGTCTGAAGCCACTCCGGATAGGTCCCTTCATCCACCCAAAAAGCAATAATAAGTGTGACAAAAGCCGGATATGTGACTATCCTGCGCAAAATTTGGCTTTGTGGCCGGAGAGAAGATTTTGGGCTATGTAACCTACTATAATTGCAGAAAATAAAAAAACCAGCGATAGCAAACCATGCCTCCCAAACAGTGTAGAGAATTGTAGCAAAGTATAGCTTCATCAGAAAATCTTAATCCCTCTTTGGATATAATCCCTTCCCCTATTTCCGTATAGGTATAGGAAGCTGCGTGAAGAATCTTTGGTCAAACCGCACTATTTGACCAAGGATTGGTTGGGCTATTACTCGCTCATCCACGCAAAATACGGCTTTTGTCGTACTATTTAAGTGCAAAATTTTTCAGGAGATTACCAATGAAGGTAAGACCATCAGTCAAAAAAATGTGCGATGATTGCAAGATCATCAAGCGCAAAGGCGTCGTCCGCGTGATTTGCAAAAATCCAAAACACAAACAGAGACAAGGATAAGCATGGCTCGTATTGCAGGTGTTGACTTGCCCAAAAGCAAGCGAATGGAATATGCGTTGACCTATATCTATGGTATCGGTCTGACTACTTCCCGCAAGATACTCGATGCTACAGGTATCGATTATGACAAGCGGGTACATGAACTCACTGATGCTGAAGCAGCAACAATCCGAAAAGAGATCCAGGAGAACTACCAGGTTGAGGGTGATTTGCGCAAAAAAGTCGCTATGGATATCAAAGGATTGATGGATCTGGGCAACTACAGAGGACTCAGACATCGAAAAGGTCTGCCTGTAAGAGGACAGAAAACCAAGACAAATGCACGCACCCGCAAGGGCAAGCGCAAAACTGTCGGTGCAGCATAATCAGGAGTAGAGTCAAATGGCTAAGAAAAAATCAAAAAAGAATATTGCCAAAGGTGTAGTATATGTGGCTGCAACCTTTAACAATACAGTAATAACAGTAACTGATGAGATGGGAAATGTACTGGCTTGGAGCAGTGCCGGTGCACTTGGTTTTAAAGGAAGCAAAAAGTCCACTCCATATGCAGCTCAACAGGCTGTAGAGGATGCTATGGCCAAAGCCAAAGAGCACGGCATCAAAGAGGTAGGCATCAAAGTCCAAGGCCCCGGATCAGGACGTGACACGGCAGTCAAGTCGATCGGAGCGGTCGAGGGTATTCGAGTGATATGGTTCAAAGATATCACACCGCTGCCGCACAACGGCTGTCGCCCACCCAAAAAGAGAAGAGTGTAGCACAATATACGTCAACCGTCGCATCAGAAGTGATGCCGTAACAAAAAGAGAATTACAAAGGTAATACAATGGCAAGATACAGAGGTCCAGTTGAAAAACTAGAGAGAAGACTTGGTGTTGATCTCGGACTCAAGGGTGAGCGACGCCTCGCAGGCAAAAGCGCCCTCGAGAAGCGCCCATATGCGCCGGGACAACATGGACAAAGAAGAGCAAAGATCAGCGAATACGGTCTCCAGTTGCGTGAGAAACAAAAGGCCAAATTCATGTACGGTGTGAGCGAGAAACAATTCCGCTCATTGTTCAAGGAAGCAAACAGACGCGAAGGCAATACCGGAGAGCTTTTGATACAGCTGTTGGAGCAGAGACTTGATAATGTAGTCTATCGCATGGGCTTTGCCACTACGCGTGCCGCGGCACGTCAATTTGTCAATCACGGTCATGTGCTTGTAGACGGCAAACGTGTCGATATCCCGTCTTATCGTGTCAAGCCGGGGCAAAAAATAGAGATACGCGAAAAGAGCAAAACAAACCCGCAGATACTCAGATCGATAGAGCTGACCAATCAGACAGGAATAGTGGAATGGGTAGATGTGGACAAAGATAAGCTTTTCGGTATCTTTACGAGAATTCCTGAAAGAGAAGAGATCTCTATACCTGTAGAAGAGCGTCTGATAGTCGAGTTGTACTCCAAGTAAGCAATAAAAAAGGTTAGCCTATGAAAAAAATTAAAGTTGCACCATTTTTGCCAAACGAAGTTGAAGTAAAAGAGATCGGAGAGAACAAGGCTCAGATCATTGCTTACCCGTTCGAGAACGGATATGCTGTTACTCTGGCGCACCCTTTGAGAAGGTTGATACTCGGCAGCTCTATCGGATATGCCCCTATCTCACTCAAGATAGAAGGGGCTGCGCACGAATTTGACTCTATCAGGGGTATGCATGAGGATGTAGCTACATTTATCATCAACCTCAAGAGTATCCGTTTTCGCATCAACAATGATCTTGATCGTGCTACCGTCAGTTATGCCTTCAAGGGGCCCAAAGAGGTCAAAGCAGCTGACCTTGAGAATGAGCAGGTAAGCATCATCAACAAAGATGTGCTGCTGGCAACTCTCAATGAAGATGCCGAGTTGAATTTCACTGTAGAGATAGCCAAAGGTATAGGATATGTACCAAGTGAAGATCTACTAGATAGTGTAGAAGAAGGAAGCATAGCGCTCGATGCATTTTTCACCCCTGTGCGCAAGGCAAACTACGCTATCGAGAATATACTCGTAGAGGACAACCCCGACTATGAGAAGATAGTGTTTGACATAGAGACAGATGGGCAAATAGAGCCGGTAGAGGCCTTTGCCAATGCGCTCAATACCATGAACAAGCAAATGTCGGTATTTAACGGTATACTCGATGTGGATATAGAGAGCGCACCCGCACGCAAAAGAAACGACAATGAGCTTAAGCCGTTTCTGGTAGGTGTAGATATGCTCGGTCTGAGCGCTCGTAGCTTCAACTCACTAGATCGAGCAGGTATAAAATACCTCGCCGAACTGGTACTTATGAGTGAGAATGAACTCAAAAACATCAAAAATCTCGGCAAAAAATCTCTCGATGAGATCAAAGAGTGCTTGAGCAATCAGGGCTTCGGTGATGATTATGAACTTCCCGAGAACATAAGAACAGCTCTTGTAAAAAAAATAGAACAACTAAAAGCATAAAAGGACACCCATGAGACATAGACATGGATATCGCAAACTAAGCCGCACATCGGCTCACCGCGCAGCGATGCTTAAAAACTTGGCTATAGCATTGACAGAGCATGGCCGTATAGAGACTACGCTGCCAAAAGCAAAAGAACTCCGCAGATATTACGAAAAATTGATCACAAAGGCGGCTGCCGGTGACTCAAACGCTCATAGAGCTATATTTGCTATGCTCCAGTGCAAAGAGAGCACCAAGAAGCTGGTAGAAGAGATAGCTCCTGAGTACAAAGATCGCAACGGCGGATATACGCGTATCATCAAGACCCGTACCCGCCGAGGTGACGCTGCTCCTATGGCTATCATAGAGCTTGTATAGATCCAGATCGTCTGTCGGACTACCTGTCCGCAGAGCGACATATTACTTCAGAAACACCCCTTTTGCTATCTATATAGCATTATCCTTCAGATAAATATTGTAAAATACAACATCATTGTACAACAAGCTGCAAATGGAGATCAAAGAGAAATGAGCAACAAAAATATATTGTTACAAAGAGCCGAAGAGCAGTTCCTCAAAAAAGATTATGCAAGCGCTCTTAAGCTGTATGGACTGCTTCTGAAGGACTATCCCAAACTCAAAGAGGCCAAAGTGGGCGCGTATCTGAGTGATATGGGACTTGAGAGTGATGATGATGCGCAGGCACTTTTTGATTATTACCAGGCTATCAAGGATTCCAGTACTAATGCCGATGAGATCATTAATGATCTGATGCAGGTGATATATGCCACCAGGGTAGTGATACAGCAGGCGTTTGGCGAGAATAACAATATAGAAATAGACAATGGCATATCGTATAACGACTTTCTCAAGCTCGTCGAAGAAAAGGGGGATTTTAGAGAGACTTTTGAAGATATCATGTTCTCCACCAAAGTGATCATCACGACCAAAGAAGACTTTATAGATTTTCTGAAACATCTCATAGATGCCAGATATTATGACATAGTGCTTAGCTATCTTGATTCTTTATCTGGCAATCCGGCGTACGATCAGGATATATATGAGCTCTATAAGCTTATACCTCAGGATCATTGATGCGCATAGACTTTGGGCACGACGGGTATAAGTACCTGACTGACAATACACTTGAACTTGACAAAGATACACTCTTTCTCAAAAGTGAGCAGAATTCCGGCTATTTTGAGAAGTTGAAAAATCCGCCTGATTTCATTACGCCCGATGAGCTTTATGATATATGGGGCCTTGAGAAGCTTAGTATTGTCGGTATCACCGGTACCAACGGCAAAACTACCACAGCGGCACTTATATACTCTTTTTTGACCGATCTTGGAGATCCTTGCGGACTTCAGGGAACCAGAGGGTTTTTTGCTGCAGATGAGCGTATAGAAGAAAAGAGCATGACTACTCCATCAATTCTTGAGACTATGTACAATATGCACAGGGCTCTTGAGAGGGGCTGTACCCATTTTGTAATGGAAGTAAGCTCCCATGCCATAGACCAAAACCGTATAGAGGGGATAGATTTTGCTCTCAAAGTACACACCAATGTCACAAGTGATCATTTGGACTATCACGGTACAGTAGAGGAGTACCGCAGGGTAAAAAGCAGATTTTTTGCTGATGAAGCCCCTAAACTACTAAATAAAGATGATATCAAAAATATAGAATACAACCCCAAAAATTCATACAGTTACGGGGTCGATGCTCCTGCTACATTCAGCGTGATAGCCTATACTCTGCGAGGAGGCATCACAGCAGGCATTAGATATTTCAACGAAGAGGCGACATTCCATTCTAGGCTGATGGGTTTTTTCAACCTTTTCAATTTATTGGCTGCGGTTTCGGCTGCCAAGATATTGACAGGCAAGCCCCTTGAGGAGGTTTGTGCGGTGGTTGACAACTTCGCAGGAGTTAGCGGGAGGATGGAGGTGGTCAGCAGAGATCCCATGGTGATAGTAGATTTTGCTCATACTGAAGACGGGATACGAAATGTTCTTGAGAGTCTCAAAGACCAGGAGATCACGGTCGTATTTGGCGCCGGAGGCGACAGGGACCGTTCCAAACGTCCGTTGATGGGTGCAGCAGCGGGCAGATATGCCAACAAGATATTTATAACCAGCGACAATCCTCGCGGTGAAGACCCGGAACTGATTATTTCAGAGATACTCGCAGGACTCAAGGGTAAGGAAAACGTAGTAGCTATACCGGATAGAAAAGAGGCCATCAAGAAAGCCCTTGAGACGCTCAATAAGGATGAGATACTTGTGATACTGGGTAAAGGAGATGAGGAGTATCAGGAGATCAACGGAGTCAAATATCCTTTTGACGACAGAGAGGTTGTCAGAGAGTTGCTCAATCAAAGATCATAAATATACAAACTACAGATCATATAAAGGCAAAGCATCATCCTCACCCATATCAGGATCGATTTTTGAGATAGGCTTTGTTTTTTTCCTGAGTTGACTCTGTATCTCGAAAGCCGGTATCGGCTTGGAAAAATAATAGCCTTGTAGATAATCACACCCATACTCAAGAAGCAGATCGGCTGTCTCTTTGGTCTCGACTCCTTCGGCTACGATATCCATCTCAAGAGTATGCCCCACCTCAATGATCGCCTGCACTACTTGCTGACTTTTTTTATCCGTCAAAACATCATCTATGAAGCTTTTGTCTATTTTTAAAGTGCTTGCCGGCATTTTGGTCAGATAAGAAAACGAGGTATATCCGGTACCGAAATCATCAAGTGACAGAGAAATGCCCGCACCTCTTAGACGCATAAGAGTATGAGACATCTGCTCTATATTTTTCATTGTCAGACTCTCGGTGATCTCGACTTTTATCATGCTTGGAGGTATATGATATTCCTGTAGTTTTTCTGAGATATAAGGGATGTATTCTGATGATTCGATTTCCCTCATGGAGGCATTTATGGAGATGATGATCTCTTCAAAACCGAACATTTTCCATTTGGATTGCTGATGGATAACCTCATCTATCAAATACTTTCCGGCCTTGACGATAAAGCCTGTTTTTTCCATAAGAGGAATAAATATAAAAGGAGGTATGAGTCCATACTCTGAATGTTTCCAGCGCATCAAAGCCTCAGCAGCCACTATATCATGAGTCTTTGCGTCAACAATCGGTTGATAGAAGATCAATAATTCGTCTCTTTCAATAGCATACTGAATATCATGTTGCAGTGATGATATATCATACTCTTGTTTGGCTATGGTCTCTTTGTGCAGATGCGCATTGCCTGTACCGTATTTTCTGGCTTCTATGAGCGCTTGGTGAGCCTTGTCAAAAAGGGAGATAAGCTTGCCGCTTTCGGGAGATGTGGCTATACCGATGGAGGCGGTCAGATATGCTGAGCTTTTGTGCTCTTCGTAAAGTCTTGATATGCTTTTTTGGATCTTTTCGGCGGCTAAAAACAGGTCATCTATCGAATCGACTTCCGGGTAGATTAGCATGAAGTTAGCGTATGCCAGATGATAGAGTCTGAATCCAAAAGGTCCTGAGAGGCTTTTGAGCGTATCTGCAACTGTGAGAACAGTTTTGTCGGCTTGTTCGTGCCCAAGCAGAGACTGGGTGACGAGAAAATCATCTATTCCCACCATCATAAGCGCTATTTTGTCCTCTTTGATATGATATTTGCTGCACAGCATCCTAAAATCGGTATATGATTTTGTCCTGTTGGGCAGTCTTGTTAGAGGGTCTCTCTCGCCGGAGGCTATCTCTTTGAATATCTCGCGCAGATCGCGTATCACAATGACAAGCTGTCTCTTTTGAGTTTCCGGAGCATGCGTGTTGCCCAGATATAAATCGGCTGCTACCTTGCCGAGCTTTGGTGTATGAAAATATATATGGGGATAATACGATAATTCGTTTTGATTGTATTTGTAGTGTTTTTTCAAAAAATCCCTGAAACTATGCTTCTCTCCTCTATAAACAATATCCGGTATATCTGATTTGGACAGTGTTGTTTTGCTCTCTGGTATCTCGAGGAGTTCCGACATGGCATCATTGATGTAGGATATATTGTTGTCCTCTTCGATTATCACTATGGCATCTTTGGAGACGGACAAAAGCGAAAAGAGTTGTCTGGAGGCTTCATTGAAGTGGCGTTTGGTTTTTTTCTGTTTGAGGATATATATCACAAGCATCAAAAACAATACTATCGGAGGCAAAAAATATATCAATGTATCATTAGTCATATCCGCCATATATTTTCAGTTCCATTTTGAGTATTTTCAGAAGTATAGCAAATTTTTGTCAAACCCCAAATTCAAATTTTTTACCCGTTTTTTGCGTATGTTTATATAGTTTGCCGGCATGTATGATCTGATATAGTGTCCAGCCAAAAGTGATGGACAAAAGCACTCCTGCAAGATATATGACAGAAGGGAAATATATTGCAAGCAAAAAAGCCGTAATAGCACCTATGTGCACCCAAAGATGTTTTTTGGCTGTTTTGGGATGAATTACTTCATGCATCATTGGAGCTGTCAGATATCCTTGAGCGTTGAGGTGAAACCATGTCAGGAATGGAACTATTTTGTAAAACATAGCCCACACTACACTAAGAGCAAATGATGCAAACAAAACTACACTAATATCCAGCAAGGTTGACATATTAACAAAGGTATTGACAATCAGTACTGCCATAGAGAGTATGAGGCTGCTCATACCGATACGCCAAAACCATACCGTAGCATCGGCGAGTGGACGTTTGCGCCGCGAGAGCCTGATCAGCGTCAACACTCCATAAATACCAAAAATCAGATATATCAGGATTAGGCTAACCGTTGACAGATTGCTCTTGATGGCCAAAGACACAGATACGATACCCAGCAGCACAAAGACAGCTATAGGTACATTTTGGCTGAACCATTTCGGGTATGGCGGCGTGACATAAAACATCTCAATCGTTTGAAAAGATATGGAGCTTATCAGAAGCGCTATCCAGCCAAACAGCGCATAGGAGTAGTGCATCTGCTTGATTGGCAGGAAGTACCCTCCGTCTATCATATTTGCATACGAGAAGGTCAAATATAGAGCCAAAGAGACAAGCACCCCCATATGTATCAGGGCAAAAAGCATACCGCGCGAAGAGGCGCTGTGGTTTGACAGTCTGGCAAGCCTGGACGCCATTTGTGCCCAGATGTAGAGCAGCCCACTCCCCAGGAATATTGCGGCAAAAAGAAACAAAAACCATACCTTGAAAACAAATCCCGCAATAAGCGAAAGTACGCCTGTTGTCAATAGGACCTTTAGCATATTTGCTTTTGGGATAGGATCTTGGAGCACTACGCCGGTGACTACCGGCAGCATCTGAAAAAGTGCCCCCATCATAAATGACATCATCACACCCAAAGCGAGTAGATGCACCATGACTATCGCACCTGTTGACGAAGGATCGAAGATCGAGACCCCAAAAAGAAGCACTGCGGCCGAACTGACAATACCAAAGAAGGCTCCAAGCATAAAAAGACCAAAGATCACCGAGATTGGCGGAGCCTGATCAAGCGAAAGCCCCTTCTGGTCAAACACGAAGTTCCTCCATTAGATTTATTTCCTGATTGGGACTGATTAGTATATGCCATTCACCGATTCGCACCTCTTTTGAGAGAGCTTGCAACCTGTTCTCCTTGGCTATTTTTAGCAGAGGTATCGGATTTTTGCGACTGAGCATATACAGACAACTCTCCATATCAAGTTCACGCAGTATAGCTACGGCTCTCTCAAGAGGTTCAGGATGAGACATTTCGCGCGCGTCAAGCAGCTTGTGGATCACAGTGCCATCCCTTTCATGTTCTCTACGGTCTCTTCTTTTAGTTCCTGCGGGAATACACGATCGCACATCGCATAGAGCATCTGCTCTTCTTTCATATTGTGCTGCTGGAGCAGTATCATCATCGATTCGGCAAGGGAGAGATAGGCATCCCTGTCTTTGTTTTCTACCGCTTCAGCCATTTTGCCAATAAGTCCTCTAACCTGCTCATGCTCAAATCTCATCACTTGCGTCGGTCCGTCGGTAGTGCCTGTTTTGGCCTCATAGGTAGGGAAAAGTTCCTCCTCTTCTTTTTTGAAATGGAGCAGCGTCTCATTAGCAAACTCCAAAAATTCTTTGTCTGTTTTTTCCCAGTCTCCCGCTGCGGCTGATGCTTCGGCTTTGGCAAAGAGATCGTCGCATTCTCTGTGTTCTGTGGTCATATAGTGTGAAATGATCATTTTCCCTCCAATGTTACAAAAGTGTTACTCAAAAGATTATAATCGAAGATGGTTTTATTTTGCTTGATGGTTGTCAATGGTTAAGAAATATTTGATAGAATTCTACAAAATAAGAGTAATTTGGTCTTATTATCTTTATAAAGGATTTAAAATGACGACAAACAACGGCGTACCGCAACCGGCCTTTTATATATTCAAGTGCCAGCAGAGTGCACCTCCTGGGATGCCCAAGCCAAGCTGTGTCAACCAAAACGACCCGGAATCCCAGGAACTTTTTGGGTATTTATCACAAAAACTTATGACAAAAGGGCTTATTCAGACTGTTTTGCCCATACAGACATCTTGCCTGGGTCGATGCATGTATGGACCTGTAATGCTTGTTGAGCCTGGGCATACTATGTATACCAAGCTGACAAAAGAGAAGATCGACCGTATTATCGATGAGCATATCATAGGCGGTAAGATAGTAGAGGAGTATGTGATCCCGAATGAAGCATGGGGTGATCCTATAGAGCCGTCTTCGCTTGTTGGCTGATCAATTGTGGTATAATGATATATATTTTTACACAGGAATAAATCAATGACTATTACCATGCTCCACAGCAAAATACATAGAGCTACCGTCACGGATGCCAACCTAAATTATGTGGGCTCCATCACAATAGACAAGGAGCTCATAGAAGCCGCAAATATGCGCATAGGACAGAAGATAGATATAGTCAATGTCAATAATGGCGAGAGGTTTTCTACATATATCATAGCAGGCGATAGAGGCAAGCGGGAAATATGCCTGAACGGAGCTGCTGCCCGCAAAGTGCATGTAGGTGATAAGATCATCATCATAGCATATGCCCAGATGGATGAAAAAGAAGCCGACAGCTACAAACCTCAGATTATAATACTGGATGATCAGAACAATATCGCACAGTCTTTTGAGGGGCTTGAGTGATGTTCGGCGATCTGGATATGGGCAAAATGACAGAAATGCTCAAAGAGATGGAGTCCAAGGCCAAACAACTACAAGAACAGGCAGCATCTCTTGAGTTTACAGCCAAAGGCGGAGGAGGCCTGATAAGCGTAAGTGCCAACGGTGCAGGCGAGATCACCGATATTACTATCGATGATAGTTTGCTCGATGACAAAAGTTCACTACAGATCATGCTTATAAGCACCGTCAATGATGTGCTCAAAATGGTAGAGGACAACAAAAAATCCCAAGCCATGGGGATGTTCGGCGGTCTCAATCCGTTCGGCGGCTCATAATGGTCAAGGAATTGACAGAGGCTATCAGTCACGATAGCCTGGTAGGAGTCCGAAAAATACTTGAAAACAGCGATATGGATCTAAATAGTATTGAGATAAGCTGCGATCAATACGACATAGAGGATCCAGATGAGATCCCTCTGCTTTTTTGGGCTATCCAAACGGGGGTTTCAGTAGAGATGCTTGAGCTTTTGATGGAGTATGGGCTAGATATCACTTGGGTCAATCGTGAAGGTCTTGGCGCTATCGACGTGGCCATCAAAGCCAAAAGACTCGATATTATAGAGCTTTGCGGCAGACATGGTGTGAGTTTCACCGAGACCAGACGCCGCAGCGGCATGACTCCGCTGATGGCGGCTGCTAGTTTTGGCAACAAAGAGTTGGTTGACTTTTTCCTTAAACATGGAGCCGACCCCAGAGAGGTCGATCGTAGAGGAGCTGATGCGATCGAGTATGCCAGGATGCTGGGGCATACCGCCATCTCTAAGTACCTAACTACTTTATCTTAAACAGATAGACAAATCATCAGACTTTGGGCCGGCTTGAGAGAATAGTAGAAAATAAGTAACAAGTAGTCTTGGATTTTACAGGTTTTATTTTGATAAAATATCAGAAAGAGGGTCCACAAAAAGAGAAACAAGGAAAGAACAAAGGAAAAACTCTTTTTGTGAAAGGGTCGTAAACAAAACAAGGATTAGAAGGTCAAGCCCAACCTTCTAGTAATGACAGTATAACCTTCAAGTATTAACATTTGGCGAATGATTGGTTAACGGGCAGTTAACAAAAGTGGGGGCAGTATGCTTTTGACAAGAAAACTTTATCAAAAGCAGCAGAAGGATGGTTTTTGTATCGCATGATATAATCACACAGGGCCAGGGTAGCAAAGTGCCTTCTGTGATGCTTTCTTGGCGTCTTCTTGTCAAAAGCATCTTGAGAGATAAAAAGACTTTGCCAATAGCAACAGAAGAATGGTTTTGAAGAGACAAGCTAACAGGGAGGAGAGGATGAAGGCGGGTTTTTTGCCGCTTTGCGGGATAGATGAGGCTGGCAGGGGACCACTGGCAGGACCACTCCTGATAGCCGGTGTGATACTTACCGGACGGATATATAAACTTAACGACTCCAAGCTGCTAAGCTCTCATGATAGAGAAAAACTTTTCAAAAAGATAGTTTCCAATTCTTCCTACTGTATCGTACGTTTTTCACCCAAAGAGATAGACGAGAGAGGGCTTTCGTATTGTATCCGCAAAGGCTTGCAGATCATCAAAGACGCTTTGCCTGATGCGAGATATCTGTTTGACGGCAATAGTAGTTTTGGGGTGGCAGGTATAGAAACTATGGTCAAGGCCGATTCAAAAATCAAAGAGGTAAGTGCAGCCAGCATACTTGCCAAGGTGCTTCGAGATCAGGAGATGGAGATGCTCTCAAAACGGTATCCTGAGTATGGATTTGGGCGGCACAAGGGATACGGTACCAGGGAGCATATAGAGGCTATCATACGATATGGCAGGTGTGACATCCACCGCCGGACATTCCGTATCAAACAGATCGATGAGCCGACGCTTTTCTAAAGAAAATAAAATTAGTTTGGTATGTTATAATCTTCCTATGAAAAGACTGATCATTATTTTACTGACTATTCCTGCATTGAGTATGGCATCTATCGATTACAGCAAGCTGCCTCAGGCTCGTGCTTTTGCTCTCAAGATGCATCGCAAATACGGTTTTGATACATCTTATGTACTCAAATTATTAAGACAGGCCAAACATCAGACCCATACACTGGCAAGATATCAGGGCAAACGCAAGGTGGGGACTACTGATTATAGCTGGCACAGGTACAAGTCCAAGATACTTGTCCCCGAAAGTGTAGCTTTGGGCAAAAAATTCATGCGTCGCTATAACAAGTGGCTCGATCTTGCATCACGCAGATATCGTGTCTTGCCAGAGATCATTACCGCATTTATCAGAGTAGAGACCAAATTCGGGATGTACGGTAGCGAGTATCCTGTCTGGGATAGCCTGGTGACTCTTGCGTTTCATCGCAACCGTATGCAGAAGTTTTTTCGCAGTGAGCTTGAGAAGCTTTTGGTGCTTGCGCGCAAAAATCATCTTGATGTGCGCAAACTCAGAGGGTCGTTCGCAGGTGCTATGGGATGTGTACAGCAGGTCCCTTCCATACAGCTTCGATATGGTGTCGATCTCAATGGCGACGGACGCAAAGACCCAAACGATATGAGGGATTGCATAGGCTCGATAGCGTATTTTCTGCACAAAAACGGCTGGAGTGATGCCCGTCAGACTCTTGTGCCGGCTCGTCACAAGGGCAATGCCTTTTTAAAACTAAAAAGCAGTTACAAAAGCAGGTATTCTATAGAAACATTAAGAGCTTACGGTATCACACCCGCTAAACCAATCAGAGGCAAGAGACTATACTATATAAGAATGAGAGACGGTAAAAAATGGGATCTTTATCTCGGAGATCGCAACTATCGCATCATAACTCTCTATAATGCTTCCAAAAGGTATGCTACAACTATCGCGCTGTACGCAAAAGAATTAGAAATTAGAAATTGAGGTATTGCATTGCTGCGCAATACTTTTATAAAGGAGTGTTGAGTGTTGAGAATGGATTGGATGGGTTGAATGGTGTTTGGGAGATTCCGGATCGAGTCCGGAATGACGGACATGGTTACTTTCCTGAATCCTGAACTCTGAACTCTGAATATACGCGGCCAAAGGCCGCTAATTACGGCAGCGTAGCTGCCAAATTACGATAGCCGCAGGCTATCCAATAACCAATATACTAATACACCAATCTCAGATGCTCCATCTTTCTTCCCATATTCAACAAGAGCATATCCCCAAGCACCAGCGCCATCATCGCTTCTGTCACTACCGCCCCTCGTATGGCGACACATGGATCATGACGGCCTTTGAGTTCCAATGTGGCAGGGTTGCCATCCTTGTCTATGGTTTGTTGCGGGCGAAAGATACTCGGTGTGGGCTTGAAGTGCGTCTTGACTATGATCGTCTCGCCGTTGCTGATGCCGCCGAGGATCCCGCCGCTGTGGTTGGATACAAAGCCTTCAGGGGTAATAGGATCATTATTTTGGCTCCCTTTGAGTCTGGCGGCATCCACACCATCTCCGATCTCTACTGCCTTGGCGGCGTTGATACCCATCATGGCTGATGCTATGGTCGCATCCAGTTTATAATACAGAGGTTCCCCCAGTCCGGCCGGTACACCTTCTGCTACTGTGAGCACTACCCCTCCGACCGAATCATGAGCCTCTTTGGCTGCAATGATAGCGGCTTCCTGTGCTGCTGCCTTGGTAGGATCAAGTGCGAGTAAAGGTGAAGTGAGCGCAAAATCAAAATCATACACCTCCGCTGCTATCCCATCCACTTCACAAAGTCCGCTTTTGATAGTGATGCCGGTCTGTGAAAGCATCAGTTTGGCGATAGCCCCGGCAGCCACTCTTGCTGCTGTTTCTCTGGCCGAGCTGCGACCACCGCCGCGATAATCTCTGATACCGTATTTGACCTGATAAGTATAATCTGCGTGACCGGGACGAAAAAGATCTTTGATGTTGGTATAATCTTTGCTTTTTTGATCAGTGTTGTAGACCACCATGGCAATAGGCGTACCGGTACTAACCCCTTCAAATATACCCGAAAGGATTTCCACTTTGTCATCTTCTTTGCGTGCGGTCTCCAAATTGCTTTTGCCGGGTTTGCGCCTGTCAAGTTCAGCCTGGATATAGTGCTGATCTATCTGTAAACCAGCAGGTACTCCATCAAGCACGCACCCTATCGCTTTGCCGTGCGATTCACCAAAAGTTGTCAACCTTAGTTGACGTCCGAAAGTGTTCATCTCTCCTCTCCTTTGAGTATCTTCAAGGCTCTTTTGGCCGCTTCCTGTTGGGCAGCTTTTTTGCTTTTGCCTTTTGCCTTGGCTATTAGACTACCCTCAAGCTCCACACCTATCTCAAACTCCTTTTTATGGTCAGGCCCGCTTGATCCAAGTACTGTATATGTAGGGGTAACTCCATGTGATGCCTGGGTAAGCTCCTGCAAGGCGGTTTTGTAATCTTTTGACAAGGTATCAAGATCGATTTTGGGATATGTCTCCTCAAGCAGATTGACAACTATCTGTTGACACTTGTCAAGCCCTGCTTCAAGATATATGGCTCCTACGACTGCTTCAAATGCGTTTGAGAGCAGAGAAGGTTTGCTGCGGCCGTTGTTATTCTCTTCGGCAGGTGAAAGGTAGATATATTCCCCGAGCTTTATTTGGTGAGCCAGTTTGGTAAACCCTTCTTCGTTGACAAGCGAAGCTCTGATCTTGGAGAGTATCCCTTCATCCTCTTTGGGAAATTTCTTGTACAGATATTCACCCACTATCAGATCAAGTACCGCATCGCCGAGAAACTCAAGCCGCTCATTGTTGTAAGGCTTTTTGTAGCTTTTATGTGTCAAAGCCTCAACAATCAACTGCTTGTTCTCAAACACATACTCCAGCCTTTTCTCAAGCTGTGTATAGTCATTCATGCTTTTTATCCTTGTTTTTTGAGCGTATTATATCCAAAAGCACTCATCATTCAGCACATATTATATATAATGTTATCACTTTATGTGTGGAGGCGTGCTGTGATTCTTGATCTTTTCCACGGTGATGAATTCCGATCCATTATGAGAGACCATATATATAATGTATTGGCTTTTTTGCTTGAGAACGGTCAGGAGTTCGCCGTGGCTGCCGAGGTGGGATATGCCGATTTTGATCCAAAGCTTCCGGGGCATTTACAGAACAGCTTTGGTGATGTAGCCCTTTTCGTGCTTAGCGGCTATACATTTGAAAGTGCTTATATCGATGAAGAGCAGCTTTTCTTTGAAGCGGGATTTGGGGAAGAGAATATAGGAGCAAAAGTCAGTATTCCTTTTTTGGCCATCAGGCAGATATTTGTGGATGAGTATCCGATATTAATAAATATCAGCTCTCCGGTCCCATTTGTTGAGCATTCTATTTCCAAAAGCAGATCCATGGAAGCCCTCTTGAGCAATCCAGAGAACAGAAAACTTATAAAAAGCATTAAAAAGTAGCTTTTTTACTCCGATTTTAATGATTTTATTAATAAGTTAATAAATTATCTTGGATAAAAAAGCCCATTCTATGGACTTTATATGAAAAAATATGAAAAATTCATTAATTTTTTGTTAATTTCCTTGACTTTTGACAAAAACTAATGTTATAATTCGTCCGTAAATAAAAAAACAAGGAGTTTACAATGAAAAAAGGTTTGTTGCTATCAATCGTAGCGTCAACTGTTCTTTTCGCAGGTGGGGACATAGCCCCTGTTGAGCCTGTAGCAGAAGCCCCTGCCGCAGCATGTAATGATTTTTATGGTCACGCTGGTGTAGGAATTATCTATAGCGATCCCAATACTGCTGTTGATAATGATGCCACAGCTACTTATGGTGTTGCAGCTGTACTTGGCGTAACTAAAGAGATATTCTCTGGTTTGACTGTTAGTGCCGAAGTTCAAGGTGCAGCCGCTCAAGTATATACACTTGCCGCAACAGCTACACGTGGTCCTATTATGGAAGCTGGTGCTCTTACTCAGTTAAGTCTTGGTTACAGCTACTGCAATACTGCTGTAAAAGTAGGTCGCTTTGCTGTTCCTAAGAGCCTCTCGCCTTTGGCATATACTGGCACAGACTATTTTGGTCTGAAGAAAGTTACATTCGAAGGTGCTTTGATCGCCAATACAGATATCCCTGATACTACTGTATGGGCTGCTTATCTTCACAATAGTGTAACTCATGCTACATCCGACAATGCATTTGACAGCGATGCTGCTACTGCTGGACGACAAGGACACAGCACTCGTGCAAGAGCAAAAGTTGTAGCAGCAGGGCTTATGAACAAATCATTTGCTGATACTACTATTACTTTGGCTGGTTATTACTGGATAGATTCTAAGGATTGGGCTGCAGCTGGTTCTATTGACCATAAATGGTGTGATACTGATCTAAGCGCAGGCGCTGCTTACTACTATGATAAAGCTGCTGCAACTGGTAGCTACGTGGTTGGCGGATATGTTACTCAGCATTTTGGTCCAGTTGATGCACAGATAGCTGCTACATTTGGTGATGCTAAATTTGCAAAATATACTGATATCACAAACCAGGCAACTGGAACTGGTACTAATAGCTGGGCTATTGGTGGTAGTCTTTCAACTAAAGTTAGTGGCTTCAAGCTGAAAGTATTTGGTGATTACAGAAAAGACAAGACTTATACTGCTGGTGTAAGTGTAGGCAAAACCGTATCTGGTATTGCTCTTAGTACTGATGTACGTTATCGCCACAACGGTGTTGCAGATACAAATGCTCTTCGTGTTCGCGCCAAAGCTGTCTACAAGTTCTAAGAACTCGTCAAACATCTTAAGAATTCAGGCCTCGGCCTGAGTTCTACCCTTTCTTTTTATTTCCCCTTCTTTTTTGTGTTAGCTGTTGAATGTTATTATAGATGCTAATTTATTTCAGGTTCATATTCTATTTATTTGACATAAAAACATGATAATACTATAATGCCATAATACATAAATACAAGGAGATTGTTATGACTACTTCGCTTCGTCTTGATAGCAGATTGGAAAAAATACTCCAAAATCTCTCAACCAGATTTGCCAAAAAAAAGAGCGAGATTATCAGGGATGCGATCTTGGCATACAATGATGCGGTAAATGACCAAAGCTCAAATAGGCTCAAAAAGGCAGTATCCAAAACCAAAGTTGCCGACAAAAAGGTCTATGAAGATATGGAGATGGCTATACATGACGGCATATAGGGGTGAGATCTGGTTGGCAAACCTTAATCCATCTAGAAAAAACAATGAGATCGGCAAGATCAGACCGGTAGTAGTGCTCCAAAATGATAATCTCGCAGTAAACGGATACCCCACTACGATCATCATGCCCTTGACTACACATCTTATCGATGACGCATCTCCTATACGTACAAGGATCACTCGCAGAGATGGACTCGAACAGGATTCAGATATAGTCATCACTCAGATCAGAGCTATAGACAACAGCAGGTTCATAGAGCGCATAGCCAACATAAGTGAAGATGAGATGGATGAGATCCAAAGCTGTCTGCAAGAGATAATTGCAAAATAACAAAATGGTATAATTCTCCAAAACTATCCGAAGATATGACATGAAAAACAAAACCCTCCACATGGTAAGCCTGGGCTGCACCAAAAATCTCGTCGATAGCGAAGTGATGCTGGGAAAACTGAGTGATTATACCCTGACTGATGAGCCTGATAGTGCAGATGTGATCATCGTCAACACCTGCGGGTTTATCGACGCGGCCAAAGAGGAGAGCCTCTCGACTCTATTGGAGTTGCATCAAGTACGCAAGGATGATTCCGTGCTTGTGATGAGCGGTTGTCTGAGCGAGAGATACAAAGAGGAGATCCAGGAGCAAATGCCTGAGATAGATATTTTTACCGGTGTGGGGGACTATGAGAGGATCGATGAACTCATAGAGCAGAAGCAGAGCCGCTTCAGTCCCGAAGTGTACCTGATGGGTGACAATGCCGCCAGAGTCATCACCGGATCGCGCTACCATGCCTATGTCAAGCTCTCGGAAGGGTGCAATCAGACCTGCTCCTTCTGCGCTATCCCCGGATTTAAGGGCCGACTCCACTCCCGTACCCTCGAATCTATCGTAGCTGAAGTGCGCCATCTGGCTAAAGCTGGATTTTGGGATATATCATTTGTATCGCAGGATAGCTCCAGCTGGGGACGGGACATAGGAAAGCGTGACGGTCTGCTGGAACTCATCGATGCGGTGGAGAAGATCGAGGGGATCCGCAGTGCACGCATCCTCTACCTCTATCCCAGTACCACCACCTTCGACCTGATCGACCGTATCGCAGATTCGCCGCTGTTTCAGACCTACTACGATATGCCGATCCAGCACATCGATGATCGGATGCTCAAGATCATGAAGAGAGGATTTGGGGAAGAGAAGACTATGGCTTTGTTGGAGCGAATGAGAGCCAAGCCGGACTCGTTTGTGCGTACGTCATTCATCGCCGGACATCCGGGCGAGAGCGAGGAGATGTTTGAGAAGCTCTGCGGCTTTGCCGAAGAGTTTGGATTTGATAGGTTCAATACTTTTGCCTACTCTAACGAAGAGGATACAGCTGCCTACACTATGGAGCAGATTCCGCAGGAGACGATAGAACAAAGAGCTGAGAGACTTGGACAGATCGCACAGCAAAGCACCATCAAATCACTCCAAAGAATGGTAGGTCAGGAAGTTGAGCTGGTCATTGACGGACCCAGTGACGAGCACGAATACCTGCTGAGTGCCAGACCCTTGAGCTGGGCAGCGGAGATCGACGGAGAGATACTGATTAACGATACCAATGACCTGAATGTGGAGTATGGGAAGATCTATCAGGCACAGATCACCGAGCTGGCAGGGGAACAGTTGTTGGCAACATTAATGAGTGAGTAGTGAGTAGTGAGCAGATAGCAGTGAGGAATGAGGAACCGAGAGAGGAATGAGGAGTGAGCAGTGAGGAACCGAAAGGGAAGTGAGGAGTGAGGAATGAGGAGTGAGGAACCGAGAAGAGAGGATGCTCTTGGAGAGAAAAGCTTTGCTTTTTCCTTGCGTATTATAAAGCTGTATCAATATTTAACAAAAACGCATCGAGAGTTTGTTCTTTCTAAGCAGCTTCTTCGCAGCGGAACGGCTGTGGGTGCATTGGTGCGCGAAGCGAAATATGCTCAGTCTAAAGCCGATTTTTTGCATAAACTAACCATCGCACTTAAAGAAGCCAATGAGACGTATTATTGGTTAGATCTTCTCCATCAGTCCGCATATCTGAATGACAAAATGTACGCAAGTATACAGCCGGATATTGATGAATTGCTTAGTATTCTTGTGGCCAGCACAAAAACTGTCAAAAAAGGGAAACGATGACGCCGGATCAGTTCCTCATTCCTCATTCCTCATTCCTCATTGAGAAGAAAAATCTCCTCGCTTTCTCCGCCGGCATCGACTCTTCGGCGTTGTTTTTTTTGCTGCTGGAGCATGGTGTTGCCTTTGATATCGCTCTGGTCAATTACGGTACCCGGGACCAATCAGAGGAGGAAGAGCGGCACGCGCACATGCTGGCAGACCAGTATGGACTCAAATGCTACACGACCAAAGCTCCAGAGTTTGAGAGCCATTTTGAGTGTCGGGCACGTAAATTCAGGTATGAGTTTTTCGAATCCATTATCTATGAGCACGGCTACGACAATCTCATCACCGCTCACCAGTTGAATGATCGTCTGGAGTGGATGCTGATGCGCCTCTCCAAGGGTGCGGGGCTTGGTGAGATGGTGGGGATGGAAGAGGTAGAAGAGCGGGAAGAATACACGATAGTACGTCCCTTGCTGCGATATCCCAAACAGGAGCTTTTGGGATACTTGAAATCAAACGATCACCCTTATTTCATCGATGAGAGCAACCAGGACGAAAAGCATGAGCGCAACTACTTCCGCAGGCATTTTGCCGATCCGTTGATCGAGAGATACGCCGAGGGGATCAGCAGAAGCTTCGAATATCTAAGTCTCGACAAAGAGATCATAGACGCCGGATATGAGACCATTTACGCCCAAAAAGATATGAGAATCATCCGGCTTGACAACCCGTCACTCAAAGTACGTGCCGCGGATCAGGCACTCAAACAGCTGGGTTATCTCCTCAGCGCTGCCCAAAGAGAAGAGATCAAAGACAAAGAGAGTATAGTCATTGGTGGCAAATGGGCGGTGGAGTACAGCGGCGAGAAGCTCTACATCGCTCCCTATGTTCAGACCCCCATGCCCAAAGCGTTCAAAGAGCGCTGCCGCATCCGGCACATTCCGCCCAAAGTCCGGCCGTATATCTACAGTGAGCGATTGATGGATATGGTATAGCAGTATCAAAACTATCTCGCTGAGAAACCTCACCAAAAACAATTCATTCACAATTTCTCGCTACTATTCTCTTATGAAAACTATCATATATATCGTAATGATCGGATTTGGACTTTTGGCGCTGAGCGGTTGTAATGCCAACGGCACTTTTGCTTTGCATTCGAGTATGACTGGTACCTTGGCCAAAGCACAAGCCTCTGCCAAGACAAGCGGTAATCGCTACAAAATAGATATAAAAGTAGCCACACAAGGTATCTACAATCTCCTCAAAGGCAAGCGGATAGAACATTATAGCTCCAAAGGGCATATTAAAAACGGGAAATACTACAGTGATCTGTTTGTTATAGAAAGATGGAAAGACGGAGGCAAGATACACGATCTGCAGGAATATAGGTTTGACTACAAACACCGCAAAGTAATCAGACATTACCGAAAATGGTTCGGGAAAAAACTCATAGAAAACAGTTCTGCCAAGATTCCACGTTTTGCTCATCAGGATTTTTTGACCGTGATGCATAATGCACTGCATAAAGTTTCCAAAACCAAATCCAGCCGCAAGACCTATATAGTCGCAGGCTCCGAAGAAACTGGAGGCAAAGTCCCCATCTACATATCCAATGACCCAAAAAGGCTAAAACAATGGGGCGCTCCAAGCAACGGGATGCTTGTGCAGATGGGCATCCAAAAGGGGATATTTAAAGGCGGCAAGGGAAGTATGACAATCTTGCTGGATAAGCATAATCGCCCTTTGCGCTTTGTGTTTAGCAATATGAAAACGATCGGTACCCTAACCGGTAAACCTGTCAAATAACTACTGCTGCCCAAAAAGAGAGAAATTGTAGCTTATACCCGCATGGATGCTGTAAGTATGGAACGCTCCGGTGCGTGAGCGTATATATCCTGCTCCCGCATGCACCTGCCAGGCCTGATCTATGTCGTATCGTATGCCTGCTTCTGCTGCCCCGTACAGTCCGCCGTCCATGTTGACATCCCCGCCGCCTCCTACCCCTGCCTTGACTTCCGCATAAGCTCTGAGGTGTCCAAGCGGTGAGGATTGTGCTCCAATACCCAATATCCCCTCGGCATATCCGCCCGCCTGCCCCTGCCAGGCCCAGAAAGATTCACCGATGAGGTAGAAGTTTTGGTTGAAAAAACGGTGCAAAGACAAACCGATCAGATCGATTCGGTTGATCTGATCATCTTTAAACATTCCGGCAAAAGGAAGGTAGGATTTGTTCTGTACGCTGAAACGCCATGCGCTGGTGCTGCTCTTTTTTGAAAAATTGGGATCACCCAATCCGTAAAAATTCTCCCTGTAGCCCAAAGTGATACCGTAACTTGTGGCCGCGAAACTTCCCTTGATGGCCCCTATCCTGCCGATGCGTCCTCCCAGACTCAACGCATCAAAAAGATAAGCCTCAGCGCTCAAATCTCCCCGGTACATCAATCCTCCGCCTGTATCGACCCTGCCGCCTCCCGCAGCTCCCACGGCCCCCTGAAGACCGATCGAGAAAGAGTTGCCGATATGATAGTCGACTCCCAAGCCGCCAAAGAGCTCCATGTATCCGTTGGACGCTCCAGCTCCGGCTCCGGCAGCCTCGAGATAGCCGTACCAGATATTGTCTGATCGTATCTTGAATTCAACTCCAGCAAGAGAAAAGGGTGTGGTTTTTTTCGAGGATCGTACATCGTGGGAACTGCTTGAGGGTATATAGTGCTCCGCAAGGGCTTGAGTAGTGATCTCCACTGACGGGGCATTGTGTTGATGGGAGTTTGTATCGGCGATCCTGATCCCCCTGAAATATTTTCCCGAAGCAGGAAGAGCAAGCCCTATATGCAGCTGTGTGCTATCAATTTTGCCGTTGGGATACCATACGCGGCTCAGTCCCCCTTCGATGGAGCCCAGAGCTGTATCGTACGACAAACCGGCTGAGGGGCGTATCATCAGGCCGCCCCCCTGAGGGGCCGATCCGCCGCCTCCGGCCCCGACAAAAACCCCTCCGTAAGCTCCGAGTCTCTCTGTCAGGTTTTTTTGGAATCTCCCCTCGATGCCGGCAGTAAAAAATCCTCCTCGTTTGCCCGAGACGGCTCCGTACAGTTCAGGACCCAGCCAAAAATATTTGTTCATCTGAAAAAGCGCGCCGGCTTTTGCCAGTCCCATCGGTTCATCGCCTGGCAGGGTGGCCCTTTCAAGCCCGAAGACTACCTGCGCGTTATAAACTTTTGGTTCGGCTGATAGCGAAATGCTCAACAAGGATACTCCCAGCAACATACACCATAGGTTTTTCATCGGGATTCTCTGTCCTTTACCAGCGGATGAGCTTGCATGTACTCTTCCATCTTTTTGACACTCCCAAGCTTGGTATAGACCTGGGTGGTTGCCATAGATGAGTGTCCGAGCAGCTCGCTGACATCGGCAATCCGTGCGCCATGAGAGAGCAGGTGCGTGGCAAATGAGTGTCGGAGCTGGTGGGGAGTGGCCTTGAAGCCGTGAGAGCGAAAAAGTTTGCCAAGCTTGTATCTCAGTTGTGAGGCACTCAGCGGATCACCGTCTTTTTCGAAAAGATATCTGCGTGGTTGATTGCTCTGTCGGTGGCGTTTGATGAGTTCTTGCAGATATGGCAACAGCGGGAGTTGACGTACTTTGTTGCCCTTGCCGTGAACCTCTATCCATTCATCACTGATCCATTCGAGTTTCATGCCTGAGAGTTCACTGATACGCAGTCCCAGACCATAAAGCATGGCAATCAGCAGCTCCTCTTCGGGCGAGGCATCTGCTATGACCTCTTTGATGGCCGATTCTTCTATCGGCTTGGGAAGAGTCTGGGGGACCTTGATAGTATCTATCCCTTTGGCTATGATCTTGAGTCCAGCTTGTTCATTAAGATAGTTGACAAACGATCTGACGGCAGTGAGTTTGGAGTGTATGCTTCTTTTGGAGAGATTGCGTATATCAAGACGATACGGCATGATATCAAGTATCCAAACCTCCCCCTCCTGATAAAATGAGCACTTGCCCCTCATCTGCCCCAGAGCTGTTTCGTATGTGGATGCTGTCTGCTCACTGTATCCTCTGACAGAGATGAGATAATCTAAAAAATCATCTATGAGCCGGTTTAGATCGCTCATACCGTTTTACCCTCAAGTGCCGTGCGGGAAGCGTGAGAGATCAGCACATCCTGTATAGTCCCAAGCATCTCCTCGCTGCCATCGACAAATACCAGTCTGCCGTCATCGCTGCGTCCTGAGATCCTGCCGCCTGCTTTGAGCTCTTCGAAATAGACTTTGTGAATGCGTCCGATCTGGGCCTGCATAGACTCATCCATGATCATATTTTGTCTTTTTTGCAGTATCTGTAAACGTTGTGATGCGATCGATTTGTCTATTTGGTCTTCGTATGTTGCCGCTTCGGTATGTGGGCGGGGAGAATAGATGAAAGAAAACATCTGCTCAAACCTCACTCTCTCCAATACATCCATCGTATCTGCAAAGTCCTCATCACTCTCTCCTGGAAAGCCCACTATCACATCGGTAGATATAGTAGCCATGGGTGCTAGATCTCTGATCTTTTCGCAGCGCTCTATGAAGCTCTCTTTGGTGTATCCTCTTTTCATGGCTTTGAGTATACGGGTTGAGCCGCTCTGCAAAGGGACATGTATCTGCTTGCAGATCTTGGGGTTGGAGGCGAATTCTTCCAAAAACTCATCATCCATATGTAGCGGATGCGGAGAAGCGAACCTGATCCTCTCAAGTCCATCTATTTGACTGATTTTTCGGAGGAGTTGTGTGAAATTGGATATCTCATCATCTATACCAACCCCAAATCTGCGTCCGTAGTTGTTGACATTCTGCCCCAGCAACAATACCTCTTTGGCGCCGCCATCAACAGCCTTGCGAATTTCAGCAACTATCATATCGCTTGGTATGGAGATCTCATCTCCTCTAGTATAGGGCACTATACAGTATGTGCAGCTTTTGTCACATCCTATAGTGATATTGACCATGGCTTTATATGGCGTGTTGCGGTATTCGCCAAACTGATATGTGCTCTCATCAAAATTGATATCGACTTCGACCGCATGGTGCTTGTGTATCACTTGCGTAAGTTTGGATACATTGCGTGCACCAAGTACGAAATCGACTGCCGGTGCTCTGCGTATGATCTCATCACCCAGATGGCTTGCCGTACATCCCGTCACACCGATTTTGGCATCTTTTTTGCGTTTTTTTTCAAATACTCCTATTTCAGAAAAGAGCTTAGAAACCGGTTTCTCTCTAACAGAGCAGGTGTTGATAATGACAAGATCGGCATCCTCAATGGAGTCTGTCAGATCGTAGCTGTCATTGCGATTGAGCTCGGCTATCATATGCTCGCTGTCACGCACGTTCATGGCGCAGCCAAGAGTCTCGAGATAGAGTTTTTTAGACATTTGAGGGGGGAGAAAGTGGGGCGGGTTTAGCGAACAATATGAACCTCATATATATATTCGCCCTCGCTTAGACCGTATTTGATCTCACGCATATATACATTGTAGCCCTGCTCATCAAAATGATCCATCAGAGCGATGATATCCTTGTGCGAATTCTCTCTATCGAAGTAGTAAATCGACTGCTCGTCGAGATTTTCTTCGATCTTGCCCAGCTCGATAGTTTTGGGCTTTGCTTTTAGCGTGGTTCTTGCCAGTTTTAGTTTCATAATCTTATTATCCCTTGCAGCAATAAATAAATGTGCATTATTTGGTAGGATTATACTTTATTTTGAGTAAAGGGAGCTTTAGATATAATCCTAATCTACAAAAAAAGAGAAATCCCCCTCGATGTGTTACTGTTAGGTTCATGACATCTTAAGGGCGCAAAAGCATAAAGGCAAAAAATATGGAAAAAATATTGGACATCATAGAGGCGATGGCACACGAAAAAAATATCTCTCAGGATAGTGCGTTTGATGCTTTCAAAGAAGCTGTGGTCAAAACTGCACAGAGACTGACAACGCCTGAGACTACCTTCGAGGTGCAGCTTGATCACGATACGGGCACCTACAGCGTCCAAAAAGTAGTCACAGTCGTAGCCGATGATGACGAGAGGCTTGAGGAGATGCCGGATAGTTACATCTCCATCACCGAAGCACAAAAGGAGTACGGCAGTGAGATCGAAGTAGGGGATCAACTTCGCAGCGACTTTGTGCTCGAAGAACACGGTAGGACGGCAGCAGCAAATCTTTTCAAAGAACTCGAATATCACATTCAGCGCCGTATTGAACAGGATATGTTCGAAAAATACAAGGCCAAGGTGGGCACTATCATCATCGGTACGGTTTCAAGGATAGATGACAATGAAAACACATATATGGAGATAGGCGAACTCAAAGGTATCCTTTCCAAAAGAAATCGCATAAAAGGGGAAAGATTTAAAGTAGGTGATACTATTAAGGCATTGCTGAGATTTGTCAATGTTGATCCAAAGTATGGGATGTTTCTGGAGCTTAGTCGAACCGCACCAAAGTTCTTGGAGAAATTGATGGAAAAAGAGGTACCGGAGATCCAAGACGGCACTGTAGAGATACTTTCAAGCTCACGAATACCCGGAGAGAGAGCCAAAATAGCCCTAAAAACAGACAGGCCCGATGTCGATCCCATAGGTGCTGCCGTGGGCCAGAGAGGTGTGCGTATCAATGCTGTATCGGATGAACTAAACGGTGAAAATATTGATGCAATAGAATATTCACCGATTCCAGAGATGTATATCACCAGAGCCCTCTCTCCGGCAGTGGTGCAAAATGTCAAGATCATAGACAAAGGAACAAGCGAACAAAAAGCGATAGTCGATATCACAAGCGACCAAAAAGCCAAAGCTATAGGCAAAAGCGGTATCAATATCCGCCTGGCATCTATGCTTACAGGCTATCAGATAGAGCTCAATGAGGTAGAAGGCATAGTTGATCGTACAGGAGAGAGCACAAGTGGCTCGACTGCCGAGAAGACTACAGATACATCAGCGCTTGAGGAGCTGTTTAAGTAACATTCCCTGTTTTTTCGATCAACTCAAAAAATGTATCTACTTCCAATGATGCGCCGCCGACAAGCACACCATCAACATTTTCTATCGAGGCTATCTCTTCGATATTAGCTCCTTTGACGCTGCCTCCGTAGAGCAGAGGCGCAGATATGTGTCTGCGAAGCATATCGTGAGTAGTTGTAATCTCCTCTTTGGTAGCGGATCGCCCTGTACCGATAGCCCATATGGGCTCATATGCTACTATCAGCCTGTCATACTCAGTATCTATACCTTCAAACTGCCCCAGCAGATACTCCTCCACCGCCTGATCCCCTTCTTCTCGCACCTCTATAGGCTCGCCTATGCAATAGATGATCTCAAGGTTTCTCTCTTTGAAAAAAGTGTATTTCTCAGCTATCTTCTCTTGAGTTTCTCCAAGGAGTGTTCGCCTCTCGCTGTGGCCTATCAGGAGGGTGTTGATCCCAAACTCTCCGAGTTGCTCCAGGCCTATCTCCCCGGTGTAGGCTCCATTCATCTGGGGGTAGGCATTTTGTGCTCCTATAATGACAGGCTTATGTGATCCCATCAGAGCAGTAAAAGGCGGAAATACATATACTTTGTCTTTGTACCCTCCATGGACTATCCTGTCTCTTAGATCCATTACATAATTGTATGTCGATACTCTGGTGTGGTTCATCTTGAAATTTGCGGCAAATATCATTTCTATTCCTTTATACTTCGCATACCAAGGCTTCTATACCCGGAAGCTTTTCGCCTTCTATCAGCTTGAGGCTGGCACCTCCTCCAGTACTGACAAATGTCATCTCATCTACATCATCAGCTCTTTGGGCTACATCTGCCGTATCGCCTCCTCCTACTACAGTGGTTGCATGAGTTTCGGCTATATAGTGTGACATCTTGATAGAGCCTTTGGCAAATTTATCCATCTCGTATACACCCATGGGACCATTCCAGATGATCGTCTGGGCATCATTGAGTGCTTCGCGGAAGAGTCTGGTGCTGGCCGGACCAATATCCAGCCCCATCCATCCGACCGGTATCTCCTGAGTAGGCAGGAATTTGGTGGTGGTGTTCTCGTCAAGCTCAGGAGCCACTACGACATCTACAGGGAGATAGAACTTCACTTTTCGTTCATGCGCCTTGGCCATGATCTTTCCGGCTTCTTCTATCAGATCCTCTTCGACAAGAGATTTGCCCACTTCAAACCCCTGCGCTTTAAGAAAGGTAAATGCCATGCCGCCGCCTATGATGACCTTGTCCACTTTGTCTATCAGTTTGTGCAGCGCCTCAAGTTTGCCCGATACCTTGCTGCCTCCTACTACTGCGACAAAAGGTCGTGTCGGGTTGTCAAGTATGCGGCTGAAGAAATTGACCTCTTTGGCTAGCAAAAAGCCAGCAGCTCTGTGATCGCAGTCAAAATATTCCGTAATAGCGTGTATCGAAGCGTGTTTACGGTGGCATGCTCCAAAGGCATCATTGATATATACATCGGCCATATCGGCAAGTTTTTTGGCAAACACAGGATCGTCTGTCGTCTCTCCGGCATCAAAACGTAGATTCTCAAGAAGCAGTACATCGCCTGCTTTCATCTGTGATGCAAGCTCGAGAGCTTTTTTGCTTATCACTTCTCCACTTTGCGAATCATCAAATAGGACCCTGTTTTTTATTTTCAAAAGAACATCAAGACGTTTAGAGACATCATATAAAGAGAATTTTAGATCATATTTGCCGGCTTCTGGTCTTTCGTAATGTGAGCCTAGTATTACTTTACATTCATGATCTATGCAGTATCTGATAGTCTGCAGGGCGGCACGAATACGTCTGTCGTCGGTGATATTGCCAAATTCATCTTTGGGCACGTTAAAATCACAGCGGATAAATACTGTTTTGCCGTCAATATCAATGTCTCTGATAGTCTTCACAAGTTATCCCTTGTCATAATGTGGTAAAATAGCGGACTATTTTACATCATTAGAGGTTATTACTTGGTTAATAAAAAGCCTGTCGCAGTGTTGTACGGAGGGAGTTTCGATCCTCCACACAGAGGACATCAGAAAATTGTGGATCGTCTCGTTTTGCTGCCGTATATTGACAAGGTAGTAGTAGTACCGGCATATCTGAATCCTTTCAAAAGCTCCACTTTGGCTCCTGCCCAAAAACGTCTCGAGTGGTGCAGGAGGCTCTTTGAAGGTCCAAAAGTAGTAGTGGATGCCGGTGAAGTAGAGGCTGGTAAAAGTGTCTATACTATAGATACCTTTAACAGACTGAACGATATATACAATCTTCGATATATAGCTATAGGATCTGACAACCTGAGCTCTATAGAAAAATGGAAGGATTTTGAGACTCTCAATAAAAACGTGATCTGGCTTGTGTTTGAAAGAGATGGACATGATCAGGGCTATGAAAAACTAAGGGAGTATATCAGTCTTGATCTAAATGAGCCTGTCAGCTCAAGCATTATTCGCAAGGACAAAGAAGTGGACAAAATAGACCAAAAGATCTCAAGTGATGTCAAAAAGATACTAATAAAGGATCATAATGGATAATTTGCAGGAGCGAATAGATACTATAGTGAAGGTGCTTGATGAGAAAAAGGCAGAAGAGATAGAGGTGTTTGACCTGAGTGATGCTGATTATATAGCCAAATCTGTAGTGTTGGCAAACTCAATTGGGGGCAAACATACCGCTGCTTTGCTCGATCATCTCAAAGATACCCTCAAACCCAAAGGCGAGGAGTTTTTGGGTACAGATGAGACTGAGGATTGGGTAGTGGCAGATCTGGGAGATATCATTATACATATCATGACCCCGGCATACAGGCAGAAATACTCCATAGAGGAGTTTTTGCAGGAGCTAAGAGAGTTCAAGAGAAAGGATGAGGGGTAGTTATCGTTCGTATCTTGAGCCCTCGAGAAAATTGAGTCCGATAAACACAAGTACCGTCAAAGCAGGCAAGGCAAATATCCACCAATAGTATTTGCCTCTCCAAAGATAAAATATCAAACCGCCCCATGATATCAAAATAAGTATATAATGCACCGCAAATACAGGCAGCACAGGTCTCATGGTAACCCCAAGCATCGCAAGAGATGATATCCAGACAAATGTACCAAAAGCTGTAAAGCTCTTGCGAATGTCCCTGGTCTTGTAATAGTCCCAGGCTATAAGCGCAAGCGTCAGCACAAGCCACAGGATTATTTTGCCTTTCATATTTTTCTCCTTGCATCGGAGCAAAGCCCTGCCCCAATTCCTCTCACTAAAGCTTCGGCTATCGCCTCAGGCTTCGCATTTTCTCCTTGCATCGGAGCAAAGCCCCGCCCCAATTCCTCTCACTAAAGCTTCGGCTATCGCCTCAGGCTTTGAAACTATTCTTTACTTATTATTTTGGGATGGGGATACCCAAGCCTCCATCGCTTTGGAGGTATTATACCATAGCTTTTTGGCGAGCAACCATCAACTATCAACTATCTACTATCAACCATCAACTATCTACTATCAACCATCAACCATCTACTATAAGCTGTCAACTATCTATAATCTATCCAGTACTCCGATCCCAAGCAGACCCAAGCCTGTTTTGATAGTTTGGGCCGTCAATCTGGACAGAAGCAGGCGGCTTTGACGGGTGTCTTCGCCTATATCATCCCTTAGTATCGGGCAGTTTTCGTAAAATTTCATAAAGAGTGTCGCCGTCTCGTATAGATATGTGGTGATATAGTGGGGCAAAGACTCAGATGCAGCTATCGTCAGTGTATCTTCAAAGCGCAGCAACTTGAGAGCCAAAGCTCTCTCAAGGGGATCTTGGAGGATGATATCCCCTTTTATTTCCTTATCGTGTTTTCTTAGTATGGATCTGATGCGTGCGTAGGCATATTGTAGATATAAAGATGTGTTGCCGTTAAGAGATAGCATCTTATCCCAGTCAAAGATATAATTTGAATCCCTGTGTATCGAGAGATCAGCGTATTTGACCGCACCGATGCCGACTACCTCGGCGATGTGATCAAGCTCATCATCCGAGTATTGCTCCCTTTGCGTAATGGCATCTTTAGCACGCGATACCGCCTCTTCAAGCAGATCTATCAGCTTGATAGTCCCACCGTCTCTTGTTTTGAACGGTTTGCCTGACTTATCGAGCATCATGCCGAATGAGACATGCTCTAAGTGGGTATCAGGCCCGGCAAAGCCCGCCTTGCGCGCTACTTCAAAAAGCTGCCTGAAATGCTCTGACTGCCTGGCATCTACTACATAGCTGATGCGATCTGCTTCAAGAGTTTGGACTCTGTGCCTGATGGCTGCCAGATCGGTAGTGGCATAGAGGTAGCCGCCGTCCTTTTTTTGCACTATGAATGGAGGCTTCTCTTCATCTAAAAATATACATTTGGCCCCGTCACTTATGGACAGAAGCCCTTTTTTCTCAAGCGTTTTGATCACATCCTCAAGATCGTCATTGTAGCTGCTCTCAGCCTTGACATCCTCTCTGGTGAGCTTAACACCGAGTTTGCTGTAAACCTCTTCACAATGACTAAGCGATGTATTGATAAAATCATTCCAGAGTCTCAGACACTTCTCATCACCGCTTTGGAGCTTGACCACGTATTCTCGTGCGGTATCAGCAAAGTCTTCATCGGAGTCAAATCTTTTTTTTGCATCTTTGTAGAATTGTTCCAGATCACTGAGTTTGGCTCCCCCGTTGGAGCCAGTCTCCTCAAGATATGCTATCAGCATCCCAAACTGAGTCCCCCAGTCACCTATGTGATTTTGACGGATGACATTATCGCCCAAAAACTCGAAAAGATTTGAGAGCGTATCCCCTATGATCGTAGAGCGCAGATGCCCTACATGCATCTCTTTGGCCATATTGGGACTGGAGTAATCGACTACGATTGTAGATGGATTTGTTGTGTTCTCTATCCCAAGCCGCTTATCATCTATAAGCTCCTTTGATTTATTCGCTATCCATTCCTCATCCAGCCAGATATTTACAAAGCCGGGTCCGGCCACCTCGCATTTGGCTATCATCTCACCGATCGGAATATGCGAAGCTATTTTGGTAGCTATTTCTCTTGGATTTTGTCCAAGTTTTTTGGCCAGTGCCATAGCTCCGTTGTACTGATAATCACCAAATTGTGCTCTACCTGCTTCGTTGATAATTACTTCTTCCGCATCTATTTTGGCTTTTTTAAGAGCATTGGAGATTATTTGCGATAGTTGGTCTTTGAGTTTCATATCGTCACTTTGTATGGGATAAACATACCAAGAGGCAAGAAGAGTGCCTTTGGTTTGAAGCTTTTATGCCTTCTTTGTATCTACAGCGGTCTCTTTGACCTCTTCGATCTTCTCTTCCGCTGTTGCTTTAAGTTCTTTGGCCTTTTCTGTGACCTCCTCCTCGTCCTCTTTTACTGCCTGTTTGAAATCCTTAATCCCTTTTCCAAGTCCCTTGGCAAGCTCAGGTATTTTTTTGCCTCCAAAGAGAAGCAAAACAACTCCAACTATCAGTACCAATTCCCATCCGCCTGGAATGCCCATATATTATCCTTTTGTATGATCGCACAAAGCGATGTTAGATTTGAGTGAAGCTATTATACTCGAAATAGATTAATTTTCGAGCCAGGATGCAACAAATTCGGCTCTTTTGCCTTTGCCGAGTTTGAGTCTGGCAGCATGAGCCAGAGCAACCAGGGCTTTGGTCGCCTGATCTATGTCGTCATTGATGATGATGTAGTCAAACTCATCTATAGCCTTGATCTCATCTTTTGCATTTTGTAGGCGCTGTGCGATCGTTTCCTTATCTTCTGTGGATCTTTCCTTTAGGCGCCTCTCGAGCTCTTGGAGGCTTGGAGGAGTGATGAAAACAGATGTGATCAGGTCTCCCATGACCTCTCTGGCCAGCCTGTGACCCTGTACATCTATATCAAATATCACCAATTTGCCCTGATCAAGAGCTTCTCTGACCGGCCTGAGTGAGGTGCCGTAGTAGTTGCCGTGTACTGTGGCGTATTCCAAAAAATCCCCGGCCTCTATCCCCGCTTCAAACTCCTCTTTGGAGACGAAATGGTATTCTACGCCGTCCCTTTCTCCATATCTTGGCGCTCTGGTGGTAGAAGATATAGAGAAATAATATGGTTCAATCTCTTTGGATGCGTTGCGGATAATGGTGCTTTTGCCGGCGCCGCTGGGCCCTGACAATAATAGAATAGCTCCAGACATTATCGACCTTTGGGGAAAGTAATTTCTATCTTGACTCTTGCTCCCTTGAGAAGCTTTCGTATTTTTTTGGGCTTCATCTGTATAAGAGCTTTTAGCAACTCATTGTTGAGATCTTTCTCTTTTTTCTTTTGTCTTTTCTTTTTCTTCTTGGTATTCTCTTCAGAGAGTACCGTATCGGCCAGCTCATCTTCGGCTACTATTTCCAGTCCGTCCTCCTCAAGAAGAGCTTTGATGGTCTCTATCTCATCGAGATTAAGTATCTGTGTGGATGATGTATCTTCTTTGGCTTTGTTTTTTTTCATTTTTTTTCGTTTTTCATTTTTTGTATTGGTTGGCTTATTTTTGTTATCAATCCCAGATAATTGTAAATCCTGAGAATTGTTCTCGGTTATGAGTTGACGTATCTCTTCGGGCAAAAACGGTTTTTGGATATAGATATCAAATCCGACATTATCGATATTTTCAGGATGATATAAAAGTACAGTATGTTGGATGTTGAGTCTTTTGGCAAGTGCCAGGCTCTCCTGATACATCGGTATCGTATCATCTACCAAGAGCCAATCATAATGATCATCTACAACTTCTTCCATCGATTCAAAAGTATCAAGCAAAGTATCTTCGAGAGGATGTATGGCGAGGGATACCATCCCCTGTACGGTATTATTGTGGGACAACAACAAAACTTTCATAAGCCGCCTTACTTTGGTTTGGGGTATTATACCCTTTATTATCGAAAAACAATTTTATAGATTATTTTGCTGTTTTTGTGCTTCTGTTCGCGCCAATTCATCACATCGTTCGTTCTCAGGATGTCCGTCATGGCCTCTGACCCATATTCCTTTGACCGTGTGCGGTTTTGAGACCTCTATGTACTCTTTCCAAAGATCCGGATTTTTAACTTTTTTGAAATCTTTCGCGATCCATCCTTTAAGCCATTCATTGATAGCCTTTACTACATAGCTGCTGTCGGATATGACGGTAACATCACACGGCTCTTTGAGCATCTTGAGCCCCTCTATGACCCCCTTGAGCTCCATGCGGTTGTTGGTAGTATGAGTTTCTCCCCCGCTATACTCTTTGCGTCTGCCTTGATACTCGAGTATCCCGCCGTATCCTCCCGGACCCGGATTGCCCAGACTTGAACCGTCGCTGTAAAGTGTGACTTTCTTTTTTTGCATTGATTGTAGCCTGTATCATATTTGTTAAACTCTCCGAAAAAACTATATTGTGGTTATTTTCGAAGGCTTTTCCAAATTATATCCAACAATTGGATATAATCTCCCCTATGATTGACAACGCATCCATAGAGACACTTAAAGCATCCATTGATATTGTTGATGTAGTGGGTAACTACCTTGAGCTCAAAAAAGCAGGATCTAATTTCAAAGCAAACTGCCCTTTTCACGGTGAAAAGACACCAAGCTTTGTAGTTAGCCCCTCCAAGCAGTTCTACCATTGCTTTGGATGCGGAGTGAGCGGTGATGCCATCAAATTTGTAATGGAGATGGAGAAACTCAGCTATCCGGAGGCCATAGAGAAGCTGGCGTCAATGTACAATTTTTCACTCCGATACACTAAAGGAGGCAGTGACTATGGAGATGCCAGGAGAGTGCTGGAGATAATGCAAAAATGGTACAGATCCAATCTCACACACAATCAGAGGGCTACTCAATATCTAAAAAAACGCTCCATATCCACAGCCTCTATTGAGTCGTTTGGTATAGGATTTGTTCCTGATGCAGGCTCTGTGATGAGTTTTATCAAGTCTCAGTCCCTTCCAATGCCAAAGGTCGAAGAGGCCGGCATCATAGCAAGAGGTGAAGGGGATGAGTATTATGCCAGACTGCATCAGAGGATCACATTTCCAATCTATTCTCCGGCAGGCGCGCTTGTGGGTTTTGGGGGGCGTACTATCACGGATCACCCTGCAAAATACATCAACTCTCCCCAAACAAAACTTTTCAACAAATCCCGCCTCCTGTACGGATACCATCAGGCCAAAGAGCATATCTACTCCAAAAAGCAGCTCATAGTTTGCGAAGGGTATCTTGATGTGATAATGTTCCATCAGGCGGGCTTCAAGACAGCTGTTGCCACTCTGGGCACTGCGCTGACAACTGAGCATCTGCCTTTGCTGCGCAAAGGTGAGCCAAGAGTGATACTTGCCTATGACGGAGACAAGGCAGGAGTTGCCGCTGCGCTCAAAGCAGCCAAACTTCTATCGGCCCACAGTTTTGACGGAGGGGTGATACTTTTCCCGGGCGGACAGGATCCGGCTGATCTGATCGCTGCGGGGGAGATAGAGAAGGTTGACAGATTGTTGCGAGACCATAAACCTCTGATACCTTTTGTGATAGAGCATATCGCCGGCTCTTATGATCTATCCTCTCCAGCCCAAAAAGAGGCTGCTTTTGGTGAGATGAGGTCATTTATCCAGACACTTAGTCCTATTATGCAGGAGACTTTTGTCCCCCTTGCGGCTACTACGCTCGGCATATCGCCCGGACTGTTTGGTTCTAACCGAAACAATGCCGATATCAAAACAAGATTTGAGCAGACCAAAGAGGATCCGGAGTGGCAGAGTATTCTCAAAACAATTATAGACAACCCCTCGCTACTCAATGAAGTGATGGATGTCGTATCTGTCGAGATGACAGGGGCTTATCGTGAGACCATGGAAGCTTTGCTAAGAGGAGAGATGGAGCATCCGGCAGTACTTCATATCAGCTTGAATGAGAGGATACCGACCCTAAGCGATGAGGAGCTGCGCGTAGCGCTCCTGCGGCAGTTGGAGATGCATTATCAGCGTCGTTTCAGGTACATAATGTCAGATCCCAATATTCCTTTAGAGAAGAAGGTTTTCATCAGAAACAAAGTGCAAAAAGATATCATACCCAGACTGAAAAAGGGAGAATTGGTACCGTATGAGAGCGATTTCTTTATTTAGCGGCGGCCTTGACAGTATGCTTGCCATCAAACTGATGACCGAGCAGGGTATAGCCGTAACGGCACTATATGTCAAAACAGGCTTTGGCAGCACACATGATATAACTGATGCTCTGGCACAAAGAGCCCGGATGGCCGGAGCCGATTTTGTGATGGCAGATGTAAGAGAGGAATATATCCAGAAGATACTGTTCGATCCGGTATATGGATACGGCAAAAATTTCAACCCGTGCATCGATTGTCACGGATATATGTTTAAAATAGCCAGAGCAATGATGGATGAGATGGGAGCTTCGTTTTTGGTTACAGGAGAAGTGGTGGGGCAGCGTCCTATGAGTCAGAGAGCTGAGGCTCTGGGACAGGTGAGCAAACTGGCAGGCGATAGACCGGGAGAGAGGCTGATACTTAGGCCTCTCTCGGCCAAACTTCTTGAGCCTACTACTCCGGAAGAAAAAGGGTGGGTGGATAGAGACAAACTGCTTGATATATCGGGCAGATCGCGCAATCGTCAGCTTGAGATGGCAGCTTCATACGGCTGGGAGGATTATGAGAGTCCCGGAGGCGGGTGTCTGCTGACAGATCCGGCATTCAGCGCCAAGCTCAGGGAGTTTGTGGAGCATGAAGAGTTGGAGGTACAAGACATCGATCTGCTCAAATTTGGCCGTCATTTCCGCCTGCCTGATGGAGCCAAACTGGTAGTAGGTCGCCACAAAGAGGACAATGAATCCTTGCAAAAAGTACAAAACCAGGACTATGAGCCTATCAAGTTGCCGGTATCGGGACCGTATTCGTTGCTCCAAAAGAGCGCTACAGCTGATGAGGTGATGCTGGCCCTTCGGATAGCTCTGACATACGGCAAGAGTGATCCTGCCCAAAATTATCAGATCGAGTATATGGGTGATGTTTATGAGGTGCAGCCTTTTAAAACAAAGGACAAGGCACAGAAATATTTTTATAACGCCAAAGGAGGGAAGTGATGGCTACCGGATGGGGTTGTCAGTTTTTAACCAGGGCGAACGGAGTGGATGATTGGTGCAAAAGACTTAAAATAGTCTGCAAGCCCGGTACCAAGGGATGTATACTTGATGGGGAGTTTGTATTTTCGGATCCGACTGCCGGCACAAGGACCAGGGAGGATAGAAAGCCCAAAAACAGATCTGACAATCCCCTGGGAAGATAGAGCTACTTCCGGCACTCTTCGCATACTCCATACAGTTGCATCATATGATCACTCAAAACAAAGCCGTTTTGTTTGGCTACTTCTTCTTGCAGCTTCTCTATCTTTTCATTTTCAAACTCGACTATCTTGCCGCACTCTGTACAAATGAGGTGATCATGATGGGGTTTGTTGGCTATCTCAAATTTTTTGCCCTGCATGCCGAGTGATATGGAGCTGACAAGCCCGTTTTCTTCAAGAAGCGATAGAGTACGATAGACAGTAGCTATGCCTATATTTAATTCCGGATAGTTTTTTTTGACAAGCAGATAGAGGTTTTCTGATGTGAAATGGTGCGGGTTTTCATATAGAGTTTTGAGTATCGCTTCTCTTTGGATGGTGTATTTTAGTTTATTCTCTTTGATCACATTGCGAAATGTATCAAGCAATTCATCAAAAGTCATATTTTCAAAATGATTATCCATAGTATGCCTTCTTGATAATGATAGTCAAATGATAGCGAAATGGGTATAAATAAATCAAGGAAGGATGTGTATGAATAATGGTGGAGCCTACCGGGATCGAACCGGTGACCTCTTCGCTGCCAGCGAAGCGCTCTCCCAGCTGAGCTAAGGCCCCAAAAAGACAAATTCTGTCCGCACATCGAGAAATGAATGGAGAGAATTTAAGAAGTGGTGACCCCTAGGAGACTCGAACTCCTGTGACCAGGATGAAAACCTGGGATCCTAACCGCTAGATGAAGGGGCCGCCTATACCGTTTTTGGTGAGCGCAATTATATAGACGCAATGCTTAAAAATACTTAAAATCAGCTCTTTGGAGAAAAATTCTTGATACAATCTCTGAAACAAAACGAAGGAAACAAACACCATGAACAAATTTGTCGGTGCGCATGTAAGTGCCAGCGGAGGAGTTGACAATGCTCCGCTCAGGGCACATGAGATAGGGGCCAAAGCCTTCGCGCTTTTTACAAAAAACCAAAAGCAATGGAAAGCCAAGCCGCTTGAGCAAAGTACGATAGAAGCTTTCAAAGCAAATCTTGAGGAGGCAGGCATATCGCCTGAGCATGTATTGCCGCATGACAGCTATCTGATCAATCTGGGGCATCCGGAGGAGGAGAAGCTGACCAAATCTCGCGAAGCCTTTATCGATGAGCTTGAGAGATGCGAGCAACTGGGATTGAAGATGCTCAACTTCCACCCCGGCAGCCATCTGGTCAAGGTGCCTAAAAAAGCTCCTGACTACGAAGAACAGATCAAAGAGGCAGAGTACAAATGTCTTGATGTGATAGCCGAGTCGATGAACCTTGCCATTGCGGCGACACCGGATTCGAAGGTCAAGCTGGTGATCGAGAACACTGCCGGACAGGGTACCAATCTGGGATATCGGTTTGAGCATCTGGCATATCTGATAGAGAGAGTCGAAGACAAAAGCAGAGCGGGTGTGTGCCTGGATACCTGCCATACATTTACTGCCGGTTATGATCTGCGCACAGCTGAAGCTTATGAGAAAACTATGGATGAGTTTGATAAAATTGTGGGATTTAAATATCTGTGCGGGATGCATATCAATGATTCCAAACCGCCTCTTGGTTCACGTGTGGACCGCCATCACTCCCTGGGCAAAGGGGAGCTGGGCTGGGAGGCGTTTCGGCTTATTATGAATGATCCGCGGATGGACGATATACCCTTGATCCTTGAGACGATCGATGAGACGCTTTGGCCGCAGGAAATTGAGGATCTTTATGCATTGATAGAAAAATAAAGGAACAACAATGGGCTATCCGTATTCCAATCTCTATGAAATGATCAAAATGCAGGCGGCAAAAAGAGGGAACAAAACAGCGGTATTTGACGGAGAGAACAAGATTAGTTATCGTGATCTGATCGGTCATATCGACAAGCTGGCTGCGTATATGTCTAGTGCAGGAATAGGCAGAGAGGACAAAGTGGCTCTTTTTATGCGTAATTCTCCCGATTTTGTCTATACTGTTTTTGCCGTCTCTAAGCTCGGGGCTGTGGCTGTACCTATCAACACCTTTCTTAAAGGTGAAGAGCTTAGCTATATCCTTGAAGACAGCGGCTCCAAGCTGCTTGTAGCTTCTGCTATACACAAAAAAGTAGTCGATAACAGCAAGGCGGTCGAACTATGTGAAATGATTATATGGGAAGGGGGGCTGGAGCATACAGACAAAAGAAACATACCTTTCCTTGAAGCCCTCTCTACCACTCTTGATGTGGGTGCGGCTTCTTTGGGTCTGGACGATACGGCGATGATCATATATACTTCCGGCACCACAGGCAAACCCAAGGGAGCTATGCTAAGCAACCGCAATCTGCTTTCCAATGCCGAGGCCAGCCGACAAGCCATAGGAGTCAATGCCAAAGACCGCTCCATAGTGTTTCTGCCTATGTTTCATTCGTTTACCTTCACGGTGGCTGTTTTGCTCTTTTTGTATGTGGGGGGCAGCATGGTTATCATCAGGTCGCTCCAGCCTTTTTCCAATATCTTCAAGCAGATACTTACCAAAAGAGTAACGATATTTCTTGGGGTGCCCGATGTTTACAATGCCATAGCCAGAGCCAAGCTCCCGTGGTATTTTATGTGGTTCAACAAACTGCGGGTCTTTATCTCCGGAGCAGCAGCGCTTCAGCCCAAAACACTTGAGGCAATGAGCAGGAAATTCAAAAAAACCAAACTGCTCGAAGGATACGGCCTGAGCGAGACATCGCCGGTAGTGAGCGTCAACAGACTTGAACTCCAAAAGCCCAAATCGGTCGGTCCGGCTCTTGAGGGTTACGAGATCAAGATTGTCGATGAACAGATGAATGAGCTGCCCAGAGGCGAAGTGGGAGATATCATCGTCAAAGGGGACAACGTGATGCAAGGCTACCTGAACCGCCCCGAAGCTACGGCGGAGACGATCGTGGGGGGATGGCTGCTGACAGGCGATATGGGGTATATGGATGAGGATGATTATCTCTATATCGTCGATCGCAAAAAGGACCTCATCATCTCCAAGGGTATCAATATTTATCCGAGAGAACTTGAAGAGGTGATTGACAGCTTTGAAGGGGTCAAGGTCTCAGCAGTAGTAGGCGTACCGGATGAGCACAGCGGCGAGATACCTGTGGCTTATCTGGAGCTTGAGGATGGCGTAGAGAGTATAGACGAATCGGCTTTGAGAAAATACCTCAGAGAGAAACTCGCCAATTACAAAATACCCAAGCAGATATACACTATCGATGAACTACCCAAAAACGCCACCGGCAAAGTCCTCAAAAGAGCGCTCAAAGAGCAGATTAGAGAAAGTGTTTGATTGTATTATGTATAAATTGGTACATAAGATCATAAACTTTTAGTTTTCTTCCATTATGCTATAATCACCTTTTTATTTCAAAACCAGGATGATCGTTGAAACATCTGATAAATTTCATTGACGCCAAGGATGTGCGCAAGAGCACGATTTACAATCATCTAAAGTGCAGCAGACAAGAAGCCGAGGTGCTGCAGCTGATTTGCAGGGAGTATGTCAAAGGGATCGAAGAGGTATCTGTGCTTGATACCCTAAGAAACCTTTTTGGGGATGAGAGATACGGCTATCTCAAAAAACTCCCCATCATACAGAGACTTCTTGAGATGGGATGGATCACCCAGATCAGTTTCGGGCAGATCAAAGCCCACGAATCATCCAAACTCGAGCTGCTCAATGCTTCAGTGACACCCACGATCGCCATGCTCAGACTCCTCGAGGAGGGATCGATGGAGATACGGCTGCCGGAGATCAAGCCCTACACCGATCATCTGGAGTATCTGCAGGATCAGTTTGATATGGTTGACCTGCTCCACCGTATAGCTGCCTTCAGACACAATGTCACAGAAGACTCCATAGGCATAGGGAGACTCAAAAACAAATTGACACTGTTGACAACCCGTATCGAAGAGAGACTCAAGGTCACTACCACACCCATTGTGGTCAAGGAGTTTTTTGACGAAAAGGAGCTTGACGAAAAAGAGCGCAGGATATTTCTGGCGCTCCTCAAGGAAGAGTACAGCGGCGGGGAGGGGCAGTTTCGGGATATGAATACCCTCATAGAGCTTATCAGTTTTGACGAGTATGAAAAGATCAAAAACAGAGCCCTGCTTGAGGACGGCTCCAGACTCATTACCGAAGGGATCATTGACTACGAAGAGATCCTCAATATGTTTGGGGGCATCAGTCGGTCGTTTTATCTGCGTGAAGAGGTGATGCAGCGTATAATCCATCCTAATAAAAAGAAAAAGGTCACCAAACTCAAGCTCGGCCAACTGGTCAAAGAACAGGACTTGTTCGAGTATCTCGAATCAGATCGTTCACTTGATGATATAGTACTCAATGATTCTACCAAAAAGATACTTGACACAGTTGTCAAACAAGTTGACAAAAATGTACATAAAAAGCTCAAAGAATGGGGTATCAAAGAGAAACGCAAGGGTATTGACGCCCGCATTATTTTTTACGGCCCTCCAGGAACCGGCAAAACCGCTACGGCACTGGGACTTGCCAAGACACTCAAAAAACCGATCCTCAGTTTTGACTGCTCCAAGATACTCTCGATGTATGTGGGTGAGAGTGAGAAAAATGTCCGCAGGATATTTGATGATTTCAAAGAGCTAAGTTCCAAAGCAAAAGTGGAGCCTATCTTGCTGCTTAATGAAGCCGATCAATTTCTAAGCGCCAGGAGTGAAGGAGCAGGTAGCAGTGCCGACAAAATGCATAACCAGATGCAAAATATATTTTTGGAGCAGATAGAGAAGTTTGAAGGCATTTTGATAGCTACTACCAACCTGCTCGAAAACATTGACAAAGCCTTTTCACGCAGGTTCAATTTCAAAATAGAGTTCAAAAAACCTGATCAAAAGCAGCGCAGAAGACTGTGGCAGCTGATGCTGCCTGAAAATGCCGACTATGAAGAGGGATTTGATATAGAGCAGCTTGCCAGCGCACCTCTTAGCGGTGGCCAGATAGAGCTGGTGATCCGTAATACCGCCTTTAAGGTAGCTATTAAAGATGAGAGTATATTTACGATGCAGGATTTTCAGGAAGAGATATCCAAGGAGATGGGCAGCAGTTTTGACGGGGAGAAAAGTATGGGATTCAAAATCTAAATTTGTATTTGATGTTTCTATCGGTTACATCTGCAAAGCTTCATTTTTCCCTTCTGTACTGATTAAAGCCGCTTAAAAAACTTTCTGTTAATATAGAGAACTCATTTTTATAGAATAGACGGATTCCCTCCGTTTAGGTAGCTATAAAAAGACCGTACAAAAGGGGATTTTATGACACATACTTTGACAAGTCACCCATATTTTGGCGTGTTTGTTCTGTTGGCATTGACAGCGGTCGCCTTTCCTGTGACTCTTGTGCTTGCCAGGTTTGTCAGCCACAAACTTGCAAGACAGGATACTGAACGGCTAAAAATGTCTATCTATGAATGTGGTCCGCTGCCCAACAAGCAGCCCAATTCTATCTCTATACAGTTTTATCTTATCGCATTGCTTTTCATATTGTTCGACGTGGAGATTATATTTATGTTTCCGTGGGCGATAGATTTTAGAGCTCTTGGATGGTTTGGTTTTGCGGAGATGATACTTTTTATAGTTCTGCTTGCAATTGGATTTGTATATGCCTGGAAGAAAGGAGCACTTGAATGGCACAGCATCAAGTAAATTATGCATCTGCCGGAGGTTTGCCGGTAGCACTGACTACAGTCGATAAACTTCTCAATTGGGGTCGCGCCAACTCATTGTGGCCCATGACTTACGGTCTGGCTTGCTGCGCTATCGAGATGATGGCAACGGGTGCGAGTAGATTTGATTTTGACAGGATGGGAGTTATATTTCGAGCATCCCCGAGACAGTCGGATGTAATGATTTTGGCAGGTACGTTATCTAAAAAACATGCCGAATTCGCACGTAGACTCTACGATCAGATGCCAGAACCCAAATGGGTGATCTCTATGGGATCGTGCGCCAATACCGGCGGTATGTTCAACACATATGCTACTGTACAGGGTGTTGACAGGATAGTGCCTGTCGATATATATTTGCCCGGCTGCGCACCCAGACCGGAAACGCTTCAATATGCGATGATGATGTTGCAGAAAAAGATCAACAGAGAATCGGGCAATATGAATAAAAATACCAAACAGAGGTTTGTGTGATGAGAAAATATACACCAAAAGACAATGTCCAGGGCAAGGCCAAATATACAGATCGATTTTATGTAGCTCCTCAGGTACCGAGATTTCCTATCGAGGATGATGAGCATTTTGAGGCTGTGGTGAAGGCTCTCAAAAAAGCCAAAGTCAAAGTACTCGATGCATATATAGAAATAGGTCAGCTTGTAGTGCATATCAAGCCCGAAGAGAATGTCAAAGCCCTGAGTGTGCTTAAAGATTCCTGCAGCTATGCTATGTGTTCTGAGTTGAGTGCGATAGATTATCTGGCGCAGGATGGTGAGTTTGAGATATTCTACCAGATGCTCAATCTCAAAAAAGCCAAACGCACCCGTATCCTCACCCGCATCAAAGAAAATCAGGCGATAGAGAGTATAGTGCCTTTGTATGCCATGGCCAATTTTGCAGAGCGGGAGATGTACGATATGTTCGGTATATATGTCAACAACCATCCGTACCTCAAGCGAATCATCATGCCTGATGACTGGGTAGGGCATCCGTTGCTCAAAACCTATCCTCTCCAAGGCGATGAACATGCAGCCTGGTATGAGGTGGATAAGATATTCGGCAAAGAGTACCGTGATATCATCGGGCCTGAAAACAGAGATCCTGCCCGCATAGACAGATACGATTCCAAACGATTCTCAAGGGTGGGATATGAAGTACCCTTTGGTGCAGAGAAAGCTGAAAGCGATGAGAAGCACGACCCCGAATACAGCAAGCAGATACTCGTGGACTACACTACAGGTTCAGAAGTACTTGATAGAAGAAAGTAGGAGAGGCAGATGCAACAACCAAACAAACTAAAACCGTTTTTTGAGAACCTCAATTTCGAGCGTGACGACAACACAATGGTGATCAATTTCGGTCCTCAGCACCCATCTGCCCACGGGCAGCTCAGGCTTATTCTGGAGCTGGAAGGCGAGAAAGTGGTCAAAGCCCATCCCGATATCGGTTATCTCCATCGCGGTGTGGAAAAGATGGCTGAAAATATGATATACAACGAGTTCCTCCCCACTACAGACAGGCTTGACTATATCGCATCTACATCCAATAACTATGCCTTTGCTTTGGCAGTAGAGAGACTGATAGGGCTTGAGGTGCCTCGCAGAGGACAGGTGATCCGCACTATGCTGCTGGAGCTCAACCGCATTATGTCACACCTCTTTTTTCTTGCTACGCATGCGCTTGATGTGGGGGCTATGTCTATATTTCTGTATGCGTTCAGGGAGCGGGAATTTGCGATGGATCTTGTGGAGGATTATTGTGGCGCCCGCTTGACCCATTCTGCCGTGCGTATAGGGGGAGTTCCTCTTGATCTGCCTCCGGGATGGCTGGAGCAGCTCAATACATATATCGGCAAGCTGCCTGATGCTATCAAGATGTATGAGGATCTGCTGACAGAGAACCGTATCTGGAAAATGCGTCTGGAAAATGTAGGGGTACTGACTCCGGAGGATGCACTCTCGTGGGGTGCTACGGGGATCATGCTCAGAGGTTCCGGTATTCAGTATGACATTCGCAAAGAAGAGCCTTATGAACTCTACGATGAGTTGGATTTTGATATCCCAATCAGCGACAAAAATGACAGTTACGGCAGATACCGTTTATATATGGAAGAGATGAAAGAGTCTATAAAGATACTCAAGCAACTTATCCGTATGTATTCCAGTACAGACCCACAGATAATGGCACACAATCCCAGGTATATCTCAGCGCCCAAAGAGGAGATAATGACACAGAACTATGCCCTGATGCAACATTTTGTCCTTGTAACCCAGGGTATGAGACCGCCAAAGGGTACAGTCTATGCTCCTACCGAATCTCCCAAGGGTGAGCTTGGATTTTTCATCCGCTCCGAGGGTGAGCCTTATGCGTATAGACTAAAAATCAGAGCTCCCAGCTTCTTCCATACCGGTTTGCTGCAGCATCTGCTGCCTGGCACATATCTGGCGGATGTGGTGGCTATTATTGGAAATACGAATATAGTCTTTGGTGAAGTTGACCGATAAAAGGAGATTAGATGAAAAGATACGATCTTAGGCACCTGCATGATGACTTTTACGGTCGAATGGTCGAGTTGATAGATACTGATCTCAAAAGTGGCGAGGTTGGTATTTTCCTTTTTGAAGTAGGCGACTTCTCCACTATACAAAAAAGTGCGGATGTGATCAAAGAACACGGACATGAGCTGATGAATTCTTTGAAATTCAACGAAGTTGACTGGACTATAGTGGTTAAGAAAAAGGTTGGATAATGGGTAGCGTGGTTTTTTCCACCTGGCGTGGTGAGCATATCGACAATCGCGGTAAAAAACCAGAAGAATATGTCGAATCCTCATATGACCTGCCCAATCAATACACTGCAGATACCCAATCAAAGGCTTTTGTGGGATGGGATGGAGTAGCAATATTTGATGAAGATATAGATGCTGTCCGCCTGGCGAGTGAATACGCCGCCCAGTACCAGAAGTACTCGGAAGCTTGCGGTAGATGCGCGCCTGGACGCTGGGGAGGACGGATACTCTATGATCTGCTTGACAAAATTGCCCGCGGCGAAGGGGAGTTTGCAGATATAGAACATCTCAGAGAAGTGAGTCAGACAATGATGCTTACTTCCAAGTGTGAGATCGGACGCACCGTGCCCAAGCCCATACTTGATCTTATGGACTATTATAAGGATCAGTTCGATGAATGTATAGTAGAACAAAAAAAGTCTATTCACTATGATGAGGAAAAAACATACATTGCCAAAGTGACTGCCCCTTGTAGCGATGCATGCCCTTCCAATGTAGATATTCCAGGCTATATCGAAGGTGTGCGGGATATGATGTTTGATGATTCTCTCAAGGCGACACGACAAACCATGCCTTTGGCCCATACCTGCGGGCGTGTCTGCCCTCATCCGTGCGAAGACGCCTGCCGTCGCGCCAATCTTGACGAACCTATATCGATCATGGAACTCAAGAGATTGGGGGCTGACTATGAGACTGATCACAATATGGGATATCTCCATCCACAGGAACCAAAACCGCTCAGAAACGATGGTAAGAAAGTAGCTATCATAGGTGCCGGGCCGGCAGGGTTGACCGCAGCTTATTATCTGGCACTGGAAGGCATCAAAGTAGATATATTTGAAGAGCTGCCTGTCCTTGGAGGTGAGGTGGCTGTAGGAGTGCCCCAGTATCGTATGCCGGTTGAGAAGTACAACAAAGACATAGAGCTTGTCACTTCTATGGAAGCAGTTACCGTATATACCAACCACAGAGTCGATGCTGCTCGTCTCAAAGAGATCGATGCAGAGTACGATGCGACGCTGCTAGCTTTTGGTACCCGCCTTTCCAAAAAAGTAAGAGCTGCCAATGAGCGCCCCGAGATCAAAGGCTACTGGGGTGCTATCGATATGCTTGATCGAGTAAACCTGTGGACCAAATACGGTATAGGATCTCCGGCTTCAGATGAACTCAAAGACAAAACCGTAGTCTGCGTAGGCGGTGGATTTACATCTATGGACGTGGTCAGGTGTGCCGTAAGAGAGGGGGCCAAAAAGGTCATAATGCTCTACCGAAGAGATGAGAAGACCATCATCCGAAACACCACCTACGAAGAGTATCATGAAGCGGTCGAAGAGGGTGTGGAGTTTATCTTTCACTCAGCCGTAGAAGAGCTGATAGATGAGAATGATGTACTCAAAAAACTCAAAGTAAATCGTTTTGAACTGGTTCCAGATCCAGACGGCGGCAGACCTCAGCTTGTCAAGATTGAAGGGGGAGACTTTGAGATCGAGACTGACTTCCTGATCCCTGCTGTATCTCAGGCGGCCGATCTGCAGATATTGCCTGAAGAGTGGGATATCAAGCTGACAAGCTGGAATACTCTGTTGACAAACGGCAAAGACTATATGACATCTCGTCCGGGACTCTTTGCGGCAGGCGATTGCGAATATGGTCCTATGACGATAGTCAATGCGGTTGGTCAAGCACGCAGAGCCGCTTCAGTCATATCCAGATACATTTATGATGGCAAAGTAAGCTTGACTGATGATGAGATCATGGAAGATCATCTAAATAAACTAAAAGTCTATAACAAAGAGGAGAAGGTCACCGGATGGATGCCCGGTCTCCCCCGACAGGTGAGCGAAAAACTCTCAGTAGAAGAGCGCAAAACCAACAACAAAGAGGTCAATCTCGGCTTTACCGGCGAAGAAGCTATAGCTGAAGCCGAACGCTGTATGCGTTGCTATTATATCTCCATGGTGGCGGTGTGATATGGGTGCAGTAGAACAAAACAAAACCATCACATTGACAATAGACGGAAAAGAGTGTCGTGGAGAGTGGGGACAAACGATCCTGCAAGTAGCCAGAGCCAACGACATATATATACCGACTATGTGTTATCTCAGCAAAGTTGAACCAATTGCGTCGTGTCGTATGTGCGTTGTTGAAGTAGAAGGCGTAGAGGGGATGATACTCTCCTGTCAGGAGAAAGCGGTCGATGGAGCAGTGATCACTACCAACTCAGACGATCTTTATCGTGAAAGACAAAATATCACCAGGCTCTATGATGTCAACCATCCGCTTGAGTGTGGAGTGTGCGACAAAAGCGGTGAGTGTGATCTTCAGAATAAAACCATAGAGTTTGGTATCAACCAACAGACCTTTACCGCCCGCGATCAGCATAGGCCTATGCAAAACTGGGGCTTTATCTCATATGATCCGGCACTTTGTATCATGTGTGAGAAATGTGTGCATGTATGCAACGAAGTAGTAGGAGATGAGGCTCTGCAGATCAGTGTGGGCGGATATAAATCGACCATAATCAACACCAAGCCGGATCAACAATGTGTAGAGTGTGGTGAGTGTATGGCAGTGTGTCCGGTAGGAGCACTGGTGAGTACTGATTTCAAATATTCTGCCAATGCGTGGGAGATGAGCAAGATACCTGCCAGCTGCACCCATTGTTCTGCCGGATGCCAGCTCTATTATGAGGTCAAGCATGCAAGTATAGACAACCCAGATCAAAAGATCTATAGGGTCACCAATGAGTTTGAATTCAGCTCTTTGTGTGGTGCAGGTCGTTTCGCATTTGATTATGAAAACAGAGGCGTGCAAAAAGACAAGGTTCAGTTCGCCAAGGCTGTAGAAGCGATCAAAAAGGCCGATACTATCAGATTTGGCGCAATGATTACCAACGAAGAGGCATATTTGCTTGAGCAGCTTAGAGAAAAGCTTGATCTTAAATTGGTATGCGATGAAGCATACGGCTATCAGAGATTTTTGGAAGCATACAGAAGTATCAGCGGGACCAATCTGTATCAAGCTTCGCTCAAGGATATAGCTGAGTCCAGAGCTATAGTGGTTTTTGGCACCAGAATATATGATGATAACCCAATGGTCAAATACCACATGGCTATGGCTTCCAAGCGGCATAAAGCCCGTATAGCTTATTTTCACCCCATGGAAGATGATAGGATACAAAATCTTGTAACCCAATTTGTCAAATACGAAGCAGGAAGCGAAGAGGGGGTAGCAGCCCTGCTTGCTGCTACGCTACTGGATGGCAAAGAGGAACTCCATACTGAACTTGCAAGTGTGATTGATGATCTTGATATAGGCAATCTTAGTGCTGAGAGCAATGTAGGAGAAGAAGAACTTGATGCTCTAAAACTTTCACTGTGGAAGAAGAGAGGCTTTGCCTTGATAGTGGGAGCTGATATATATGATCATCCCAAGGCGGAAAATATAGCCCGCTGGATAGCTGCAATAGAAAAATACAGTGACTTCAAAGTGATGCTTGTGCCGCCTGCTACCAATGCCAGAGGTGTGGCTGAGATATGCACCCTCTCAAAGGAACCTCGAGGATATACCGTGGGATACAACGCTCCGGGTGATTTTGTACTCAGCGCTTTGGGCGGAGGCGATCTTGATATGCCTGCTCTCAATCAGCAGGAGGGGACATTTGTGACTGTGGACCAAAGGGTAGTCCCCACTCATCCTGCTCTGCCTTATGGAGGCTATACGCTCAATGAACTTGCCAACGAGTTTGGTATAGGCGGCAGATATACCATAGATCAGACACCGTTTTTGCCAAAAGGAAGAGGCTTTGAGGCCGTGGCTTTTGACGATCTGCCTGATTATTTCGATGCGGTAGGCAACGAATATAGGGGATATCTGTTGCAAGAGAAAAAAGTCAAGACTAAAGAGATCTATCAAGAACCAGATGATCTGCCTACTTATGACGGCCTTGTGGTCTATAGATGTAATGAGGGCAACGATTTCAATCCATTCAGTGCAAAGTCTCATCAGATGGATAATAAAGCCATCCTCAAAGGCTCTTCGCAGTTTGCCTCCGCATCCAAACTGAAAGATGGAGAAAGAATTACGTTTGAACTTGATGGGATCAGGTTTGAGCGAGTGTTTCATATCGATACTACACTCAAAGGAACCATAGCTATCAATCCGGTATGGGATAGGGGCTTAAGTGCTTTTGCGCTATCCTCTTATAGATTTTCCCACCTGAAATTCGAAATTATAGGGAATGATGATGAGCGATAATATCACGATCAAAATCGATGGCGTCGAGTGTCAAGCAAAAGAGGGTGAATTCATTCTCAATGTCGCGCGTGCCAACGGCATATATATCCCAGCCATCTGCTATTTGACCCGCTGTTCACCTACTTTGGCGTGTCGGCTGTGTTTGGTAGAGGCTGACGGCAAACGTGTCTATTCGTGCAATGCCAAGGTCAAAGACGGCATGGAGATCGTCACATCAAATGAGGAAATACTCGAAGAGCGCCGCGCTATTATGGAAGTGTATGATGTCAATCACCCTTTGCAGTGTGGGGTATGTGACCAAAGCGGTGAATGTGAACTCCAAAACTACACTCTGGAATTGGGAGTAGATGAGCAGCACTACGCGATCCCTGATACCAAGCGGGGGACGGTCAACTGGAGCAGCGTGCTGCACTATGATGCTGGACTTTGTATAGTTTGTGAGAGGTGTGTGACAGTATGTAAGGATATGATCGGTGATGCAGCGCTCAAAACAGGCCCAAGGGGCGGCGAGGCACTTGACAAGGCATACAAAGAGACTATGCCCAAAGATGCCTATGCGATGTGGAACAAACTCCAAAAATCAGTCATAGTCCCCAGCAACGGTACTGAGCACACCAACTGTTCAGATTGCGGTGAGTGTACTGCCGTATGCCCTGTCGGCGCCCTGACCGAGCGGGACTTTGTCTATAGTTCCAACGCCTGGGAGTTGACGCAGATACCGGCAACCTGCGCGCACTGTTCCAGCGGCTGCCATATCTACTATGAGACCAAGCATACAAGCATAGATAATCCCGAAGAGAAGATCTATAGAGTTAAAAATGAGTGGAACTACCAGTCTCTTTGCGGCGCGGGAAGGTTTGGATACGACTATGAAAACCGTGGTGTCTCCAAAGACAAAGGGGCTTTTGCCAAAGCTGTAGAAGCGATCAAAAAAGCAGACACTATCCGTTTCAATTCTGTTATCACCAACGAGGAAGTCCTGATGCTCCAGACTCTCAAAAAGGAGCTTGGAGTAAAATTGGTCAATCCTGATGCCAAAGCACTCAAAGACTTTCTTGGTTATTATGCCAAAGCATCAGGTAGAGCTCTTTATCCTGATAACTACAAAGATATTATGGCTCAGAGCGATTTTGTGATCACAGTCGGCACGGCGCTGCGCAACGACAATCCAAATGTCAGATATGTCTTTAACAATATCCAGAAGATGAACAAAGGGGCAGGACTATACTTCCATCCCGTAGGGGACAATCTCGTGCCTACATTTGGCAAAAATGTAGAGACGATCACTCACAAACCCGGACAGGAAGAATTGGCTCTTTATCTGATTCTTGACCTTTTTGGGGAGAGGGAGAAGATGCCCCAGGATATAATCGACTTCATCGACAGCAAGCGCGTTAAGGGGACCAAGACTGTCTCTGAGACAGTGATGGAGGATCAAACAAGCATCGTCAAAGACCCTGAAACCGGCGAAGAGAAAGAGGTGACCAAAAAAGTCCCCAAAAAGGTAGAAAAAGAGGTAGAATACGAGTACAGTAAACTGGTAGAGATGCTTGGAGTCGATCCGGCTGAGTTTGGTGAAAGATTTGAGAAAATGATCGCCAAAAAAGAATCATTTGCTCTTATACTCGGGGAAGACCTCTATTTTCATCCAAGAGCCCAAAATATAGCCAATCTTGCAGCGCTGGTTGAAGAGGCCTGTGATATGAAGCTGGCTATGGTGCCGCCCAAAAGCAACTCTCTTGGAGTCGCTTTGATATGCGATCTAGACAGTGAGAGTGAAGGATTTGTAGTAGGTTACAATGAGCCCGGCGATTTCGTCCTCTCTGCTCTTGGTGACGGTGATTTGGATATGCCTGCTATGAATCAGCAGGAGGGGACATTGACAAATATGAACAAAAAAGTAGTGCCCACCAATGCGGCTTTGGAGTATGGAGGATATGAGCTCAATGATCTGATGAATGGGCTTGGACTTGGCAAATATATGACGGTTGACTGGACAAAAGAGCTGCCAGGAAGCAAAGGCTTTGTGGGGCTTGATTTTGATCAGTTGCCAAACCACTACACCAATGATGGCCAAGAGCATAGAGGATATCCACTCAAAGAGCCAAAACCCAAAAAAGGCAGTATCGAAATAGAGCCGTATGACGACAGTGTAGAGATGGTGGGCGAAGAGATAGCATACAGATGCAATCCTCAGCGGCAATTCAATGACTTTACGGACAAGGCCCATCAGATATTTGAAGCCTTTGCTCTATATGCCTCCCCGCAAAAAGCAGAGCAGCTTGGCTCCAAAGTCACTGTAGAGTTCTCCGGCGGTTCTTTGGAGCTCGATGTGCAGGCCGATGAGCGTATGAGCGGCGATATCGTAGCCATACCTGATTTCAAAAGCCGGATGAAGGTATATGAGCTCTTTGGAGACAACCGCTATGCAAAAATCAAAATCAAGAAAGGGTAGAAGATGGAAGTAACATATCTGGGCGTCATAATCAAAGCGATCCTGATCCTTGCGATCATTTCCGCGGTCGCAGGATTTGGTACCTATATCGAAAGGAAAGTCCTGGCATTCATGCAGCGACGATTAGGACCCATGCATGTGGGGCCATACGGTTTGTTGCAGATCCTTGCAGATGGTATTAAGCTCTTTACCAAAGAGGATTTCATACCCCAGGATGCCAACAGGTTTATATTTATGCTCGCACCGCTCATCACCGCAGCTACAGCGTTTATAGCCCTTTCTGCTGTACCTGTTTTTCCTGATTTTACTATTTTTGGCGTATTTGTGCCCTCGATCGCTTCAGATATCAATATCGGCGTACTTTTCGTCCTTGGTATGATGGCAGCCGGTCTTTACGGGCCTTTGCTTGCAGGTATGAGTCAATCGAACAAATGGGGACTTTTGGGTGCGGCACGTACCGCTACGCAGTTTCTTAGCTATGAAGTTGTAACGGGGCTGTCATTGCTGGCTCCCATCATGGTAGTCGGATCACTTTCTTTAGTCGATTTTAACGCTTATGGAGCCAACCATCCTTGGATGGCGTTTACACAACCGGTGGCTTTTGTGCTATTTATGATAGCGGGATTTGCAGAGACCAACCGAACACCTTTTGACCTGCTTGAGCACGAAGCTGAAGTGGTTGCCGGATATGCTACTGAGTACAGCGGTATGAGATGGGGGATGTTTTTTATTGGCGAATATGCCAATATGATAACCATCTCAGTACTTGTATCGATCATCTTCCTTGGCGGATACAATGATCTATGGATCATACCCGGATGGCTTGCTATTATCCTCAAAATAGCCTTTATGTTCTTTTTGATGCTGTGGGTGAGAGCTTCCTGGCCTCATGTTAGACCCGATCAACTGATGTGGCTTAGCTGGAAAGTCCTGATGCCTCTGGCAGTTATCAATGTCCTGATTACTGGACTTGTGATCATGGTATAAGGAGAGTCGATGAGTTTGGAACAATTTAAAAACAGAAATGTCGGGGTTCAGAACTACCGAATGCTTGATATCGACCCATATCCCGAGACAGGCTGGGGCAAGTTCAGGCGTGTAGTCAAAAGGAGTTTAAGCATCGAACTGCTGATCGGGCTCAAAGTAACCATAAGAGCAATGATCGGCGCATTGTTTGGCGGTCAGATGCACACGACTAAGTATCCGTTTGAAAAACTCCCTATCGGTCCAAGGTATCGTGCCATACATGAGATGAAACGCCTTCTTGAGAGCGGACACTATCGATGTATCGGTTGTGGACTTTGCGAAAAGATATGTCCGGCAGATGCCATACGTATGGATACGCACTATGGTGAGGATCAGCGCAAAGAGGTGAGCGAATACACTATCAACTTCGGCCGTTGTATCTTTTGCGGATATTGTGCCGAAGTGTGTCCTGAGCTTGCGATCGTTCATGGCGGCAGATACGAAACAGCCAGCGAGCAGAGGGCCAGCTACTCTCTGTTTGAAGATATGTTGACGTCTCTTGATCAGCTTGCCAGCCAAAAAGAGTTCCCCGGCTACGGCTCAGTATCGCCAAATGCTGATGAGAACATCAAAAAAACGCCACTGGCTTACTAAGGAGAAAAGATGGTTACTTTTGCATTTTATCTTTTTGCAGTGCTGATCACCGGGCTGTTTCTGGTGACTGTCATGAGCAAAAATGTCTTGTACGCCATGACCTCTCTGGCTGCCGGCATGGTGTTGATATCGGGGTTGTTTTTTATCCTTGGTACAGATTTTTTGGGAGTTGTGCAGTTGATAGTATATGTAGGTGCAGTGATGGCGCTATATGCTTTTGCGATGATGTTTTTCGATCTTCGTCATGATCTCAAAGAAAAAACAAGCAATCCGTGGTTGGTATTTCTGCTTGGTGGCGGTATAGCCCTTGTGCTTGTGGTGATTTTCGCAGCCCCTATCGTAGGTGGAGGAGTGCAGGCTCTTTATCCGCCGGTAGAGGGGGCTACCAATCCGCAGGCGGTCGGAATGATCTTGTTTACAAAATATCTGCTACCATTTGAAGTAGCATCCGTAATGCTTCTGATAGCCATGATAGCAGGGATAATACTGGCGGGTAAAAAGATGGAGATCAGCCTCTCAAGCACGGATGAGGATATTTTGCCGGATACAAAGGATGACGAATGATAACCTTGACACACTATTTGATCTTATCAGGCATACTTTTTGCTATCGGACTTGTCGGTGTGGTTCGCCGCAAAAATCTTTTGATGCTCTTTTTTTCAACAGAGATCATGCTAAATGCAGCCAATGTGGCATTTGCCGCTATATCAAGCTATTATCACGATATGAGCGGCCAGATGTTCGCGTTTTTCATCGTAGCGGTAGCGGCAAGTGAAGTGGCTGTGGGCTTGGGCTTGTTGATCTTGATCTACAAGAAATACGGCACACTCGATCTTGATAACTTTACGATAATGAAGGGGTAGAGATGGAAACTTATGTATATTTGGCACTTTTTGCACCTCTTGTCGGATCCTTATTTGCGGCTCTTTTTGCACAAAAACCAAAGACCTTGATCACTGGAGTGGTTACATCGACTCTTTTGTTTATCTCTTTTGTCTCTTCAGTAGTATTATTCGTGCATGTTATGCACGATGGACCGGTACATGTAAGACTGATGGACTGGATACGGGCCGGTGATATGTCGATACCGTTTGGTTTTGTGGTCGATCATGTGTCCGTGACAATGATGGTAGTAGTGACTCTGGTATCTACTGTTGTGCATATCTATTCCAATGGCTATATGGATCACGATAAGAGCTACAATAGATTCTTTTCATACCTCTCGGCTTTTGTTTTCTCGATGATGGTACTTGTAATGAGCGATAATTTCCTTGGACTTTTCATTGGATGGGAAGGCGTGGGCGTTTGCTCATGGCTGCTTATAGGTTTTTGGTATCACAAACCAGATGTCACCAGAGATGTCAACCCCTCCATATCTCCATCCTGGGCAGCCAATGAAGCGTTTATTATGAACCGTATAGCCGATCTTGGTATGCTGGTAGGTATATTTTTGATATATTGGAATACCGGCTCTTTGCAGTATGATAAGGTATTTCCTGCATTGCCCGAGCTTAGTAACGGTATGTTGATAGCGATCGCTATATTTTTGTTTATCGGCGCTATGGGCAAGTCAGCTCAGTTCCCACTGCATACCTGGCTGACAGATGCGATGGAGGGCCCTACGCCGGTATCGGCTCTTATCCATGCCGCTACGATGGTTACGGCAGGTGTATTTTTGGTGATACGCGCCAACCCGCTATACAGCATGGAAGCAGTGCATTGGGTAAGCTATTTTATCGCGGGACTCGGTACATTCGTAGCGGCCTTTGCAGCTTCCATGGCACTGGTCAACAGAGATCTCAAGCGCATCATTGCGTTCTCTACCCTTTCTCAGCTTGGGTATATGTTTGCCGCGGCCGGTCTTGGGGCGTACTGGATAGCGCTTTTTCATCTTGCTGCGCACGCATTTTTCAAGGCCCTTCTCTTCCTGGGAGCTGGAAATGTGATGCATGGAATGCATGATGAGCTTGATATATTCAAGATGGGTGGACTAAAAAGAGTAATGCGTTGGACATATATCTATATGACGGTAGCTTCTCTTGCTCTGGCGGGTATTGGTTTTGCGGGTATCGGTTTTGCGGGTTATTTCTCCAAAGATGCGATAATAGAAGCAGCTTTCAATGAGCATACATATATCATCTGGGCTGTTTTGGTGATTACAGCAGGAATGACTGCATTTTACAGTTTCCGTCAGGTCTTCCTCACATTCCACGGAGATGAGAGATATTACCAGGAGATAGAATACTTCAAAGATCACAAGCATCACCCTCACGAAATGTACGGTTATGTACTATGGGCAATGGGAGTTTTGGCTGTACTTGCAGTAATAGCAGGATATTTCAAGGACTGGTTCGAGCATTTTGTTACTGCTACGTTGCCGGAGTATCATATGAGTGAACATACCCATCATATAGCATGGTTGCTTGGAATGGTGGTAATAGCCTTTGCGGTAGGTGGGATAATCTTGGCATATATCAAATACAACAAAGGTCTCAAGCGGGATATGAAACTTGAGGGTTCATTTGTCTACCGCCTGCTTGCAAACCAATATTATATCCCCATATTGTATGAGAGGGTATTTAGCAAGCCGTATGCAGCTCTATCTAGAGTCTTCTGGAATGATGTAGACCAGAAAGTGGTTGATGCTACGGTTGACGGTATTGCCGCCGTAGCTCGCAACAGTGGTGATACGACACGCAAGCTCCAAACCGGAAATTTGTCAGATTATCTCAAACTTATGGGTGGAGGCGCTTTGGTTTTGGCAGCGCTGGTGCTCGTAGTAGCGATGCAGAGTTAAGGAGTCACAGATGAACGATATTTTGAGTATTTTGATATTTTTTCCACTGATAGCCGCACTGCTGGGGTTGGTTGTATCACATAAAAGCATTCGTGTGTACGGTATCAGCGTCGCTGCGGTCGAGTTTATACTCTCTCTTTGGCTCTGGTTTGCTTTTGATAGTTCTGATGCGGGGATGCAATTTGTCAGAAGGATAGCCGTGGTACCCGATTTTGGTATCAGTTACTATGTGGGAGTAGACGGTATCAGTTTGTTTCTGGTGATCATGGCCACTCTGATGACACTGATCGGTATCATCGCGCTTAGCGTCAAAAAAGACATCAAAAATATGATCTTGACGCTTCTTTTCCTTGAGGTTGCCATGGTGGGAGTATTTGTCTCCCTTGATGCGGTGATCTTCTACCTCTTCTGGGAGTTCTCTTTGGTGCCGATGCTGTATATCATAGGCGCATGGGGCGGCGAGATGAGGCTATATGCTGCTATCAAGTTTTTCCTCTATACTTTTGCAGGATCACTGGTGATGCTGGTAGGTATGCTTTATATGGCATACGTATATCAGTCGGTAACAGGCAGCTGGAGTTTCGCGCTGAGTGACTGGTATAGTCTGGTCCTGCCTGTTTCGGTACAGAAGTGGCTTTTCTGGGCATTTTTCCTTGGGTTTGCGATCAAGGTTCCTATGTTCCCGTTCCACACATGGCTCCCTTATGCACATGGTCAAGCCCCCACTGTAGGTTCGGTGATCCTTGCGGCAGTACTTCTGAAAATGGGTACATACGGCTTCGTGCGCTTCTCACTGCCGTTGTTTCCTGACGCTTCGGTTATGTATATTACGCCGGTAGCCATACTCGCGCTTATTATGATCATATATACAGCCATGGTAGCCTATGCCCAAAAGGATATGAAACAGGTCATAGCGTATTCATCTGTATCACATATGGGGGTTATAATACTCGGTACATTTGCTATGAACGCCGAAGGTATCAGCGGTTCTGTGTTTTTCATGCTCTCTCACGGTATAGTATCAGGAGCGCTGTTCCTCCTTGTGGGCGCCATATATGACAGACGTCATACAAAACTCATCAGTGAGTTTGGCGGTCTGGCATCAGTGATGCCCAACTACGCGTTGATATTTGGTGTGATCATGATGGCATCAGTCGGACTGCCTTTGACTATGGGGTTTGTAGGTGAGTATCTGTCATTAGCGGGATTTTTCAAGATCTCGCCCATTATGACGCTTATAGGCGGTACTTCCATAATTTTTGGAGCGGTATATATGCTTAGTCTCTACAAAAGATCGTTTTTTGGTCCTGTAACCAATGAGGCCAACAAGGGTCTCAAGGACCTGGATGCCAAAGAGCTTGGAGCTCTGGTTCCGCTTGTAGCCATTGTGATATGGCTGGGTGTATATCCCAAACCCGTACTTGGTCCCATCGACAATAGTGTCAAAGCTCTGGTAACCTTCATGCACGAAAAGGCACAAACGCCTGAGGCCAAAAACACCATTGTGCTCAGCAAAAGCAAAAAGGAGGCACAGTAATGTTAGCTCCAATATCAATTAATCTGGCATCATTGAATTTCATCACACTCTCTCCCATGCTTATTGCTATAGCAGGCGGACTTGGTATATTGATCATAGATCTATTCAAGAAGGATCTTGATAAGACCATATATGTTATCCTGACTATTTTGATCTTATTTGTCGATCTGGGTGCTACTTTGGGGTTGACTATCAACGAGAGAGGATTTTTCAATCTTGTGGTGATGGATGGAGTATCGCTGCTTGGTGAGCTTCTTATCATTATAGCATCCATGCTGTTTATTCCACTGTCATTGACCTCCAAACGATTTCATGAGTTTTCGTATCCTGAATTCTTCGGACTGTTCCTCTTTATGATCGCCGGCTTTCAGTTTATGGTAGCGACAGACAATCTTATTTTGATTTTTGTCGGTCTTGAGACGGCATCTTTGGCACTATATACTCTGATAGCTCTTCACAATACCGTAGGTTCACATGAGGCAGCGATCAAGTACTTTACTATGGGTGCCATGGCGGCAGGATTCTTTGTGATGGGATCGGCTGTCATATATGCTGTGACAGGCTCAGTCGAGCTTTATGAGATAGCAAGAGTGCTGCAGCAGAGGATATCAGAGCCCGGACTCATGCCGGCTATTATAGGCGGGGCTATGCTGCTTATTGTGGCTATTGCGTTCAAAGTATCGCTGTTTCCGTTCCACGCCTGGACACCGGATGTTTACGAAGGTGCCAGTGCTCCTATGGCCGGATATATGTCCATAGTACCCAAGATAGCCATGATGGTAGTGGCTATCAGGGTGCTTGGAACATATATCGATCTTGGTGTTGATACAGTAAGAAATGTCGTCATAGCTTTGGCAGTTATCACCATGACCCTCTCCAACATGATGGCTCTGGTACAGGATGATGTCAAGCGTATGCTTGCATATAGCTCTATTTCGCATGCGGGATTTGTAATGGCAGCTATCGCTTTGGATACCACCAAAGCAAACAGCAGTATATTCTTGTATTATGCTTTGTTTTTGTTCACCAATCTTGGAGCATTCACCCTGCTTTGGATCAGCCGCCACAAAGACAAAACTCACCATACAAGATATCACCATCCATATATCAAATTTGCCGGTATGATACACATTGAGCCCGTAGCGGCGGTGATCATGGCTGTATTTATGCTCTCCCTTGCCGGAGTGCCTCCATTTAGTCTCTTTTGGGGCAAACTATATGTTTTGAGTGCTACTGTAGATGCTGGATATATTTGGCTTGCTGTGATCATGGCTCTTAACAGTGCTATCGCTGCATATTATTATCTCAAGCTTATAGTCTATATGTTCCTCAAAGAGGCTCCGGAGGGATCTCATACTGTATACACCAACAGATCGCTTGCCATCGAGATAGTTGTAGGAATTGCCGTATTTGCCACTATTGCATCTATTTTCTATGTGCAGCCTTTGATGAACTATATCACATATCTTATAAGCGCGAGCGGCTATTAAAACAGCTTTCAGGATTTAGGATTTGAGCTTAGTGCTCAGGACTCCTGAATCTATATTTTGGAAGATGATTCTTGATCGGAGTTCATCCGTGCTTCCGTTTATAGTATTTTCAAATTGAGATTTATTGAAGGTCCGTTGTCGTTTGGCTAGTCTGGCTGTATTGATGATGATCTTTTCTCTCATTTTTTCATAATTGTAAATACCGTCAAGATACCCAAGTACTTCTTTGATCCCAATGGCTTTCATTGGTGTTGGCAACCTACCGTATCGCCTCTCAAGAAAGCATACTTCATCAACTAGACCCATGTGCAGCATGTCATCTGTCCTTCTTATTATCCGCTGACGCAGCTCTTCTTTGTCTGTAGTTATATTGTATATCAGCAGCTTACCTTCGATGATAGGTGCTGGAGGATTTTGTGTGAAATATATCGATGGCGCGATGCCGGTTGAGAGGTAAATATTTAGAGCTTTTTCTATCCTGTAGCTATCCCCTTGTTTTATCCGATCTGCATAATCAGGATCGATTTCGGATAAGTATCTATAGGCGTCGTGTATGTCATCAAGCATAGTGTTTACCTGAGACTTGATCTTGCCAGATATTTCGGGCAAAGGGCTGATACCATCTAAAAGCATCTTGAGATAAAACCCTGTACCTCCTGTAATGATAAGTTTTTTGCCTCTGTTTTTAGCTTCTTTTCTTGCTTGCAGATAGATATCGGCAAAATTCATCACATCGAAGTGTTCATCTGGCTCCAGCACATCTATGCCGTAATGCTCTATGTCGCCCATCTGCTGAGGTGTCGGCTTGGCAGAGGCTATATCTATGTGTTTGTAAATAGAGAGGGAGTCAAGTGAGAGCACTATACCGTTATGTTTTTTTGCCATTTCTACAGCAAGTGCGCTTTTGCCCGATGCGGTAGGTCCGATGATGGCTATCTGATCTGAAATCTGCATAAAGAATCATATCTAAAAGAGGCAAAAAAGTTGGCTGTATCATCATTTAGGATAAAATATCACTGATCAAAGGAAAAGAATGGATTTTTTTGACAAAAACAACCGTTTTAATGCCGCCAACCTCATCACGTTTGGCAACATTGCGTGCGGGGTGGTGGCGATGTACCTGATCCAGCAGGCGCAGTTCTTGCCCGCTATCATCCTGGCCTGGATAGCCGGAGCTTTGGATATAGCTGACGGCAAAGTCGCACGCAAATACAACC
>CAZFNK010000001.1:65771-265159 GCA_964520575.1 uncultured Campylobacterales bacterium | reverse complement strand
TTTTATCCGTCATCCGGAAAAATCACTGCTCAACTGTTGCGATACCGAGGTGGAGATACCGGACAAAAACATATCTGTGCCAAGATTTACTCCGGTACTTCATACAAAATAGGTTTCGTTTACCTTGTGCAGATAAAATTTCAAGAAAGCAAAAAGGAAGAAATATGAAAAAACTCATTGTATTATTGGCAAGCCTGTCTCTTGTCTTTGTCAATGCAAATGAACCTCCCTCTACACAAGCGGCATTTGATATTACTACGGTAAATGGCAAAAAACTGAAGATCAAAGGTATAGATAACGGTATCTCCATCCCCCAATACAAAGGAAAGATGCTGTTTATTGAATTTTGGGGGACCTGGTGTGCTCCTTGTCTGATGAGTATTCCTCACCATCAGGCGATCGCTGATAAATACAAAGACAAATTGGCTCTGATATCTTTTGAGACCACCCCCGATGTCACAAGAGATCAGCTCAAAAAATATGTGAATGATCCCAAAAACAACATCGATATGACTCGTATTGATTGGTACCTAAAGCACAAAGCCAAAAGCGAGGCTCAGAAAAAATCGCTCCAAAAGCCCATACAGGAGCTCAAAAATTTTATGGCCTCAGGCCATAAAATCACATATGATGTAGTCGCATATCAAGATGGCGAAGCATTTGTCAACTATCTAGGACAAAGGGCCGGATGGCAGGGGTATCTGCCCAGTCTGATGGTATTTGATACCAATGGCGCTTTTGTAGGAGCGCTTCCTGGAATGCCAAGCAGAGAGAGACTTGAAGCGATCATACAGAGTGTGCTCAAAGAGCAGAAACAAAGTTCATCTGCCGCCCATAACTGAGCTGGCGGCAAAAGCGTCAAATATAGTATTTGACGGTTAAATCTTCTGTATTTTAGATGTTCCCTAATATTATTTCGGTATAATCATCTCCATATTTTAACTATACAGGAGTAAAGAATGGCAATTTTTGATGAGGTAAAAGAGGTAGTCGTAGAGCAGCTTAATGTCAGCCCCGATGAGGTAAAAGAGGATTCCAAGTTTGCAGAAGACCTGGGTGCTGACAGTCTTGATGTGGTTGAGTTGGTTATGTCCCTTGAGGAAAAATTCGATATCGAGATCCCTGACGAGGAAGCTGAGAAGATCGCCACTGTCGCTGATGCTGTTAAGTTTATAGAAGACGCAAAAGCATAAAGAATAGATGTCGCTATAGGCGGCATCAACGATAGAGAAGCCAAGTGCTTGTAGAAGCATTTGGTTTATTTATCTATACTCAGACAGCGAGGAGCAGCAGTGAGACGAGTGGTGATAACAGGTCTTGGAATGATAAACAGCGTCGGGCACGATGCTAGCAGTGCATTTGATGCTATCTTGGCCGGCAAATGCGGTATAGATACGATTACACTATTCGATCCAGAGCCATATTCTGTCAAAATAGCCGGCGAGGTCAAAGACTTTGATCCCAAAAGCATAATGGACCCAAAGGATGTCAAGAAAGCCGATCGTTTCATACATCTTGGACTCAAAGCAGCTGTCGAAGCCATGGAAGATGCTGGTATAGACGAGTCAGTAGAGCGTGAAAACTTCGGGATCAGTGCAGCCTCCGGGATCGGCGGTCTGCCGACGATTGAGCGCAACTCCATCGTACTCAACGATCGCGGTCCGAGACGAATTTCTCCGTTTTTTATACCATCTGCACTTGTTAATATGCTTGGCGGTTTTGTTTCTATCGCTCATGATCTCAAAGGTCCGAATCTCTCGTCTGTAACAGCTTGTGCGGCAGGGACTCATGCAGTGAGCGAAGCGGCCAAGACTATCATGCTCGGCGGGGCTGATAGGATGTTGGTCGTGGGAGCTGAGGCCACGATCACAGGTATTGGAGTAGGTGGATTTGCCGCCATGAAAGCACTCTCTACTCGCAATGATGATCCCAAAACAGCTTCCAGACCTTTTGATGCCGACAGGGATGGTTTTGTGATGGGTGAGGGTGCCGGAGCACTTGTGCTTGAAGAATACGAAGCAGCCAAGGCCAGAGGAGCGAGGATCTATGCCGAACTGGCAGGTTTTGGCGAAAGCGGAGATGCTAACCATATCACGACTCCTACTATGGATGGTCCCCTGCGTGCCATGAGAGCCGCATATAAGATGGCGGGAGAGCCCAAGATAGACTATATCAATGCCCACGGTACATCTACTCCAGTAAATGACAAGAATGAAACTGCAGCGATCAAAGAGCTCCTTGGAGGCAAAGAAAACTGTCCGCCTGTCAGCTCTACCAAGGGTCAGATAGGTCATTGTCTCGGAGCCGCAGGTGCCATAGAGGCTGTTATATCTATTATGGCGCTTGACAAAGGGGTGATACCTCCTACGATTAACCACTCTACTCCAGATCCCGAGTGCGATCTGGACTATGTGACTGAAGGGCCCAGAGATGCCGATCTCAAAGTAGTGATGAGCAATTCGTTTGGTTTTGGCGGCACCAACGGTGTCGTGATCTTCAAAAAAGTTGATTAGAGTCAAACTATGGCAGCATATCTCGATTTTGAAAAGCCTATCGAGTCTATAAGAGAGGATATAGAATCTGCTCTGGCTCGTGGAGATATGGATGCTGTAGAGATACTCCAAAAGGATCTGGACAAAGAAGTCAAAAAGATATTCAAGTCTCTCAGTGATTATCAGAAATTGCAGCTTGCCCGCCATCCCGATCGTCCATATGCACTTGATTATATGCGACTTATCATGGAAGATGCTCAGGAGATACACGGTGATCGCCACTTCAAGGACGATATGCCAATCATTGTATATCTCGGATGGATAGGCGGCCAGAGGGTGGTTTTTATCGGAGAGCAAAAGGGCAGGGGCACCAAGCATAAGCTTCGCAGAAATTTCGGCATGCCCAATCCCGAAGGGTACCGCAAAGCGCTAAGAGCTGTCAAGCTGGCAGAGAAGTTTGATATACCGGTACTGATGCTGATAGATACTCCGGGCGCATATCCCGGTATAGAAGCCGAAGAGCGAGGTCAGAGTGAAGCAATTGCGCGCAATCTTTTCGAATTTGCCAGGGTAAAAGTGCCTATGGTATCCATAGTGATAGGTGAAGGAGGCTCGGGAGGCGCATTGGCAATAGGTGTGGCTGACAAGCTTGCTATGATGAGGTATTCTGTCTTTTCGGTCATATCACCGGAAGGATGCAGTGCGATACTTTGGAACGATCCATCCAAGGTAGAACAGGCCACCAAAGCCCTCAAGATCACGCCGGATGCATTGTTGGAGCATAAACTGATAGATGATATTATCGACGAACCTCTCATAGGGGCTCACAGAGACAAAGAGTCTGCCGCCAAAGCGCTCAAAGAGTACTTTCTAAGCAGCATTAGAGAACTCAGAGAGCTAAGCAAAGATGAGCTAGTCCAAAAGCGATACGAGAAACTGACTGCTCCGGGTGCATTCAAAGAGGCATAGCCTCTATATGAATGAGGAATGAGGAATGAGGAATGAGGAATTTTGGAATGCATTGTTGTATAATGCTTCTATTGTAAAATTTCTATCAATTACAAATTACTCACCGCCCTCTTGTGCAACACGGAGTTGTCTGTGGCTGAAGTAATCAACTGGATAGTCCAAACAGTAGATCAATGGGGTTATGCAGGTATATTTGCAGGGATGTTTCTGGAAAGCAGCTTTTTCCCGTTTCCAAGTGAAGTGATAATGGTCCCAGCCGGATATCTGGCATATCAGGGCAAGATAAGTCTTATAGCTGCTATCCTCATCGGTATAGCAGGCTCATTGGCCGGGGCTCTTTTTAATTATTTTCTCTCAGTCAAATTTGGCAGACCCTTTCTGCTTAAATACGGCAAATATGTACTGATCAAGCCGGAAACTTTAAATAAGATGGAAGAATTTTTCACCAGACATGGGGAGATTTCCACATTCAGCGGGCGATTGATTCCTGGAGTAAGACAGTATATTTCTTTGCCTGCCGGTTTATCCAGAATGAATATATGGAGATTTGGCTTTTATACGGGTGCCGGTGCCGGTATCTGGGCAGTGGTGCTGACGCTGCTGGGATATTTTGTCGGAGCCAATGAAGATAAGATATCACAATATCTGCACAATGCTACACTCATTGCCATAACGGCAACAGCAGGGCTGATACTGTTTTATTGGCTTAGATATAGAGCCAAGGGGGGCAATATATGAATCTGATCGATTTTGGCAACAGCAGGGCTCATGTATGGCATGATGGGGATATAGAGCACATGAGTATAGATAATGCCCTGCGCCGATTTAGGTCCCAAAAAGTTTATTATATCAATGTCAATCCTCATAACGATGAGCTTTTATCGCCCATTGCCGGTTGGCAGAATATGGATGCTTTGCTTCATATAACGGGAGATTATCCCGGAATGGGAGTAGACAGAAGAGCTTTGTGTCTTGCCTATGAGAGCGGCTTGTTTGTTGATGCCGGGAGTGCCGTGACGGTCGATAAGGTAGTAGATGGGGTATATATGGGCGGTTTTATCTACCCTGGACTCAAGGCGATGTTGCGAGCCTATGCTTCCATATCTACGGTTTTGGATATAGACTTCAATCAATTGATCGATCTGCACGCTCTGCCCAAAACAACCCAAAACAGCGTAAGTTATGGTACCATTGCGCCCATAGTTTCTGCTATAGAAAAGCTTCGGGGCAACCAGATGCTATATATTACCGGCGGTGACGGAGAAGCGCTGGCAAAACACTTCCCGGATGCGGTGTACGATGAGGGGTTGGTGTTTCGGGGGATGATGAACGCTTTGTATTTGAGTGAAGAATGAGAAATTACGGAGGTATACTATGCTGACCATTGCACTTCCCAAGGGGAGGATCGCCGAGGAGACGCTGGCGATCTTTGCGCAGATCTTTGGCGGGGAATTTGCTTTTGCAGGGCGGGAGTTGATCATGGAAGCGCATGGATTTCGCTTCCTCAATGTCCGCAATCAGGATGTGCCCACCTATGTCGAGTACGGTGCGGCCGATCTGGGAGTCGTGGGGCTCGATGTGATCACGGAGAAGCAGATGGAGGTGATGGATCTTCTTGATTTGGGTCTGGGGCGCTGCAAGGTAGCTATCGGTATTCGCAACGAAGATGAGCTAGACTGGAGCCGCCCCGATATAAAAGTGGCTACGAAGATGGTCAATATCACCAGAGACTATTTCTCTCGCAAAGGTGTTGGCGTGGAGGTGATCAAGCTCTACGGTTCGATAGAGTTGGCTCCGCTTGTAGGGCTGGCAGATGCGATCGTAGATATTGTCGAGACCGGCAATACTATGAGAGAAAACGGACTTAAGGTCGCCGAGGAGATAATGGACTCTTCAGCCCATCTTATTGCCAACCCCAATAGCTACTATGCGCATAAGACTAATGTATTGGAATTGTATGATGTCATAAATGAAAAATTAAAAATGAAAAATTAAAAATTTCAGTTTATTATGTCAAATTTATCATCCCCTCTTGATCTGTACGCCCGCATCGAAGATCTCCTTGGAGTCAAAGAAGCTGCACCCGATCTCTATGCCCACTATCTGCTCGCACTTCAAGAGATCCCTTTTGGTTCGCTTCTTGATGTGGGGTGCGGGAGCGGTGATTTTATCCTTTCGATCCAAAATGCCTTTGCGGATGTTGCCTTTCGAGGGATTGATTTGAGTCCGCAGATGATCCTGTCCGCTCGCCAGAAGGGGATCGATGCCGAGGCGATCGACCTGTGTGATGACGGGGGGAAATACGGTGTCATTACCGCGGTGTTTGATGTACTGAACTACCTTTCAAAATCGGAGCTTGAGCGCTTTGGAAAATGCATAAAAAATCGCCTTGTTGACGGGGGATATTTCCTCTGCGATGTCAACACACTTTATGGGTTTGAAGAGATCGCAGTGGGGAGCTTCATTGCTGAAGATTCCGACCGGTTCGTGACGATTGATAGCGATTTTGAGAATGGGGTGTATGTGTCGGATTTCACCCTTTTTGAACGCAAAGGAGAGCTTTGGCGCAAGTCAACCGGTACTATCCGACAGTATTACCATACGGTTGAGGCTATAGGGCATGCAACAGGCTTGAAACTGCTCAAAAAGACCAAGGTCAATCTATATGATGCAAATGAAGCTGACAAGCTGTTTTTGATATTTGGGGCTTAGGCACACAAGGACTGGACTCTAAAGCAAAGCATAAAAGGGTTGCTGTTTGCATTGATGGGTTTTTTAGTTTTTATTGAAGCTTCGCACTAACAATATAATGATTAGTATCTCAATACCAATCAACAAAAAGTGCAGATAATATACTTTTGTTTGATTGTCGATGATCGCATTTTGTTCCAGAATTTTATAAAAAAGATACGAGATTCCCATCCCAAAAAGATACCCTGCTTGCTTGGCGGTATCAAGACGAGTGAGGATATTGTCATCATTGAGCAGCTTTGTCTCAGCCCGCACAAGATAGGAGCCAAATACAAATGTCAGCTGATATCCCAGGTAGACTAGCAAAGCAGTCGAATAGGTATAAGGATAAAAAAGAAAGCACACCATCACGATCAGCAACACTGCTTCCACCAGGAGACTGATACGATAAAACCACCGAATATTGAGAATCCGATGGTACAAACGAGCAACAAGAAGCATCCCGACTGCCAGCGCAATGCCGCCAAGGGAATAGATCGAGGGATCCAGCGGCGCATAGATCGTAAAGATCGCTCCCACGCTTACTCCCAGAAAAAGAGAGTTGAAAAATTTGTAGACAATAAAGCGATCCGGGAGGATTGTCACAGTCGGCCCCTAAAAGGTATATTTGATCCGGGCATATAAGCTGCGGCCTGCTGTATTATATCCTTTGGCGGTTTGGTATTTGGTATCCAGGATGTTTTTGATCCCTGCTGATAGCTCAAGATGACGTGACACCCTGGTATTGACAGAAGCATTGAGTGTCTTGTATGAAGGCAGTCTGGTACCGTCGATCGCGTCTCTACCCCCTTCATAATGAGCCGCGAGATTGAGCGTGGTGTTTTTGAGGCGATACTCTGCAAACAGATTGGCGCTGTTCTGGGCTCGGCGGATGAGATGATCCTGGAAAAGATGGGTGAAATTGGCACCCAACGAGAAACCGCTATTGCCAAAAGCATAGCGACCTGATATCTCGATACCGCTGACATTGCTCTCTGAGCTTGAATTGGTGTAGTAGAAGCCGTAAGGATTGGCAGCTGTTGGGTTGGGCGTGTATGTGATCTTGTCGGTAGTTTTGTTGTTGAAATATGAGACATTAATGAGATCTTTGTATCCGAGATTGATATCGTAGCCTGTGGTGTATTCGGGCTTGAGTACACCTTGTGCATTTGAGTACTGAAACAGACTGGGTACTTTATAAGCACTGTAGATATTGGCAGATGTATGGATACCGGAGAGCAAGTGGCAGTTGCGCTTGATCCCCAGTCGATAGGTGGTTTTGTCGGTAAATGTGTCGAAATGATCGTACCGTATAGCAGCATTGACCGTGGTCTGGGCACCCAGCAGATCATCGAAGGTATAGGTATAGTTGGCAAAGAGAGCATCGTTGTCAAACCCGTTGACAGTAGGAGGCACAAAAGCAGAGGTGTCCGAGGTGGCACTGTATTTGGATTTTTCGGCTCCTGCTGTGAAGACTTGATGTTCACTTCTGTACCCTCCGTAGACTATCGCAGAGAGTTTGGAACTGCTGTATTTATAGTCAGTCGGGAATCCAAGGTTGTCTTTGAGTTCTCTGTCTATTGTGGTGAGGCTAAGCTTGGCATCTGCAAACAGATGATCTTTTTCATAGTGATATTTCAGACCCTGCGAGAGGAGATGCCTGTTTCCTTTGGCATTTGCGTCGTTGGGCTGGGGTGTGGGGGCATATGTGGGCGGCGTGTAGGCTACCCCGTCATAGTCGTAGTTGCTTTTGTAGTCGTGGATAAATATACTGAGAGTGTCTGTACCGTTTGTGATGCTGGCCTGGATATGAGAGTCTTGATTTTGATGTCCGTCTGCCTCATCATCCATCTTGCCCAGAGCAGAGAAACCTGTGGATTTGTCTTCGTGATGGCTTACGACTATTGAGAAACTATCTGTTTTTTGTGATGTCTCAAATCCCCAGGTTCGGGTACCGTACGAGCCGGCTCCCAACGAGACGGATGCATAGTCTTTGCGTGCTCTGGTGGTGACGATATTGATCACGCCAGCTACCGCATTGGCGCCCCATACCCCGCTTTGGGCGCCTTTGAGGATCTCTATCTTTTCGATGGAGTTGATATCGACAGCATCTATCATCGAGGGCGAGGGTGACGTGTAGTCCACGATCGGTTCACCGTCAATGACAAGCAGCACATCGCTGCCGCCCATACCTCTTATATAGACAGCAGGTATGTTGCCTGGCAAGTTTTCGATACTGATGCCCGCCTGGCTGGAGAGCGCTTCGGTGATCGACCGGTAACCGTTTTTCTTGATGTCTTCGGCAGTAATGATATCGATCTTGGATGGTGTTTGTTTGAGCTTGACAGGTTTGGAGGTGCGGTTGGCTGTGGTGGAGGTCCTGGATATCGATATGGAGCCGTAGAGTACTTCCTGGGCAGAAATCGGAGCCGCCAGCAGGATAGATGCGGCTGCTATGGTGCTGAGTCTGTTCATTTGTGTTCCTTGTTTTCTTTTTCTATTGTTCATCATGCTTGTGACGCGGTAAAAATGCATCATACATATCTCATAGAAACATTGCATGAAAATGCATACCAAAATCCCTACATGTGGGAATTATTTCTCCAGATAACTCATCTACTCCACCTAATCGATGGGTAAAGATATCATCTGAGGTCAGACCCATACGGGCGGTGAAGTTTTGTATTCGTGATATCTGTGCGGTATGGAGTGGTATCTGAGGTTACTGCGTATGCGGGCAAGCTTGTGCAGTGTGGAGAACATTGCAATAATGGCGAGCGAAAAGTATCGCCTGGTGTAACCTCTGAGATCTTTCATAATGGAATTTTATCAAAATGGTGATTAGTGGCTGATTTATTTGGTAAAATATGTATAATTTGCTTTATAATTATTGAAATCGAAAAAGGAAAATAAATATATGGCAATAGAAAATATAGTAACAGCAGAGGATTTTAAGGCGCTTGTAGAGGAGATCAAGTCTCAGGAGGGGTACAGAGAGCCGATAGCTTTTGGTATAGCAAGAGTCGATCGCGGTCAGACCAATGCTGCTAAGGTATTGCAAGCAAATTTCGCTATCGTTAACTGGAAAGAGAATTATGGCTCGGCTGCTATTTTTATCAAAGCTCTTCAAGAAGCCAGAATCAATGTAGATTTTAGCAGCAGCGAGTTTGTTGCTACTCTCAATGACAACTTTGTATCCAACGCCATGGCGGCATTTACCCCATATGTATCAGAAGCCATTGGGGATGCACACAAAAATGTCCAGGTGATCAAGGTGTTAGCCGATATGGGTGATATAGGGAAGGATTATCGCATAGTATTTTTATTTGAGGATGCAGCGCCCAAGAGCGTGGAGGCTGTCTATCTCAAGCTATATGCTTTGTCTCTGGGCAAAGCGCCGCTTAGAGGTATCGATCTAAGCGGAGCCTTTGGCGTGTTGCCAAATGTTGCGTGGGTAGGGAACAAACCGTATGAGCTGGATTATCTGCGGGAAAACGAGATAGAGATGAAGCTAAAAGGTACCTTTCCTAATATCACAAGTGTGGACAAATTCCCGCGATATCTTCAGCATATCATTCCGGCTGACAATACAAGGATACTAGATAGCAGCAAGGTGCGAATGGGAGCTCAGCTGGCACCGGGAACTACCGTTATGCCCGGAGCAAGCTATATCAACTTCAATGCAGGAACCCTGGGTCCTGTGATGGTCGAAGGGCGCATCAGCTCTTCCGCGATCGTGGGCAGCGGCTCAGATGTGGGCGGAGGGGCAAGTATCCTTGGAGTGCTCAGCGGAACTGACGGCAACCCGATCAGCATCGGTGAGAACAGTTTGCTCGGAGCCAACTCAGTGACCGGTCTGCCGCTTGGAGACGGGTGCATTGTCGATGCCGGTATCACAATCCTTGCAGGCACCAAGATCAAGATCTCTCCTGACCAATTGGTTAAAATCAAGGAAGCAAATCCTAATGCCACTCTTGAAGACAAAGAGATATTTAAAGGAGCTGAACTCCAAGGGCTCAACGGTATCCATTATAGAGTAGATTCGACTACCGGAGAGGTTATAGCTCGCAGAAGTAGCAGAGAGGTCAAACTCAACGAAGAACTTCACTGAATGAGCAGTGAGAAATGAGGAATAAGGAACCGAAGAATCGGCAGGGTGCGCTTGTCGGCGCACCGATGGTTTGTTGCAAGACTTAATACAGGCAACCCAACAAAGGAAAACAATGAATAACCTCGATCTCTTTTGCGCAGTGACCCTGCTTGGGATCCTCAAAAAGCAACCCGATGAGACGCTGGACGATGTGCTCGAGATGCTGGTGGAGACCGGGATGTTTGAGCAGCCGCAGGCGAGGCAGGTACTGGCCGATCTGCGGGCAGGTGGATATGTGAATGAGAGCGGTCTGACGATGCTTGGTGTTGAAGCGGCCAAAGAGGCCGAAGCGGAGTTTATCAAAGCCGGAGAGGAGGCGAGCATTGCGGATCGATAAGTGGCTGAGTAGCACAAATGTCGTCAAACGCCGCACCGTCGCGCAGGACATGGTAAAAAGCGGTGTTGTGTATCTCAACGGCACCAAAGCCAAACCTGCCAAAGAGGTTAAGATCGGCGACCGCATCACCATCGAGTACCTCAAAGGCGCCAAAGATTACGAAGTGCTGGCAATCCCAACAACCAAAACGATCCCCAAGAGCAAAAAAGAAGAATACGTCAAGGAGATTTCATGACTACCAAAGAGCAGTTTGAACGGCTGTTTTCCAACGATATGAGCGAGGAGGAGGCGAGGGATTTTCTCGTCGGACTGTATGAGAAGGGTGAGAGCGCCGAGGATGTGACCGCTGCGGTGGAGGTGATGCGCGCGCATTCGGTGAAATTGCCGCTAAGCGCTGAGCTTCAGGAGCGAGCCATCGATATCGTCGGTACCGGCGGGGACAAGAGCGGGAGTTTCAATATCTCCACCACTGTCTCACTCCTGCTATCCTCTATGGGGCGTGTGGTCGCCAAGCACGGCAACCGCTCGATTACCAGCAAGTCTGGCGCTGCCGATCTGCTCGAAGCCCTGGGATACAATCTGGCTCTGGATGTGGCGCAGCAGACACGGATGCTTGAGGAGACCGGATTTGCCTTTATTTTTGCGATGAACCATCATCCGGCGATGAAACACATCATGCCGGTACGTCGCAGTATCCCTCACCGGACGGTTTTTAACATCATGGGGCCGCTGACCAACCCCACCGGAGCGCACAAGTATCTTATGGGGGTTTTCGCTCCTGATTTTATCGATACGATGGCGCAGGTACTGGCCAATCTGGGTGCCAAAGCAGCCTTTGTCGTCAGCAGCGATGACGGGATGGATGAGATCTCCATCTCAGCCCCTACGCAGTTTGCCTATGTGGCCAACGGACGAGTCGATCGGGGGGTGATCGACCCAAGAGAGCACGGCCTGGCTCTGGCTCCCAAAGAGGCGATCCTGGGCGGTGAGGCCGAGGAGAACGCCGCCATCACCCGCGCGATCTTCGCCAATGAAGCGAGTGATGCCCAGCGGGATATCGTCCTGCTCAATGCCGCGTATGCGCTCTTTGCTGATGGAAATATACGGGATATACAGGAGGCACTGGAGATGACAAGAGAGGCGATAGAGAGTGGGCAGGCTGCGAGGCATTTGGAGAAGATTGTTAAGATGAGCAATACGTTGTAGGGATGGATTTTGGATCTATCCTGTTAGATTCAAGGGCAGATACGGCATCTGCTCCCTACGAATCAATAAAGGTTCCAGTATGACAATCACCGCCTCCCTCGATGAACTCGACACCGTCGTCTCCTATCTTCAGTCTATTCTTCCTTCGCATGCCATCATCTTCCTTCGGGGTGATCTGGCGGCAGGCAAGACGACCTTGACGCAGGCGATTGCCCGTGCGCAAGGGATCGAGAGCGATGTAACTTCTCCGACGTTTTCTATCCAGCATATTTATGGCGACACTCTCTATCATTATGATCTGTATCGTATAGATATGGATGAATTTGTCTCGCTGGGGCTTTTCGAGGAATTTGACAAGCCCGGGTGGCATCTAATCGAGTGGGGGAGCAAGGAGCTCGAAGCGTTGTTGCGACAGGTGGGGTTTGCGCTGTATGAGGTAGCGATCACACCGCAGGATGGGAAACGGGTGTATGAGATAAGGAGCGTTTAGTGCTTAGCGTTCAGGATTCAGGATTTGGCGTTTAGGGTTTGAGATATGTTCTGGTGTTTGAAAAACAGTGAGGCGCAACACCCTGCAAAGGGTGCTGCGATAGAGTGATTTTACTTGATCAGATCAAACGGGTTTTCGACGACGTTTTTGCGATCGACGATGTAAGGGATGAGAGCTGTTTGGCGTGCTCTTTTGATAGCCACTGTGACCATCTCCTGGTGTCGCTTGCAGTTTCCTGTTAGGCGGCGAGGCATGATCTTGAAGCGCTCAGAGAGGCTGAACTTGAGCATACTTAGATCTTTGTAATCGATAAAATCTACTTTTTGCTCGCAGTAGCGGCAATATCTTTTTTTGAATTTTCTTCTTTCGGCCATTTGTTATTCTCCTAAAATGGTATTTCGTCTTCGTCTATATCTATCTCAGGTACGCTTGGTGCAGGATTGGACTCCGGTTGAGTCGAAGATGGTTTCTGCTGCTCATAAGATGGCTCAGAGCTTGTTGTCTGTGCATTGTAGCTGTCACCAGGATTGTCACCCTTGCTATCGAGCATTTTCATCTCCGAAACAGTCACGGAGTGCTTGCTGCGCTTGGTACCGTCTTGGGCGGTCCATTGTTCGAGCACCAGACGTCCTTCGACGAGAACCTTGCTCCCTTTTCTCAAGTATTGGTTGGCTATCTCGGCTGTACGTCCAAAAAAGGTCAGATCGATAAACATGATCTCCTCTTTTTGCTCTCCGGACTGGTCACGCCATTTGCGATTGGTAGCTATACCTACCTTGCCGATGGCACTGCCGCTTGGAGTATATCGTACCTCTACATCTCGTGTGAGATTTCCTACCAATATCACTTTGTTATACATGGGAGCTCCTCTGTGGATTATTCCTCTGTTGCAGTTTCTGCCGGTGCTTCGGCTTCCTGCTTGGGCTCAGTCTCTTTCTGCGGCTCTTTGTCGGCAGCTTTTTTCTTCCCGACATTCGCAGCGAGCTTTTCAAACTGTGCAATCTCTTTTTTGTTAGTATACTTGATGGTCATAAACTTGAGTATCTCTTCGTTGTAGCGCATTTGTCTCTCAAGCTCAGCGATGAGCGTACCTGGAGCCTTGTAGTAAACGACGGTATAATAACCTCTTTCGCTCTTTTCTATCGGATAGGCAAGTTTGCGCATACCCATATCGTCAGTTGCGACTATCTCACCGCCCTCTTTGGTGATGATATCGATGGTATTTTGGATCTGTGATTTGATCTCTTCGTCAGTTAGCGTAGGCTTGACGATAAACAGTGTTTCGTAGTGATTCATCTGTGTCCTTCTTTTGGTTTTATAGCCCATGTAGCAGTACAAATAGGGTCAGGCACCGACGAGTCATCTGTTCCATCTAAAAGATGGACAGACAAATCATCGAAGCCAGACCCCTACTGTCCAAAAATGAGCAAGAAATTTTGGAACGAGGATTATACCTAAAAGTTTATTATAGATACCCCTGCAATCGTATCAATGCACCGTATAACAGACTTTCGGTATCTATGCTGCCCGGTCTTTTGATGCTTAGTTCAGTCTCCAGCAGGTGTTCATATATTTTTAGCAAAGCGCTTGTTTTGACTTTGAGTGCAAGACGGGCTTTTTGTTCTTCGATATGACGGGGAAGTTTGTATCCAAGTATCGCCTTTGAATCAGGCTGGCCGTTGATCCTGATATATGCGTGAAATAAAAATATCTGATTGACAAAAAACTGGGTTGCACGCAGGATGGAGTACTCATCTTCGCCCAGATCAAGAAGCTTTTCGAGTGTCTGGCCGATCTCTTTTTTGTTGAAGAGATCTATCAGCAATTGCTCTACTGCAAGGGGTGCAGTGGAATACACCAGCCTGTCTATATCTTTGCTCTCGATTTTAGTCCCCAAAATTGCCAGCTTGCCCAGCTCGTTGGCGCAAAGAGCGAGGTTGTTGTTGAGCATGGTCATTAGATGAGACAGAGCATAGTGGTCGATATCAAGACCTATCTCCTGCGCTTTTTGTTGCAACATAGCCACTCCGTCTTTGATATTTGGTTCAAAAAACCTCACCCAAACCCCACCTTTTTTATCAGTAAAGCTACTCTGGAGGCTTTTGGCGTTGGATGAGCTCCCTTCGTAGATATAAAGCAGATAGTTGTCGCTGTTTTTTTGTGTCAGTTCTACAAGCGTTTCAAGCTCTTTTTTGGGGACTTTTTTTTCACTCCTGATTATCAGCAGATTTATACCCCCAAAGAGTGAACTTTGTGATAGATAGGCTTTGGCCTGCTCAAAGTCGTATTCGTCGTGATAGAGTGCAAGCAGACTCTCTGATGCATCAAGTCTGTCTTTGTATAGATTAGCATAATAATCGAGCATAAATTCATTTTCGCCATATAGCAACACCGCCTTTGGCAAGCCCTGCTTGAGGCGCTGATCAAATTCTCGCTGATACATCACAAAATCCTTTGAGATTTTGTGAGTGAAGGGTTTTGGCATGGTGCGCCGGCAAACGCACCAAATAGTAAGCAGTAAGCAGTGAGCAGTGAGCAGTGAACAGTGAGGAGTAAGCAGTGAGCAGTGAACAGTGAACAGTGAGGAGTGAGCAGTGAGCAGTTTCGGTTTGTATTGCTGCGCAATGCTATTATGATGAATAATGAATAATGAATAATGAATAATGAATGATAGATGATAGATGATGTTGGTATAGGTTTCTTTGAAGTGCCTTTATTGATTGCTTTTTTCATTTCTCGTTCCTAATTCCCCATTTCTGCTTCCAACTTTTTCCGCCACCACTACAGCCTGAGCGATGTTGACTTCGGTGATCATTATCCGTATCTTATCAAAAAGCATTAGATTATCCCCTTTGAGATGGACTGTGATACCATCAGGAGCAGAGGCATCTTTGATGATAGCTTTGGCCGATTCTCCTGCCTCTATCACTTCCGCGTCAAAAAACAACCCCTTGTTGGTCTCGGCCCACCGTGCAAATTTACGATCCCTAAAGTCCCATTCGGCTTTGGTTGATTCTCTCTCAAGCTCACTGACTCGCACGCATAACGGATCGATATTGCGCAGCAGATACTCAGCTTCCTCTTTATCACCATTTAGCTGAGTTTTGATGAGGCGATGGAGAATTAGATCGCTGTAGCGACGGATGGGGGAGGTGAAGTGACTGTATCTCTCAAACCCCAGTCCGAAATGGCCCACATTGTGCGCAGAGTAGCTTGCTTGTCTGAGGGATCTGATGATCATCTCGTCCACTTCGCTCTCCAGGCCCATTTTGGCTGCTTCTGCCTGGATGGAGCGGATCAGATCGGGACTATCTTCATACTCATCAACAAACAGCCCTATAGTTGCCAATTCAGAGAGAAGCTCCTCGATCTTTGCCAATTGTGGCGGTTCGTGTATGCGAAAAATCCCGTCACCATCACCCTTGAAACGCTTGGCGGCAGCCTGGTTGGCAAGCAGCATACACTCCTCAATCAAAGAATGGGATGGAGTACCTGTCTCTACGGAAGTATCCACAAGCAAATGCTCGTCGTTTATAGTGATCTTGATCTCCTCGCTGCGAAAGTCAAAGCCTCTTTTGAGCCTCTGGCTGCGCAGTCTTTCGGTGATTTTGTGTAATGGAAGGAGCCAGTTAAGTATAGAGTTCAGAGTTGAGTGTTCAGAGGTCTGAGATGGGGCCAGACCTCTGAGTATCCCATCAACAGTGTCATAATTGAAGCGGTATTTTGAGTGGATGATCGCCTCAAAAAACTCCTCTTTGGTCGGTTCGAGTGTCTCGGGATCAAGGGTGATTTTGGCGACAAAGGCCAGTCGGTCAACGTTTGGCTTGAGTGAGCAGATGTTTTCGCTGAGTTCTCTGGGGAGCATCGGGAAGGATTTGTGAGGAAAATATGTGGTAAAACCTCTGAGCTTGGCCTCTTTGTCAATTTCGCTGAAAAACGGCACATAATGGCTCACATCAGCAATAGCGACGTAGAGGGTATGGCTCTCCAGATCAAAATAGATCGCGTCATCGAAATCCTTGGCTGTTACCGGATCGATGGTACAGAAATCCAGCTCTCTCAGATCGATTCGGTCGGGGTGCTCGGAGGCGTTGACTTCCGATTCGACTGTTTTGGCCTCTTCGATGCACTCGGGCGGAAACTTGTCCCTTCTGTCATATAGCGCCAAAGAGATTTTTTCATCTACCTTGGGGTCTGCTAAATGGCCAAATACCTCCAAAACCTCGTCAGTATCTATATCCAGCTTAAATACAGTACCGTTTTTGAAGGCTTTGAGATCCATTCCGTCCATCACAGCATGAGTCGGTTCTCCGGTACGGATGTTCAATACCGAAAAATTACCTTGTTCGTCATGATGGGTATAAGCGATGGTGTATAAATGAGCTTTTTTGATTGTGGCGATTATCTTGCCGGAGGCGCGGCCTCTCTTGGCTATGAAGCGTTTGGCGACGACGACATCGCCTCGGCGCGCATCGTTGAGATTGTCCGGTTCGATTAGCAGATCGCGCTGCTCCTTGAATTGCGTTTCGACAAATCCTTTGCCATCCTTGCCGATGTAGAGGCGTCCGACGCGGTAGAGAGAGTGGAGTCTCCAGAGACCGTTTTCTTCAACCACAGCACCGAGTTTTTGGAGCTTTTCAAACACGCCCCTGTGCTCCGGATCGATGTCAGAGGCAAGTATGCCTTGTTGAAGCTGAGTGGCGATCACAGGACACCCCCGAAAGGGGTAAATGAAGAGTGAAGGGCAAAGAGTGAATAGTTAAAGATGATTTTCATGAGCGGATTATAGCGTTTTTATATTTTCCTAAAGATAATATTGAAATAGCTAATTTCGCGTAGGTCTCGATCACCGATTGCGACGATGGATACCCCGATCACATCCGTGCTTATTTCGCCAGTGATACCCACAAGGCCTCATCACCACTATCTCCATATTTTGGGATCGAAAGCGGTGGTCGTTCAGCGCCTGACTCTGAGACCCTAGCTTGCCTGTAAATTTCCAGCTTCTTCTTTTAGTCTCTCGGCTATCCATACTTTAATGATGGATTGTCTGGTAACGCCTATTTTCTTTGCCTCTTTATCCAGTGATTCTATCACCCATTCAGGAAAATCAACATTTACTTTTTTTGTATTTGTTTTGAGGGTATCTGGTCTTGTTGCTTTTGAAAAGTCAAGATATTCACTGATATCTTCACCATTATCAAATTTTTCATCAAACTCTTTGGCTGTTATGGTTTTCATAGTTTTTCTCCTCGTTTTTTCTACATCTTCTTGCACTTATGATTCTGTAACTGTTTTCTCTTATTGTGAATATGGCTACAAAACATTTAGTGAGTTTTTTAGAGATAAGAGCATAACGAGTTTCATCATCGACAACATTAGCAGGCACAACAAGAGCATTTTCATCTTGCCAAAGCTTTTGAGCTTCTATGAAATCTATGCCATGCTTATCTTTGTTGATTTGACTTTTCTTTTCATCATACTCAAATTTCACACGAACCCTTCTGCATTGAGTATAAAAAGTATACTCTTATTATACTTGATTTGTCAAGAGTTTGTCCGGATTAAAATAAGAAAATAAGGGTCAAAATAAGGGTCAAGCGCTGAACGGCCACTGTTAAGATCCTAAAATATGGGCTTTGGAATTTTGCAATAATGCATGCATGGGTGATGCGGTGATGACGGGAAACTGCGCGCATTGAATAGGGCGTGTGTCGGGATTGCGAATCCGGCTTATGCTGCCGGATAGATACACAGGTCTGTCCTAAGTGGGAAATGCGGCCGGTTACAGGATGCGGAAGGATGTAGCTCCCAGTACTGCATTTTACTGTTTATGCTTCAACGCTTCCAGTCTCTCAATTCTTTGCTCGGTGCTTGGATGGGTGCTGAAGAGTTGCCTAAATGATATATCTTTGCCGGTGAATGGGTTGATGATAAACATATGAGCGGTTTCTGGCTGAGCTTCTGGTATGACCGTGTTTCTGGCATAGTGGTCGAGTTTGCTCAGCGCCGACTGGAGCCACTCCGGATGGCCGGTCATACGGGCTGAGCCCTCATCTGCCATAAATTCTCGATTGCGACTTACTGTCATCTGTATGATGCTTGCAGCAAGCGGAGCGAGTATCATGAGCGCGAGCATCACTATGAAGTTGGGTCTGTCATCATCGCTGCCGCCCCCAAAGAACATCCCGAAATTGGCCAGCATAGCTATAGCTCCGGCGATAGTGGCAGCTACGGTGCCTATCAGCATATCGTAGTGTTTGATGTGGCTGAGCTCATGGGCAATGACCGCTTCTACCTCCTCTTCACTGAGCAGATTGAGCAGCCCTTCGGTGACCGCTACGGCCGCATGGTCGTAGTCTCTGCCGGTAGCAAAGGCATTTGGCTGGTCGTCGGGCAGTATATAAAGTGCGGGCATGGGGAGTCCGGCTTTTTGGGTAAGGTTGTGCACTATGCGGTAGAGTCCTGGTGCGCTGTTTTGATCCACCGGATGGGCATGGTAGTGGGAGAGCACATGCTTATCGCTGTAATAATAAGCATAAAAGTTGCTGCCTGCGGCAAACAAAAATGCGATGATCATTCCGGTCTTGCCGCCAAGTAATCCGCCTACAGCAATAAATAGAAGCGTCAACGCAGTCAACAAAAAATAGGTCTTGAATCTTTCCACTTTATAGATCCTTTTTTTGTTTTGATTTTATCTTAGAAATGTAAATGAGATGTAAATAATTTGATTTGACAATTTTATGGTATGATACAAGGACGATATAAAAAGGACTACACATGGTAATTTTGGCGAAAAAACTTATCAAGATTTCCTTGATTGCCTCTTTGGCCGGTTTGGGGGGTGGTGGATTGGAGGCTGCGAGCTTTGATTGTGCCAGGGCTACCACTGCTACAGAAAAGGCCATATGCGCCGACAAGACTCTGAGTGCACTCGATAGCAAGATGGGCCAACTCTATCATAAGATAAAATCCAAAAAGATAAACATGTACCAAAAAGAGTGGATTAAAAACCGCAACCAGGAGTGTGATGGAGATGTTGCTTGTCTGGAAAAGTGGACCAAAAACCGTATCATTAACTTCCAAAACGAGCTCAAACGACCGGCAAGCAAGAGGCCCAGGCCGCACAAAAGCCCCAACGATAAATATGTCTTCTCCCCAAGGCACGGGGTCATATGCGACAAAAAATCAAACTTTTGTGTAGATAAGCATGGTATCTCTTTTGATCTGACCAAAGAATATCTCGGTCAAAAAGCTGTAGAGAGGTTCAAGAAAATGATTGAGGGCATCGAAAATATGGACATGAAAACATACACACTCTCTAACGGCCTATCATGTGAGAGCAACAAAAAGATATGCAAAAAGAGCAAGTGGGACAACAAAGCCGACAAACACTGGACACAAGTCTTGTTTGGCAAGTAATAAAAAGTTTGTTTGCCAAGCGGTCCTATAAAACAATAGATACCGACAAAGGAAAACGATGAAAAAATACCTTCTTGTTCTGTTGGCGGCTACTGCCTGGTTGGCGGCGCAGGATTCGATACAGGATAGTATCACCAAAGCGGCGCAGGTTTATTCCAAAGAGTACAACAATACCGGCGTGCTGCTGCTCTATCGGCACAAGGGGCAGACCTACAAAGCCTCAGCCGGCCTGGCCGACAGAGAGGCCAACCGATCGGTCAAGACAGATGATCTGTTTGAGATCGGGAGTGCGTCGAAGGTGTTTACCGGAGTAGCCGTATTTCAGCTCATAGAGCAGGGCAAGCTCAGCCTTGATACCAAGATAAGCAGATTTTACAAAGACGGCGAGATAACCAAACTTGCCAACTACAAAGGCAAAAACTACTGGAACGATGTCACGGTAGGGATGTTGCTGCGACACCGAAGCGGCTTTGTTGATTATTTCAATGTCTTTGGCGATGATGAAGTCGCGGCCAAAAAGCTGGGCGGAGAAGAGCGGCACTACACCTTTGATCAGCTTATCCACATGGCAGCAGGCCATGGCGATGCCAATTTCAAGCCGGGCCAGAAATATGAATACTGCAATACCGGTTATGTTATCCTTGGCGATATCATCACCAAAGTTTCCGGCATGAACTGGCGAGACTATATCCGCAAGAATATCATGGACGAAGTGGGGATGAAGCATACCTATTTTGGTACACGCATCCCCAAAGAGCTGCGCGCGAAGATGCCCAGGGGCTATATGCATTTTCGCAAGGTCTTTATGCCTCCATCTTTGGCAAATGCGGCAGGCGAGATCATCTCCGATCTGGATGATCTGGCCTCTTTCATCGAGGCGTGGGGCAGCGGAAAACTATATCAAGATCCCAAAACATTGCAACTCCAGCTCAACGAGGGGTTTGTGCTGCAATATCCGGAGATGATCAGCAATTATTATTATGGAAATGCCATCACCAAAATAGACGGATTTTACGGCCACGGCGGCCAGACGCTGGGTTTTCAGTCCTACATGACTATCAATCCAAAAACCGGCGATATCTATATCGTGGGGATCAACGATTCTCAGATCATGAGTATGAATCTTTTCATGCAGTTGGCGGGTATCGAGTACAAGCATATTGAAAAAAAGCACTCCGATAAGTAGTTTGGCAAGATAGCATTGGCTGCGATTTGGTGTCCAAAAGACCGTTTGGATTTGTAAGTATGCGGTTTTTGCGGCGTATTATCAGCCCTTTTTGGATATAATCGGCCAAAAATGAAACAAGGATAGCAAATGGCACTCAATGTATATTATGATAAAGATTGTGATCTAAATATCATCAAATCAAAGACCGTAGCGATGATCGGATTTGGTTCACAAGGGCATGCTCATGCTGAAAACCTAAGAGACAGCGGCGTAAATGTGGTGGTTGGACTCCATCCTGAGGGGAAAAGCTGGAGCAAGGCCATAGCTAAAGGTTTTGAAGTAATGACAGTAGCTGAAGCCACTGCCAAAGCTGATGTGGTTATGATACTTCTGCCGGATGAGACTCAGGCAAAGGTTTATACCGAAGAGATAGAGCCCAATCTCAAAGAGGGTGCGACTATAGCTTTTGGACACGGGTTTAATATCCATTATGGACGCATCACACCAAGAGCCGATATCAATGTCATGATGATAGCTCCCAAGGCTCCGGGCCATACTGTGCGCAATGAGTTTGTCAACGGAGGCGGCATACCTGATCTTATCGCAGTAGGTCAGGATCCTGCCGGCGATACAAAAGAGCTGGCGCTATCTTATGCTTCAGCTATCGGCGGAGGGCGAACAGGTATCATCGAGACTACGTTTAAAGATGAGACTGAGACTGATCTATTTGGTGAGCAGGCTGTACTTTGCGGCGGCGTGACATCATTGGTACAGGCTGGATTTGAGACTCTGACTGAGGCCGGTTACGCGCCTGAGATGGCATATTTTGAGTGTCTGCATGAGCTTAAACTTATTGTTGATCTGATGTATGAAGGCGGCATAGCCGATATGAGATATTCTATCTCCAACACAGCAGAGTATGGTGATTATGTCAGCGGCCCCAAGGTAATAGGCGAAGAGTCCAAAAAGGCTATGAAAGAGATCCTTGCAGACATCCAAAACGGCAAATTTGCCAAAGACTTTATCCTCGAAGGACAAGCCGGTTATCCTCGCATGAAGGCCGAAAGAGCCAATTCCCAGGCTTCACTGCTTGAGCAGACAGGCAAGAAGCTTCGCGAGATGATGCCCTGGATATCCAAAAATAAAATCGTCGACCAAGAGACCAACTAACGCCCCAACCGTCCCTCTTGGGCGGACTTAACGATCCATATGGCAAACAAAAAAAGAAAAACCGCTTCACGCAAACGGCGTCCGCCGCAAAAAAATCCACCCAAAAAAAAGAACCGACTTCTGCGTTTTGTTTCTGTTGTCTTTTTGACGGCTGTTTTGGTAGCAGCCGGGTATTTGTTGGGATCGGGTGACTACAAACGACTGCTTCCCGCGCCCAAGAGTACCCCATTGCACAAAAAAACACACAAAGCCCAAAAGAAGCACACAAAGCACAACAAGCAGATCATCACTCTTAGTGACGCCCCCCGGAAAAATACTGTCACAGGCAGTGAGGCTATGGATTTTTTGCGATACGGGCAGACGGAAGATGCCAAGAGCAACGATATGCCCGATGTCAGCTGGTATGAGCCTGGCAAAGAACACAAAAAACAGACCAAAGAAGATATTGCATCGCAGCCCAAGACTCCTGTCGCTACGGACAAGCTTCGGCCCATTAAGGGCAAAAAGCCCAGACTTGCTATCATTATAGATGATATATCCCACAAAAGGCAGCTTGAAGCTTTGCTATCCCTGCCATACCACATCACTCCCTCTATTTTCCCCCCGTCAGAGTTATCAACAGACAGCAACGATCTGGCTAGATACACAAAGCATTTTATGGTTCACTTGCCTATGCAGTCAGGAAGTGCGGCAATGAATCGTATGAAAGGTATGCTTTTTGTCAAAGACAGCAAAGAAAAAGTGCAAAAAAGGGTAGATGAGATCCGAAGGCTTTTCCCGCAAGCGAAATTTGTCAACAATCATACAGGCAGCATATTTACCTCCAATTACAAGGCGATGAAGCAGTTGTATAGTATGCTTCGCAAAAAAGGATTTGTCTTTATAGACAGCCGTACCAGCAGCAAAAGCAAAGTGCGCAAGATAGCCAAAGAGTATGGAGACAGATATATAGCCAGAGATGTATTTATAGATAATGTTCAGGATACCAAAAGCATACTTCGTCAGTTGCGCACTGCAGTCCGTATAGCGCGCAAAAGAGGATTTGCTATAGCTATAGGGCATCCTCATCCGGCCACCATGCGCGCCCTCAGGCAAGCCGGCAAGATACTCTCAGGAGTGCAAACAGTTTATATCGATGAGTTGTATCGGTAGCGGCTATATAGTTTGCAATTCCTTTCTCAACAGGGTATTGATGAGTGTCTGATACGGGATTTTCTGTTCGCTTGCCCGTTTTTTGAAAAACAGAATGATGTCATTGTCCAGTCTCAGTGTGATCGGTATTTTTTTGGGTTCATAAAATCTGCCGCGAACCCCGTCACTGAAGTCATACTCATCCAGCATCTCATAATCGTCAAACTTTTCTCTATCTTTAGTGCTGCTCATAGAAACTCCTTTCTTTTTGGTTTGCTTTTCTGGCACTTATGATTCTAATGATCTCTTCACCGTCTTCATCAAAAAACATATTGGCAACGACCAGGATCGTATCCTGCAAGGTCGCTCCCAGCGTTATCCATCGCTCTTCAAAATAATCAAATCGATGGTCGAGCTTCGAGATATGCATGGGGTCAGAAAAAACCTCTTTTGCTTCTTCAAAACTAACTTGATGTTTTTCGATATTTAATTTGTTCTTTTCATCGCTCCATTCGAATTTCACTATGCGCCTTTTTGAATATATTTTGATTATAGCAGATTTGTATGTACAATGTCAATATTTTTTTGTTTGGTTGAAGCAAAGAGATTCTGCTGATCCAGATCTTGTATGCATTACTACCGAAACAGTAGGAAGGAGAGAGAGTTGGTTGTTTTATTGGTGTTTAAGCGCGAAGTTGTAATGACCCCTCCAAATCTGCACACCTCATGCTGCCAAACGAAACACCTCTGCCGGTGTTTTGTAACCAAGTGCCGAATGGTGTCGTTTTTGATTATAAAAACTGATCCAATTTCCAATAACCCTGTTAGCCTCTTTTATTGTAGTAAAGTTGTGATGCCAGATACACTCCTCTTTGATAGTTCTGAAAAATCTCTCGATCATACTGTTTTGTTCCGGAGTATAAGGGGTGATAAACTCCTGAATAAAGTTGTAGTCTTTTACAGTCTTGGTGAAAGATCTGCTGCTAAAGACCAATCCATTGTCACTTCTAAGAGTAATGTGCTTTTCAAGACGTTGCAGCTTACCGAAACGATAGATCAATCCTTCCTGCAAAGCTGCTGCAGCTCTCCTGGCTTTACCACTTTTAGAGAGTCTGTATCCCTACGATCTTTCTGGTGCAGGTGTCTATCACGCAGGCAAGTGTACTCCACCCATCTTTCTGACTCCACACCCTTGTCATATCAATGGCCCATCTTTGATCCGGAAGTGATGATCTTGAAGGCATTGCTTTATCTTTTCTACCCTGTTTTGATCCAGCTTTGGATCTCTTTGCCTAGGGTGATAGTAAAAGCTTCTGCTGTTTATATTAAATATACGGCATGTGGCCTTTTGCCTTTATTCGCTCTGTATCTGCATCACTTCTTCTCTTCCCCGAACAGAGCGTCGTACTTTTTTAAAGCCATATTCTCCAATGTCAACTCTCCAATAACAGTCTTCATCTCTTTGATCTTATCTTCATACATTGCGGCAATATCTTTAGGACGTGCTCGTAATTGATTCTCTATCCTTCTTTGGGCATCTTCTATCCACTCTTCTATAGTAGCAGGTGTCAAATCATACTTGCGGGATATCTCTGTTATGGTAGTTTTGCCCTGAAAAATATTCATAACAATCTGAGCTTTTTTCCTGGCGGTCATCTGCTTGATCTGTATCTCTTCGTTTTCCATACTGTCACTCCTGTATAGTTTGTATTATACACTGTGCAGTTTATATGGGGGTCAGTATATATAAACATTATCACTGCTCAACACAAATTTTTTGATTGATATCTTGTATTAGTTTTGGATATTTACCATCTGTATCAATCAAATAACGCAAAGGATAACAAATATCTCCACTGGATAGAAATTTAATGATATGCCCCTCTTTGTCAACGAGAATATCGGTCCAATATGCTCCGAGAGGATCGGTCCGGTTTCTCATGACATATCCTTTGTATCCATGCAAAACAAAATGATCATTGTCAATGTATTCGGCAGTACCACCACCCAAAGGTGTTACCTTTCCATTCCTGATATTCAGCAAATATGACGCAGTCCATGTCGGAGTGCTGCCTTGGAATAACAAGAGATTATTTTGAATGAGTTTCAAAGGTTTGATATCCAGGAAAAGGTTTTCTGGCGTATTAACCCACATATTCTGTCTGCTGTTAGACAGATGAAAAAAGAAATATTTTGCTTCGAGTGTATTGTCGTCGCCATTGGATCGATAAATATCAACCGGAAGATCTTTGTTGGCTTTATATATCAGCTGTCTATTTTTTCCGGGAGATTTTGTACCGAATTCTTCGATAAAGAGTTTATTGTCCGCCAAAGTGATTGATACAATGATAACCAGAAACAAAAAAAATTTATTCATTATAATACTCTTTTTTCTCGAAGATGACGTTTCTCTCATTCCTGTTGTTTTGGCAGGGTGTCTAAGCATTATTATATCATATTGTGATTTGTTTTATTTTTCGATTTTAGGACAGTTGGAGGTATGCATTACCACCGAGACAGTGGGAAGGAGAAGCAAAATATGCCAATTTGACATATTTTTCTAAAAGCTCCAAAAAATAGACTATAATCACAAAAAAAACAAAACGGAAAATCTATGAACCAGATCGATCCTCGCTCCATCCCGCCACTGGCATCCATGCAAAAGATTCCGAAAACACTGTGGTATAAGGGTGATATGACTTTGATAAACAGACCGATGGTCTCTATCGTGGGATCACGCAGGCTTTCATCGTACACCAGACAATACACCTATGATCTAGCCAGAGCCCTAGGCGCCAGAGGAGTGACGATAGTCAGTGGAGCAGCTATGGGTGTGGATGCGGCAGCTCACCAGGGTGCGGGAGCTGCACATACGATTGCCGTATTGCCCTCAGGCATAGATATCAGATATCCTGCCACGAACGCCTCAATGATCAAAACGATCGAAGAGCAGGGATTGACGCTGAGTCAGTTTGAGCCGGGATTTGCAGCTACTGCTTGGAGTTTTGTGATACGCAACGAGCTGGTAGTGGCTCTGGGAGAGATACTGATAGTGACTGAGGCAGATGAGAACAGCGGGTCGATAAGGAGTGTGGAATTCGCGCAAAAAATGGGCAAGGAGATATTTGTCTTGCCCCAACAACTTGACCGCAGCGGCGGTACTAATGCTCTGTTGCAGCGAGGAGAAGCCAAGCCTATATACAATATCGAAGAGTTTGCATCAAAATTTGGTGTGGTGACTGCTGCAGACATGCCCAAAGATGAATTTTACTATTTTTGTCAAAAGCATCCGACACTCGATGAAGCGGTGGATAGATTTGGGGACAGGGTATTTGAAGCCGAGCTTGAAGGGATCATACAAGTTGAAAACGGCATTATCTCACTGATGTAGAGGCAGACCTGCGTATCTGCCCGTATATATTCGAAGGTGAGGCTACTTTTTCTTGATCTTGCCGCTTAGCAGATCGTTGACGACTTTTTCAAGCACGTTTTGGGGCAGCATACCCACCTGCATGGTGACGACATTACCTTTTTGATCCAGAATCATCAGGAATGGAATAGAACCCTTCCAGCCGGCTCTTCTGGCGATATATTCTACGAAATACCCCGCATCCCTGTAAGATACTATATCATAGTTCATTTTGTATTTTGCGGCAAAACTCTTGAGCTGATCTTTTGGGGTGTCTTGCACCTCTATGCCCAGCATTGCAAGCTTGCCTTTGTACTTTTTGATCATATCCACATAGTGCGGTATAGAGGCCAGGCATGGCGGACAGTGAGTGCCCCAGAACTCGAGGAAGACCACCTTGCCTCTGTATTCTTTGATATCCAGGCCGTTATCGGTGCCTTTGATATGTATAGATTTGCCATCCAGAGTAGGGAGAGCGATGGCATCATCGTTTCCTTTGGCCTGTGCGATGGTGCCGATCAGTACAAGAGCTATAAGCGCAGCATATAGTTTTTTCATTTTTGTTCCTTTGTATTAGATTCTGATTGGTTCGAGTTTCTTTTTTTGGGTTTGTCGGTTTTCTCTGCGGGCTTTTGCTTGGTTTGTCCGATTGGTTTAACCGTTTTTTTCTCTTCATAGTGCCTTATGATCTTTTGGAGGAACTTCTCCATATCGTCAACCTTGGCTATACCTTTGATGATGCCGTTGTTGTGCCCTGTGTAGCCAAGGACTATTTGAAAGGGCAGACTCTTGTCAAAACCGAATTTCTCCATAATCCTGGCTACGAATTTTTTGTTTTCGACTCCGGAGACCATGGTATAGAGAACTTTTTTGTCTTTGGCATATTCTTGCAGCTGCTTACTTGTCATACCTGAGATCTCTATGGCTATGATATTTACCTTGCCTCTGAAGTCAAGCAATATGCGGTTGAGATTGGGGATGTCATCTACGCAGGACTTGCAGTCTTTGGTCCATAGCACCAACAGTGTCACTTTCCCCTTGCCGCTTTCAAATATAAAGCCCTGAGGTATCTCTTTGGCATTTAGTTTGGCTGTTTGGCTGCCGAGTTTTTGGACAAACTCCTGTCTGGCTTGTTCAGGTTGTGTATCCTGAGTTTTTTTGCTCTCTTTAGCTTGCGCTAATGCGGCAAAAGTCATCAAAAATACCATAGCCAGAAGAAATCTCATACTCTTCATCAGGTCTCCTTGGAAGTATTTTCAGAAGGATTATACCATATAGCCTTAACCCAATGTTAACAGTGTATAATTATCCGAAAGATTTGGAGTGACCATGATCAAAGTTTTGATGTTTTTGTTGTTGGTGGAGTTGTCATGGGGAAAGGTTGCCGATAGCGAAATAGCCAATATGTTTATGGTGGGGTTCGAGGGCAAAAGTCTTGCTTCCGACTCACAGATCATGCGTGATATATGTGACCTTGGGCTGGGCGGAGTGATACTGTTTGGCAAAAATATCGGCAGTAGATCACAGCTGAAAACTCTAACGGCCAAACTGAGCAGTTGCAACCATAAGCCCCTTATAGCTGTTGATCAGGAAGGAGGCAAGGTCAGGCGGATCAGATTCGGTATAGACTATCCGCGCGCTTGGGTCGTGGCATCCGGAGGCATACAATACGCCAAAAAGCTCTATGAGCAAATGGCAAAAGAGCTGCAAAGTCTGGGAATTAACTATAATCTCGCACCTGTAGCCGATCTGGATATTGAGCCGCGCAACTATATTATCCACAAGCTGGGTCGTAGCTATGGAGCAGATCCCAAAACCGTAAAAAGATATAATGATATCTTTATCAAGGCGATGAAAAAATACAAGATCCTTACAGCGCTCAAGCATTTCCCGGGCCATGGTTCAAGTCTAGGTGATACTCATAGAGGATTTGTGGATGTTACTAAGACATGGAGCAAAAAGGAGCTGAAGCCTTTTTTGAATAGATCTGCCGATTCGGTGATGATGGCACATGTAGTAAATCGCCGGATAGACCCTTCAGGGATGCCGATGTCGCTTTCTGTCAAAGCCATTAAACTTTTGCGCAAGCACAACAGCCAAGCGGTACTCATCACAGATGATTTGCAAATGGGGGCAATACGAAAATATTATTCTCTAAAGCAAACTATAATGATGGCGATCAATGCAGGCGATGACATACTTCTTTTTGGTAATCAGCTCTCGCGTAAAGACAAGGTAAATGCCGGGCAGCTCATAAACATAGTCAGGGAATTGCTCCGTGAACGCAAAATAAGTGAAACTTCTATCATAAAAGCAAATAGACGGATAGATAAAATGAGAAACAAGATGAATTTAAAAAAAACGCATCACTTAAAACCAAAGAATAAAAATAGAGTTCACAAAAAACGAACCGAAAAGATCTCGGAGGATTTGTTTTGACTGGTGGAGAGAAGATAGCAGCTTTGGATATAGGGCTCAAGCGCATAGGGGTAGCGCTGTGTCTGGACGGCAAGACTGTTATGCCGCAGGATGCAATCATGCGGAAGAACCGCAATCAGGCAGCCAGAGATGCAGCAGAATTTCTAAAGAGCTGGGATGTCAATATTTTGGTAATAGGTCTCCCAAAGGGTGAAGAGAGTGAAGAGGAGATGGGGAGACGTATTCGCCATTTTGTCGGTTTGCTGAAAATGGATAAAGATGTAGAGATCTATTATCAGAACGAAGCAGGATCATCGATGGAGGCCAAGGAGCAGATGCAGGGGCATATCCGCCAAAAAAGGGATGGCAGGATAGATTCTATTGCTGCCAAAATTATTTTGGAAAGATGGCTGAGTGACAGATAGAATTGTCGATCATCAGTGTATGATTTTGATATTGTTCGGGAAGTTTGTGTGATTTGAGCTGCCAGGCCGCAGAGAGGAGGAAAAAAGAATCAAAAGGAGAAAATATGATTTCGTTTTAGTCGGCGCTCCTGAGCAGCTTGGTTGATATTATAAGATATCAAAGCTTAAATATTTATTAAATATTGTCAAATTGTAAACATTTATTGTCAATTTGTCAAAATTCTGATGCCAATACCGCTTCCATGCCCTCTTTGTTGAGGATCCTGATAAGGTTTGTCGAACCTGTTTTGCCTGTTAGGGATCCCATTGTGACAATATATCTCTTGTCGGGAGGAATCCTTTTTTCGTCAAGCAGTTTCTTGACAAAAAGATAAAGCAGCTTGGTAGGATTGCGCATAGGTTCCATCACAAAAAGAGGCCTCACTCCCCAAAGCAGATTGAGTCTGCGGTGCGTTTTGATAGAGTGCGAAATGGCATATATGCTTTGCATGGGTCTGTATCTGGATAGAGTTTGGGCACTCATGCCAGAAGATGTAAAAGGCACAAGCGCTTCTTTGTGTAGATTTTTTGCAAGCTCTACTGCTGATTTGGAGATGGCATCCGATTCGTTATGTGTGGGCCAATCCTTATAGTACGGATAGTCTTTTTCGGCATCCTTGATAGTATCATGCAAAACCTGCACAGCTTCGATGGGATAACTTCCGATAGTAGTCTCATCACTGAGCATTACCGCATCTGTACCGTCATACACTGCGTTGGCTATATCACTAACTTCAGCGCGAGTAGGGAAGGGGTTATCCTTCATGGACGTGAGCATCTGCGTAGCAGTAATGGATGGTTTGTTCATTTCGTTTGCCACCTCAAGGATGTGTTTCTGGATGCGGGGAAGGCGAGTGACTCCAAACTCGGCCCCCAGATCGCCTCTGGCCACCATCACGCCATCAGAGAGTTCAAGTAGCAAGCGAAGGTTCTTGATGGCTGATCCTGTCTCTATCTTGGAGACGACAAAAGGGTCAAAATCGTATCTTTTCATTACCTCTCTGGCTTTGAGAATATCTTCGGGGGTCTGCACAAACGATAAAGCCACGATATCTACACCCCAAGCGGAACCAAATTCAAGGTCTTTTTCGTCTTTTTTTGTGATGGCAGATATATCAAGGTGTGTCTTTGGAAAGTTGACACCTTTTTTGGATGTGAGTTCGCCGCTGTTTAGCAGTCCGAGGGTCAAAGTATTGTCATCTTTGTCAATCACTTCGGTCTGAAGTGTCCCGTCGGCGAAAAAAACCTCTTCGCCTATATTGACCATATCTATGATGTCGGGATAACTTAGATCTAGAGTGTAGGGATCATCTGATTTATTTTTGGAGAGCTTGATAGTATCTCCTCTGCGCAGTTTCAGCACCCCTGATATTTTTCCTATCCTTACTTTAGGCCCTGAAATATCCTGAAGGATTGCCACTTCGGTACCTATTTCAGCAGATATTTTTCGTATCATATGAATATTGTCGGCATGTGTGGCATGATCTCCGTGAGAGAAATTGAGACGGAAAACATTGACACCTGTGCGAATGAGACGCTCGATCATTTCAGGCGATGAGGTGGAGGGACCAAGTGTTACTACTATTTTGGTTTTGCGCATACTGCTACTCCTTGGATATTGTTGGTATATTATAGCTTGAGTTGGTTACCGGATGGTAATCTATACGATCAACATCCCGTCCCCATAGCTGAAAAATCGGTATTTTTCACGGATGGCCTCTTCATAAAGTGCCATAGTTTTCTTGCGTCCGAGAAAAGCGCTAACAAGCATAATAAGCGTACTTTTGGGCAGGTGGAAGTTTGTCAACAAATGGTTGACTCGAATGGGGGGGTTGTGTGGGTGAAGAAACAGATCGCATTCCCCTTCGGTCCGGCCGGTTCGGGCAAAGTACTCAATGGTGCGCGTCACAGTAGTACCGACGGCAAGTATCTTCGTATCACTTTGGAGTACCGATACAGTATCCTCAGGAATATGGAAATACTCTGAGTGCATAGGATGATCGAGTATATTCTCAGACTCAACCGGTTTGAAAGTGCCTGCACCCACATGAAGAGTGAGAGTATGGGTGGGGTGCTTGCTTTTGATCTCAGCTAAAAGTTTGGGTGTAAAATGCAGCGAGGCAGTGGGGGCTGCGACTGCACCCGGCTCCTGGGCGAAGATGGTCTGATAATCGCTTTCATCTTGTTTGTTGTCATTGCGACGAATATACGGCGGCAGAGGTACATGCCCTATCTCGTCAAGCACCGTGACAAGCTCTTCAAATCCAAGAGGTTTGCCCTCTTGTCTAAAAGATACCACGCGCGATCCGTCACTCTCAAGGGACAAAACTGTGGCACTCAATCCTTGCTCAAAAATGATTACACTACCCTCTTTGATCCTTCCTTTGATCATCACAAGATATTTTTCTCGACTTATAGGCTTATTGAGCAGCAGTTCTACCCTGCCACCTGTCTCTTTTTGCCCATAAAGGCGGGCCTTGATCACGCGAGTGTCATTCAGGAAGATATGAGCATCACTAGGGATATAGGCTGATAGGTGCCGAAAAGTGGTATGGGTGATTTTGTCGTTGTTCCTGTCATATACCATCAGTCTGGCGCTGTCAGCAGGATAGACAGGATGGGTAGCTATAAGCTCTTTGGGGAGGGCATAGTCATAGCTTTCAGTTAGGAGTTCATTTTGCTTTAGGGTCATTGCGCCTACTTGTCATTTTCAAGCTGATCGAAGTCATCATCCCCGAAGTCAAAATCGTCATCATCTGTTTTCCCATCGTCGCCAAACGGTTCATCTACTTCGTGATGGCTTTTGGAAGTCTCTGTAGGTGTGCTTGATGTTGCGGGGCTATGGGTCTGTGCATCTTCTTCATCCGGTTTTTCGGGATTGACGAATCTGAGTATAAGTATCGAAGCTCCGTATAAAATGATCAGTGGCGCGGCCATCAGCACCTGAGTCAAGACATCAGGCGGTGTCAAAAGGGCGGCCAGGATAAAGATCATCACTATGGCATACTTGAAAAAGCGTATCAGGGTCTTGTCGGTAATAAGCCCCAGAAGTCCCAGAAAATAAGCTACTACCGGCAGTTCAAATGCGATGCCAAACCCCAGCAAAATCTTGGTGAAGAAACCTACGTAATCCTCGATATTGATCAAAGGAGTATATAGAAATGATCCAAAAGTGATCAGAAACTGAAAACCAAACGGTGTAACGATATAGTAGGCAAAAAGCACACCTATTGCAAACATGATCGAACCGCCGATCACAAAAGGAAGTACCATCTTTTTTTCGTTGTCATACAGCCCCGGAGCTATAAAAAGCCACATCTGCCACAAAATAACAGGCAATGCAAAAAGCAGGCCGGCAAAAAACGATACCTTGAGTGCTACAAAAAACGCTCCCCCCACCTGATGTGTGGTGATGCTGCCCCAAAAATTGGACGAGGCTTTGGGTGATTGGGGTGTAGCGTTTTGCTCGGATGGGGAGTTATTTGCAATTCTTTTGATGCCTTTGGCCAATTCAGATGCCGAAACAGAAGCCTCTTTGAGGAGTTTGGCCAGCTCTATATCGGTTTCGTCTCTGTGGCGTTTTGAGAGCAGTTCGGAAGCCTTGTGCAGGCGATCGCTCATGGCCGCTGCCTGATCAGATACGGAAGTTTTGGGGGTTGGGGCAGATTGGCTCTGGTTGTGATCCGGATGTTTGACTCTCCACGTGCCGTTGTCCCTTTGTTCTACAATCACTTTGACTTTAGTAAGAGCGTCATTGAGAGGCTGAGTGACCCACGTAAGTATAGGATTGTGAAATACAAAAGCTACCATAAACATTACCAGTACGGCGGCTACGGATATGGCCAGACGAGTGCGCAGTTCTGCAAGATGCGGCTTCATGCTCTCAAACATCAGGCTTTGTCCCCGCTCTCAGGCGCTTTGCTTTTTTCCGCAGATTTGCCGGAATTTTTTTTGTTTCTGGGTTTTTTGTCCGGTTTTTGGGTGTTGTTGGAGGTTTTTTTATCGGTTGGTTTTTCTTTGATCGGTTCTTCCCCGGTCGGCTTACTGTCTGCGGATTCTATCAGGGCGGCTTCTTCTGACCTGCTCTTGGCCTCTTCTATATCGGCAAGTATGTCTTCGTCCAGGTAGCGATCCCCCCCGATCGTACTGATAGCGTCTTGAAGCTCCGCAGCGGGGTTGGGGATAGAGTTTTTGAAGCCGCTTATGTCATTGGCCGCATTTTCGAACTGCTTGCGATAATTCAGAGCCTCTTCTCTAAGTTCTTTGATGTGTATTTCTTCCTCAAATGAGCTCTTGGCTTCGTTGATTGTACTCTTGATGCTCTTAAAAAGCTTGGCTATCTGTACCATCGCTTCTGGAAGTTTATCGGGTCCGAGGAAAAGTATGGCGACAACTGCAATAAAAAGTATCTCGGTAAAGCCCATTCCGAACATATAGCCACCTTCGATTTTTATTGAGTGGATATTATATCTAATGGAGGATTAGGAGTGGGAGCAAAATCGTGTTGCTGCCCAAATAAAACAACAGCAACACAAATATGGTCAGATCTCAAACTGCTTTTTTGTCAGGACAATAAAATCTGTAGTTTTGGGATCGGTGAGCCCAAGCTGCTTAGCTGCTGCGGGATTGACAATATAGTAGCCCAGCTCCACAGTCACTCTATCACCTTGCTTTAATGCCGTATCAAAGTATTCACTGCGTTTTTGAAGTGCTTTTATTGTCGTGTCTTTTATGACCATATCGGCCTCCCACGGCATGGTCGGCTTGCCGTTGGCCCCGATCACTCTGGCATAATTTCGAGCCTCAAGAGGCATATCTTTGCCGTTACGATGTATGAATACTCTTAGTTGACCAAGGCGCAGAGGATGAGGGAAGAGGGTATGGGTAGCTTTGTTTTGAATAGTAACGGTAAATCCTTTTGCTTCTGTTTGCAGAGAGAGTTTAATATACTGCGATAAGTGTGCCGGCGTGCCTCCATGAATCGACGAGCCGTGAAAAGCATGGGTTTTGGTGTGCTTGAGATTGGCCAATGCTCCTGGTTTTTGCGGCATATGGCAGCTGATGCAGGTTGCCTGGGAGTTGTTTTGTTTGACCTCAAGGTTGCAAATATCAAAATTGTGATCATTCTGCTTGTGCGAGTGGCATCCCATACACATTTGACCTGTGTAGTATCCGTCATTGCTGTAGTCAATATCGTGATACGGTGAACCGATGGTTTTGCGTATCAGGCCATAAAGGCGCGTCTCCTCGTGAAAAATAAGCTTTTTGCCTTTTTGTTTGGGATCAGCAGAGAAAAAATATTTCTTTTTGGATGTGAGAATATTTCGGTTTGCTTTGGCATGCAGTTCGATATCTTGGATCTTGTGGCAAGATTGGCAAGAGAACGGTTCGGTTTTGTTGGTGCGCTTGTTTATAGCAAGGGTATCATCTGCTGGAGAGTGGCATTTGGCACAGCTGTATCTGCCCTGTTTTTTGAGTGGATGTCTGTTCCAAACGGCTAAATGGACTTTGTCCTTTGTTGCTGAGGCATTGGCGTGCATGGAGCGTTGATATTCGGCATATATGCGTGGATGACAAGCTGCGCAGCTTGCACTTTTCGGCGGCTTGGCATACAAAAGCAAAGCGCCAAAGGCTAGCAAAAGTGCAATCAATTGTTTCATTTGAGCTTCCTTTAGTAAAATCAGAGATGATTGTAGTCAAACCGGCAAATCATTATTTTGACTTTCATCAACGCAGACTCGCGATTGATACAGGTTTAGTTTAGCAAAAACAACACCAACTCATCAGCAATGAAAAAGTTTGGATTGTAATAACGTTTGTCTGTCATTATAAGCTTCTGCTCTTCCGCCAATATTTTGGCTCGCTTGCGCATTCGGTCATCAAGAAGAGCTTTGCTGATGCCGACACAGCTGCGTAAACCTAAAAAAAGATGCTCAGTAAGAAGATCGGCAGGAGTGACAGACTCTTTGTTTATATTTAGCGGATTGCGGAGGTAGGTGTCAATCTCGGCAGGGGGATAGAAGCGTGTGGCAGCTCCTGCGTCTGAGGTCAGACCCCTAAAACCCACAGCTCCAGCGCCTATGCCAAGGTAGCTTTTTTGTTGCCAGTATCCGAGATTGTGGCGGCTTTTGTAGATACCGAAATTTGATATCTCATAATGCTCGAAGCCCCCTTTTTGGATCTCATCTGCTACGAAAAAAGCCAGAGAATCGTCTTGTTGTTTTATGTGAGGCTTAGCGGCAAATGGTGTACCGGATTCGATGGTCAGTTCATAAGCCGATATATGATCCACAGGCAGCTCAAATGCCCTTTTGATATCTTTTTGCAGCAATTCTTCGCTGTCCCCGTATGTGTTATAGATAAGATCGAGAGATATATGTCTAAATCCTGCTTTGTCGGCATTGAGCAGAGCTTTTTCCGCCTGAATGGGGCTATGGGCTCTTCCAAGGAGCCTAAGCTTGTCCGGATCAAAACTTTGTACTCCGATACTTACTCTGTTGGCTCCGAGTTCGTGCATTCCTTTTAGCCACTCCTCTGTGGCTGAGTTGGGATTGGCCTCTATGGTGATCTCGGCATCAAAAGCAAGATAAGGATACAGCAGTTCAAAAACAGGTTTATAGAGTTCAGGAGAAATTGTAGAGGGAGTACCGCCGCCTATGAACAGAGTCTCTATAGAACCTTTGGTCGCCTCGAATCTTGCAAGCTCATGTGCTGTTTGTTTGAGAAGAGCTTTCATATATTGTTCTTTGGTATCAAATTTGCCGACATAAGAGTTGAACGCACAGTAATGGCATTTGGAATCGCAGTAGGGGATATGGATATAAGCTAACAAATTTGACTCTTTTTATAAGGCTATAACCCTATTTTGGATAAAATCTTATCAGAAATTATATTACGGGCATCCAAAGTACGGTATGCCGAAACGAGAAGAGAATGCAGGAATATACGGGCTACCGCCCCAATGTTGCCGCTATCGTCCTCTCGTCCGATTATGACCAGACAGGGCAGTTCTTGATCGCCAGACGCACAGGTATGCGTAGAGGCTGGCAGTTTCCGCAAGGCGGGATAGATGAAGGTGAGACACCCGAACAGGCACTACTCAGGGAGTTGCGAGAAGAGATAGGTACGGATGAGGTGGATATACTCGGGGAGTATCCGGAGTGGATCAAATACGATTTCCCCAAGACCACGGCTACAAAGGTTTATCCTTTCAGGGGACAGAGACAGAGATATTTTTTGGTCAGGCTCATATCAAATGAGACGGTGGATCTGTTTGCACACAGTACTCCGGAATTTGAAGAGTTCAGACTGGTGACAATCGATCAGCTGTTTAAAAAGGTAAGCTATTTCAAACGGCCGTCTTATAAAAAAGTAATAGAATATTTCAGCAGTAAAGGGATATTGTAGGATGTTGATAGTTCAAAAATACGGAGGTACAAGCGTAGGTGATCTGGAGAGGATAGGAAATGTTGCTCACAGGATCGCCGCAGCCAGAAAAGAGGGCAAAAAACTGGTTGTAGTCGTCTCTGCGATGAGTGGAGAGACCAATAAGCTTATAGAGTACGCCTATCATTTTTCTTCCAGACCTTCCCGCAGAGAGATGGATATACTGCTCAGCTCAGGTGAGAGAGTGACGGCTTCTTTGCTGGCGATTGCCCTGCAGGAGATGGGATATCCTGCCGTAGCCATGACAGGACGTCAGGCGGGGATCCGTACAGATGATACTCATATGTTCGCCCGAATAGAGGAGATCAATACCGACTTGATGATAGAGCACCTCGATAAAGGCGAGATAGTTGTAGTGGCAGGGTTTCAGGGTATGGACCAAAACGGCAATGTCACCACGCTGGGTCGAGGAGGAAGTGATCTGAGTGCTGTGGCCATAGCCGGAGCCCTGAAAGCCGACAGGTGTGAGATATACAGTGATGTGGACGGGATATATACTACTGATCCGCGCATAGAGCCAAAAGCACGAAAACTTGAGAGAATATCTTATGACGAGATGCTGGAACTGGCCAGTCTGGGGGCAAAAGTGCTGCAGAGCCGCTCAGTGGAGCTGGCTAAAAAGATGGGAGTTACCATAGTAGCCCGCAGTAGTTTCAGCGACGGAGAAGGTACAATAATCAGCGAGGAGATAGAAGATATGGAAGCAGTACTGGTAAGCGGCATAGCTCTGGACAAAAATCAGGCAAGGGTGTCTCTGAGGGATGTCTCAGATAGACCTGGCGTAGCGGCCGAAATATTCAATAAGCTGGCAGATGAGCAGATCAATGTCGATATGATCATCCAAAATGCAAGTACAGACGGGACCACCAATCTTGGATTCACTGTACCTCAAAGCGAACTTGAGCGTGCCAAGGAGGCGATAGAATCATTCGGCCAAGATATAGGAAGTATAGACTTTGACGAAAATATTGCCAAGGTCTCTGTGGTAGGAGTGGGCATGAAATCTCATAGCGGAGTAGCAGCCACGGCTTTTACGGCTCTGGCTCAGAACAATATCAATATCGAGATGATATCGACCTCCGAGATCAAAGTATCCATGGTGATAGACGAAAAGTTTGCAGAATTGGCCGTCAGGGTACTGCACGAAGCGTACGAACTGGATAGATAGATGCAGCAGCTTTTGGAGTGGACACTTGAGGCGATACGGGCCGAATCATCCGATTTTAGCTGGATGGAGGAGCATAGATACAACTGGGTCCCGCTTGTCAAAAGCGCTTTGCAAAGAATCATCGAGGGACAAACGGTCTTGCTGCTTACAGACCCCAAAAGGAAATGGTTTGAACAGTATATCCTCAACCAGGTCAATGATACTGCCAAAGATAGACCCTTTGTCCCCATTCAAAGTCTCAGAGGCATTTTTGCCGATCTTGATTCTGTCAATTTAAGCTCGAAGATATCTCTATTGGAAGATATGCTCGATATAGCCTACCCGCAGGGATATTTCATATGGTATATAGGTGAAGGGGGCCATCCTCTCACCAAGATAGCCTATCGCCAAGAGAATAATTTCCTGTGGCTTATCAATAAAGAGGTTGCCGGCAGTTTTGTATTGCGAGACAGCGATCCATTGCTTGATATCAAACTGATCCAACTCTACAAGCTTTTTGACAAGAGTCTTGAAGCAGCAGTCTATGGGCAGGTGGAGATCGATTGATGCAGTTGCATTCACAGGTGATCATCACATCATTGTTTGATGAGACGATAGATCAACTGCGAGCTCTTGCTAAAGCCAATGAGAGATTTGAGATCATAAGACCGGATGAGGGCAAATCGTTTCAGGTCAAGGATGCTAAGTTGGCTATAGAAAAAGCCTATATAACCAGTTATGAACCAAAGATAATTATTTTGATCTCCGATTCGTTTAGTGAAGTTGTGCAGAATAAATTGCTCAAAGTGATAGAGGAGCCGCCTGAGAAGACAGAGTTTATTTTGATGCTCTCATCACGCTCTACTTTGTTGCCAACTATTTCTTCAAGATTGCCTGTAACGGTATTGGATGAAGAGGACAAGACTGAAGCTTTGGAGCTTGATATGCTCAAACTCGATGTCAGGAGTGTCTATGAGTTTATTCAGAAGTATAGCCGAACAGACAATTCCAAAGCCAAAACACTTCTTGAGCAGATCGCAAACAATGCGATCAAAAACGGACAATACGACATAGACGAGCGCACCCTCGATATGTTTCGCGACAGCAGACTGGCGCTCGACAAAGGCTCACCGGCATCATTTGTGTTGACCGGAGTGCTGCTCAAGCTGCTGGCGAGGAGAATTAGGAATTAGGAATTAGGAATGAGGAATTTTAAGTAAAAAGTAACAAGTAAAAAGTAAAAATTTTGGTATGATCAAAAAATCGTAACACGTAACATTTAGCACGTAACACGCCCCAAAGGAGCCACTATGATCCTCTACGAGATAGCCAAACCTGCCGATCCCCGGAGTGCGCTTGAGCGTCTGGGTGTTCGCAGCGGGGGTATCGCCATCATGGCAGACAAGATGGAGATGCTCTATGTTCGCATCCGCGACCTGCGTACGCCCGCGGCCAATATTCTCAAGCAGGATGCGCTCAGCATCGGTGCTGAGCTGGCGGTGCCGGCAGGGGTGATCACCTGTGAAATGGAGAGAGTCGATGCCCTCCTGATCGCGACCCGCAAGCAGATCAAGGTATTGGCTGACAAAGAGCGAGCCCAGCCCTTTGGACTCAAAGAAGTTGCCAGAGGGCTTGCCCGTTTGATAGAGGGACGCACCTTTCCCGTGCGCATCATGGGGGTGATCAACGCCAACGACGACAGTTTCTATGCCGGCAGCCGTTTCGCAGCCGATGAGGCCGTGGAGCGGATCGGGGAGATGATAGAAGCAGGGGCACAGATCATCGATATCGGCGGGGTCTCGTCCAGACCGGGCTCTGAACCGGTGAGTGTCAACGAAGAGCTGGAGCGCATACGCCCCATCTGCGATGCGATCGCCCAGCAAAAACTGCACGAAAAGGCGCTCTTTTCGATCGACAGCTATGCGCCGGAGGTGGTCGAGTATGCACTAAAGAGCGGCTTTGGTCTGATCAATGACATCACCGGAGCGCAGGATACGGCCATCATTGATCTGACAGTGGAGTATGAGGCAAGTTTGTGCATCATGCACATGCAGGGTACCCCGCAGACGATGCAGGCTGATCCCAGCTACGAGGATGTCACTGCCGAGGTGGATGCGTTTTTTGCCGATCGTATCTCGGTGTGCAAGGAGCGCGGACTCCCCCCGGAGCGGATCATCCTCGACCCGGGGATCGGCTTTGGCAAGACTCTTGAGCACAATCTTGCACTCCTGCGCAATCTCCGGCACTTTACCCACCACGGCTGCGAGGTGCTTATCGGTGCCAGCCGCAAATCGATGATCGATCACATCACCCCTACTCCGGTCGAAGCACGCTTGCCCGGCACGCTGGCCATTCACCTAAAAGCCCTCGATCACGGCGCATCAATCATCCGATGTCATGATGTGGTCGAGCACGTGCAGGCGGTGAAGGTGTGGAGTGAATTGGGAATGAGGAATGAGGAATGAGGAATGAAGAATGAAGAATTTTGGTATGCTTTGCTTTACAAAGCTTTTATAAAAAAATCGCAATACGTAACACATAACATGCGACGAAGGAGCCCATTTCATGTCTCTTGAACTCAAAACCGCTTTCAAAAACTCCATTCCGGTGATGATGGGGTATTTTGTGCTGGGGTTTGCGCTGGGGCTTTTGATGGCAAATATCGGTGTGGCGTGGTACTGGGTAGGAGTAATGAGTTTGCTGGTCTATGCCGGGGCGCTGCAGTTTGCGGCGGTGGGGTTTTTGAATGCGCATCTAAGCTTGCCCGAGATTGCGATCGCGAGCTTTTTTATCAATATTCGCCATGCGTTTTATGGTTTGTCCTTGCTCAAGCGCTACGCCAAAGCCGGTCTGGCCAAGCTCTATCTTATTCACTCCCTGACCGATGAGACTTATGGGGTGCTTACCGGTATGAAGGTTCCTGAGACACTGGATCAAAAGCGATATTCCCTGTATCTGTCGGCGCTCAATCAAAGCTACTGGATAGCGGGGACAGTCGCCGGAGCGCTTTTTGGCTCCAATGTCCATTTTGATACCAGAGGACTGCCGTTTTCGCTGACGGCGCTGTTTGTGGTGCTCACCATTGAGCAGTACAAAGCCCGCAGGCAAGTCCTCCCCTTTGTCATCGGAGCGGTTGCTTCGGCCATCGCATGGATGGTGCTGGGGACCAATATGCTCCTGGGCGCTATCATTATCGCGCTGGTGATGCTGTTTGCCCTTCGCAGCCGGATTGAGAAAGGAGGCAGCAATGGAGAGTAGCTATATCCTTGGGGCCATCATCGCTATGGCCGCGGCTACCTATCTGACCAGAGTTATACCGTTTTTGTTTTTTGGCCACAGGCAGCCGCCGGGGTATATTGTATTTTTGGAGACGTATCTGCCGCCGGTGATGATGACGATCCTGGTCTTTTACGCGCTCAAAGATACCGATTTCTCCACCGCGCCTTATGGGGCGTATGAGCTCGGAGCCGTGGCGATCACTGTTGCTTTGCATCTGGGTTTTAAGAACTATCTTGTGAGTATCTTTGGCGGCACACTGGCATATATGGCGATGGTACAGGGGTGGGTGTTTTGAGTGGAGAGTTGAGAATTGAGAGTGGAGAGTGGAGAATTGAGAGTGGAGAATTGAGAGTTGAGAGTGGAGAATTGAGAGTGGAGAATTGAGAATTGAGAGTGGAGAGTGGAGAATTGAGAGTTGAGAATTGAGAGTTGAGAGTTGAGAGTGGAGAGTTTCGGTATGCTTTGCTTGGCAAAGCTTTTATTGAAATATTCAATAAGACTGTAAGTATTACAATAAAACAAAGGGGTACCGTGCAAAAGGGTATAATCGATCGCCTTATTTGGATCATACATCGCAAACGGCACTCTCTCAAACGTACGCGATACGCATCTCCTCGCCGCCATGGTCGTTTCATAGGGATGCTTGACTGGCAAATCGGCGACGGCGACTACAAGCAACTGCGCTCTTGTTGGCAAGACTCATGAAAAAACTTCTCAAGCTTTTTTCTATCCTTTTGGTTGTACTGCTTATAGCGCTGGTCGCATGGGATCGGTATGTCTCCTACGCCTCGGCTCCTTATATCTACGATGATATCCGCAAACTCCCCCACAAGCGCGCTGCACTACTGCTTGGCACCACCAAATACGTAGCCCGGGGGCGCAAAAACTACTTCTATCTCTACCGCATCGAGGCGGCGGCGAAACTGTGGAAGGCTCACAAGGTCGATGCGATTGTCGTCAGCGGAGACAACGGCACGAAGTACTATGACGAGACCACGGCGATGTACCGCGATCTGATCCGCGCCGGAGTGCCGGGGCGGTATATCACGCGTGATTATGCCGGCTTCCGGACGCTTGATTCGGTGGTGCGGGCAGGGATCGATTTTGGCCTGCGGGATTATATCATCGTCTCTCAGCGATTTCATCTGGAGCGTGCTATCTATATCGCCCGAGCCAAAGGGCAAAAAGTCATAGGGTTTGCGGCAAAAGATATTCCGGGTACTCCGGCCGCGTATCGCATGAAGATTCGAGAGATACTGGCACGCGCCAAAATGTTTGCTGATCTCTATGTGCTGGGGACAATGCCGCATTTTTATGGCGGCAAGGAGGCAGTGAGATACAGAAAATAGGGTATAATAACAAAAAAATAAGTAGGAAAAGTCATGAAAAAACAGCATATTTTAGACTATTTGCGCCAACACAAAGAAGCTTTTCGTCAAAAGTATGCTGTCGAGCAAATTGGGCTCTTTGGCAGTTATGCTCGGGACGAGGCTACTCAAGAGAGTGATGTAGATATTTTCGTTCGGATGAAGCCGGATCTTTTCATGATGGTCGGTCTCAAACGAGAAATCGAAGAAGACCTTTCGCGACCGGTTGATATCATCCGTGATCACAAAAACATACGCCCATCCCTCCGTCAAATGATTCAGCAGGACATTACGTATGTCTGACAAAAATCTTGCGACGGTTCTGACGCTCAAGGACATTGTTTATTCGATCGAGCTGATTCGATCCCGTTTTGGCAAGATTGTTTCTATTGATGATTTTTTGGCAGACGATGAGGGTCTAAAAACTCTGGACAGCATTTCGATGAGACTTATTGCCGTCGGTGAAGGATTTAAGCAGGTTGACAAGCTGACAAATCATCAGTTGCTTGCTGATTATCCCGACATTGAGTGGAAAAATATCAAAGGGATACGCGATGTGCTGTCGCATCACTATTTTGACATGGATGCAGAAGTGATCTACCATGTATGCAAAGAGCATTTGGAACCATTACTGGATGCCACACGGGACATGATCGCCCGATATGAAGCTCCGTAAACTCCTTGCACGCGCCAAAATGTTTGCCGATCTGTATGTGCTGGGAACGTTAAAATATTTATCAACAAAGCCGAACGCCAAACCATCCCGGTCTTCATGGAGCGTGGTGTCTGGATGATCGGAGAGGAGAAGAGAGAATGACCCGCACCCAATACCTTCAAAATGTAGAAAAACTGAAAAAATGGGCGAATGCCTACTATATAGACGACAATCCTCTGGTTACCGATGAGGTATACGACAAACTCTATCACGAGGTGCAGGAGTACGAGCAGTCGCATCCTGAAGATATCGATCCTGCTTCGCCTACTCAGAGGGTAGGCGCACCGATCAAAGACGGATTTAACAAAGCCAAACACCTCAGTCGCATGTGGAGCATGGAGGATGTGTTTGATGATGTGGAGTTTGAGCAGTGGCATGACAGGATCAACAAGCAGTACCCAAATGAACAATACTATGTCGAGCCCAAATTTGACGGGGCGAGTCTGGATCTGATATACCGTGAGGGTAAGCTGGAGCAGGCGATCACCAGGGGTGACGGGACAGAAGGTGAAGACATCACCAACAATGCCCGCACGATCCAGTCGATACCGCTTGAGATCGATCACAAAGGTCTCATAGAGATCAGGGGTGAAGTGTTGATGACTATCGAGGAGTTTGAGAGGATCAACAAAGAAAGACTCAAATCAGGAGAGCAGCTCTTTGCCAACCCGCGCAATGCAGCAGCCGGCAGCCTAAGGCAGCTTGATCCCTCTATCGCAGCAAGTAGAAATCTGATATTTCAGCCGTGGGGGATAGGGGTCAATGATCTAAATTTTGAGTATCTGAGTGACGCGATGGGTTATGTGTATGATCTGGGGTTTCGAAAGCCGCCTTTGAGAAAGGTGTGCCATACTGTTGCGCAGATAGAAGAGATATACTCCAAGCTGGGCAAAATGAGGGATACTTTGGAGGTGATGCTCGATGGTATGGTGGTCAAGGTCGATCGCATAGAGCTGCATGATAAGCTTGGCTATACCGTCAAATATCCGCGCTGGATGGTGGCATATAAATTTCCGGCCGTCGAGAAGCAGACGCGGATCAAAGATGTGTTGCTGCAAGTGGGGCGCACTGGAGTAGTGACGCCTGTAGCGCTGCTGGAGCCGGTCAATATCGAAGGAGCTATGGTAGAGCGTGCTACACTAAACAACTTCGACTATATCGAAAAACTCGATGTGCGCATGGGCGATATGGTCACCCTCATTCGCAGCGGAGATGTGATACCCAAGATCATCAAAGTACTTACTGAGTTTAGAGATGGCGATGAAAAACCTATCCAAAAGCCCGCAGAGTGCCCAGTGTGTCATAGTGAGCTGCTCGATGAAGGTGCGTTGCTGAAGTGTCAAAACATATCCTGTCCAGCACGAGTGGTCAATGCGATATCCTATTATGCAAGCAAAAGCTGTATGAATATTGATGGGCTTGGGGAGAAAATAGTCGTGCAGCTTTATAATGAGGGGCTTATCAAAGAGATAGAGGATCTGTATCACCTCAAAATAGATGAGCTTTTGAAGCTTGAAGGGTTCAAAGAAAAAAGAGCCCAAAATCTGCTTGAAGCGATAGAAGAGAGCAAGGGTAGAGAGTGCTGGAGGTTCCTCAACGGCCTTGGGATCGAACATATCGGAGAGGTTGCCAGCAAAAAACTGTGTGATGAGTTTGGGCTGGAGTTTTTGGATTTGAGTTTCGAGCAGATCATAGCTCTGGATGGATTTGGTGAGGAGATGGCACTGAGTCTGCTGGAGTTTGCCAGAGTCAACAAGGACAAGGTAGAGCGCCTGATTCAGATAGTTCATCCATCTCCACCTCAAAAATATGAGATCATCCAGTCGCCATTTACCGGCAAGACAGTCGTCCTCACCGGCACCATGAGTCAGCCCCGCCCACAGATCAAGGATATGCTTGAAGAGCTTGGAGCGCATGTGACAAACAGCGTCTCCAAAAAGACCGACTACGTCATCTACGGCGAAGATGCCGGCAGCAAACTGACCAAGGCTCAGAGTCTGGGAGTGGCGACATTGAGTGAGGATGAGATGAGAGCATACTTGACAAACATCAAATAATGATGTAATATTGTGCATATTATGTTTGAGGAGAATAGTACGATAATGAGACAAAACAGCCATGATCGCATAACATTTTCGTTGCCAAATCATCTGAATGTTGCGTTAGATGAGCTCAAAAGCGAAACCAAACAATCCAAATCCGAAATCATTAAAATAGCCATCGATCAATATATTGCAGATCAAAAGAGGAAAAAGATGCAAAAAGCAGTTGCGCTGATGGCAGACGAGTATGCACACGATGGCGACCTAACGGCTCTGAGCGTCTTGGACAGTGAGGAGTTTCGGTGAAGCAGGGTGAGATTTGGCTGGTCAATCTGGATCCAATAATTGGCAGCGAAATGAAAAAGAGCCGACCGTGCATCATCCTCAACAACAACACAGTTGGCAAGCTCCCGCTAAAGGTCATCGCTCCTGTGACAGATTTTAAAGAACATTATGAACAAGTACCCTGGATGGTTACCATTGAGCCAAATACTCAAAATGGCTTGGGCAAAAAGTCCTCCGTCGATCTTTTTCAAGTCCGCTCACTCTCCCAAAAAAGGCTTATGCACAAAATCGGAAGCGTGGATCAAGTAATACTGGAACGCTGCAAGGAGGCTCTAGGTGCGGTGTTTGAATAGATTTTGTCAGTCTATCCAAAAGTTTTGAGGAGACTATTGATACTCTTGATTTTTTGATAAATAGATTTTAGGATGAAAATATGAAAAAACTTATAGCAGCTTCACTTTTGGTAGCGCTGGCTTTGTATCTGCTTTTGTCGTCATTTGTGATAGATACGCAGATCAACAAATATGACACCAGGCAAACAGCCATAGCCCAGGGCGCTATCAAGGACGGCAAGATCCCTTCCATAATCCCTGCCAGCGCATATGATATAGCAGAAATGTATGACAAAAAGACCAATGCCGTATATGGTGCGTTTAGCTACAAAGAAGAGGATGAAAAACCTTTTCTATCTAAGCTCAAGGAAACCGGAGACAAAGATCATACAATGGAGTGGAATAACTTTCTTTTTCGTGTAGATAAAGAGAAAAACAGAGTCAAATACAAAACCAACTATTCGCCACCGTCAAAGTAAGACAAAAGACGCGCTTGGACTATTTGACAACATATAAATAATCTGCTACCATTGGATATTTGCTATAAGGAGGGTCTGATGACAACAACCATGAGTATCAGAGAACTCAGCCGCAGCACTAATATTATCGGTGATTATGACTATATCGACATTGAGGATAAAAAAACTCATCAGTACAAAGGAGTAATAGTGCCTGCCAAATATGCTGATGATGTGAAAAAATATCTAAAGAAGAAACTTGAAAGAGAAAAACAAGAGAGAATAGAGGGGATAATGCAGTTTGCAGGAACTGTCCAGATTCAGGAGCGCTTCAGAGACAAAACTGCCAAGGAGATACGCCGTATGATTGCTGAGGAAAAATATGGAGAATAGAGTTTATCTCGATGCAAACGTGATATTGGATTTTTTGTCTCCACAGAGAAAAAATTTTAGCAAGGCTTATGAATTGGTAGCAAGCTTGCTTAATGATGGGTACAAAATCGTTATCAGTGAAGATATACTAACCAATGTTTATTATATCGCAAAAGATAAACAAAAAGTCGTTGCTTTTTTTGATTCGATCCAGACAAAATGGCGTATAGCAGACTTTGGACAGCAAGTTGTATCTGCTGCATTAAAGATGTCTGGAGAGTTTGGCTATGACCTCGAAGATACCCTCCAATGTTTATGCGCCAAAAAGGAGGGTTGTTCCATTGTTGTGACTGGGGATAAAGGATTTGTCGATTGCGGCATAGAGGTCTATGATTATGAAAGGTTTGCGCGTGAGAAATGATTCTTTGAGGTTGGCAATATTTGGCGATCCTGTGTCTCATTCCATATCCCCGCTGATGCATAACTATGCGCTAAGAGGTTTGGATATAGAGGGGTGCTATGGCAGATACAGGCTGAAAGACGGATCAAAACTAAGAGAAAAATTTTTTGAGCTTGGACTTGATGGAGCCAATATTACAGTTCCGCACAAAGAAGCGGCGTTTGGTGCCTGTGATGAGCTTGATCCTTTTGCCAAAAAAGTAGGAGCAGTCAATACTATTCTCCTCAAAGACAACAAGCTATATGGCTTCAATACAGACGCCCCCGGGTTTTTGAGCTCTATAAGTGATTTTGGTGCCAAAAGTGTGCTTTTGCTTGGTGCCGGCGGTACGGCCAGGTCGACTGCTGCTATACTGCGTGATAATGGGTATGGCGTTGCGATCCTAAATCGCAGCAAAGGAAGGCTTGAGAGCTTTGCAGATCTTGGGTTTGAGGTATATACATATGATGACTTTGTGCCCAAGAGATACGATCTGGTGGTCAATACAACCTCGGCAGGCTTGAGTGATGATGTCTTGCCTGCTCCCAAAGAGCTGCTTGAGAGTGTGATACCATCCTCAAAAGCCTGCATAGACGTGATATATGGCAAAGAGACACCGTTTATGTCCTTGGCCAAAGAATTGAAAAAGCCTGTCAAAGACGGCTCGGAGATGCTGCTTTATCAAGGTATGATAGCGTTGGATATATTTACTGGACACCGATACGATTCGGACTTGATCGAGAAATATATGCGCAAAGCATTTGTTTAACCACAATTAACCAATCTGAGATAAAATGAATGCAATTAGTTTGATGGAGTGATTATGATAAAGATCTTGATGATCGAAGACGATCCGGAGTTTGCAGAGCTTTTGACCGAGTATCTGGCCCAGTTTGATATAGAAGTTACCAATTTTGAGGATCCGTTTCTTGGCCTTAGCGCAGGAGTAAAAAACTATGATCTAATGATACTTGATCTTACACTGCCTGGGATGGATGGACTGGAGGTGTGTGAAGAGGCGGCGCGCAAATACGACATACCCATCATCATCTCTTCAGCCAGATCAGATATTCAAGACAAAGTGACAAGTTTTGAGCTTGGAGCAGACGACTATCTACCCAAGCCATATGACCCCAAAGAGCTGTATGCCCGTATCATGTCCCTTCTAAGACGCAAAAACAAAGAGAGTACTGATAGCAACGCACCAAAAAGCGAGTTTGAGATAAAAGGGGAGACCATCTATTATCACGGAGAGCCGTTGCATCTGACACCTGCTGAGTTTGAAATACTTTCACAGCTCATACACTCACAGGGTATCGCAATATCAAGAGAGCAGCTCATTAATGCCTCGACTGTGATGAGTGATAGCTCCCAGAAAAGTCTGGATGTGATCATATCCAAAATACGGGCCAAGCTTGGCGATCCCAAGAAGATACAGGCTGTCAGAAGCGTTGGGTACAAGCTGGTCTGATGCACATTAAATCTCTAAGAGCCAAGATCAATATCATATTCGTTATTGCCACGATATTATTGACTGTGCTTTTTGGTGTGCTTTATCAACGGACTCAGGCTCAATCTCTCGAAGAGATAGAGATGCAGGAGCGTGCCAATATACACTATCTATATCTATACTATCTCAAATACGGCAAGATAGATACAGCTTATCTGGAATCACAAAATATCCGCGTAGTCAACGGTGGTGGGGAGGATGTGGTGTTGCGGGGGCATTTTGAGGATCTCAACGGCACCAAGCATTTTGCTACGGTCAATATAAAGTTTGAACGGTATATATTTATCAGTAATGACAGGTTCAAGCTCGTGCTTGAAAATCTCAACAAGCCCAAATTTCCTCTCAATATAACTATAGGTTTCGGAGGTTCTTTGCTTTTGCTGGGCTTTTTCTACTGGTGGGTCATTAGATCGATCAAGCCGCTTGTAGAACTTCGCCATACTATAGAAAAGTTTTCAGACGGGGATCTTGATATCGAATGTCACAGCGATCGAGGAGACGAGATAGCCGATGTGGCCAATGCTTTTGATACGGCGGTCAAAAAGATCAAAGAGCTTTTACAGGCAAGGCAACTGTTGCTAAGAGCCATTATGCATGAGCTAAAAACACCTATAGCCAAGGGGAGAGTACTTGCCGAGATGGTACATGACCAGAAACAGAAAAAACGCTTCAATGCTATTTTTGAAAGACTCAATCTGCTTATCAATGAGTTTGCCAAAGTAGAGCAGATAGCCTCTAAAAATTTCAACGCAGTATTTAAACCGTACAAGATCAGTGATATCGTCGAAGCGAGCATAGATATGCTGATGCTGGATGATATAGGCAGGCATGTGGAATTGCACATAGCTCACGATACGACCGTGCAGGCTGATTTCGAGCTATTGACACTGGCTGTCAAAAATCTGCTTGATAACGGTATCAAATACAGCCAGACGAAGAAAGTGACTGTTGTCATCGACAACGGCAGATTGACAGTGAGTAATTTTGGCGACAAACTCAAAGGAAAAATAGAAGATTACTATACTCCTTTTCACCCGTCCAAGACTGGGTTAGGATTGGGTTTGTATATAGTCAAAAACATTTTAGATATCCACAAAATGGGATTTATATACGAATATGAAAAAGGAGAGAATAGATTTATTATCAGACTTTCACAATTTTTGAATCCAGAAATAGGATTCAAAAACAAAAATTAGCCAAACAGGTCAGGATCTTGAAGGAGAACCTATTTTCTCCCCTATCATAAATGCCAGTTCAAGCGACTGATTAGCGTTGAGTCTGGGATCGCACTGTGTATGATAGCGGCTGCTGAGATCCTCTTCGGTTATAGCTGCAGAGAGACTTCCGGTGCATTCTGTGACATCCTCGCCTGTCATCTCGAGATGTATCCCGCCGGCTATGGTTCCTTCAGTCTCGTGGATGGCGAAGAACTGTTCCACTTCAGACAGGATATTGTCAAAATCTCTGGTTTTAAATCCAGTCGAGCTCTTCTCTACGTTGCCATGCATCGGATCTATGGTCCATACTACATTTTTACCGGCATCTTTGACTGCCCGAAGTAGAGGAGGGTATAGTTCGCTTATTTTGTCTGCACCCATTCGGACAATAAGATTGAGTCGCCCTTCTTCATTATCCGGATTAAGGGCATCTATGAGCGACAAAAGCTCGTCAGCCTGCATAGATGGACCCACTTTGCATCCGATTGGGTTTTTGATGCCCCTAAAATACTCTATATGTGCTCCGTCTAGATCGCGCGTGCGATCACCTATCCAGAGCATATGCGCAGAACAGTTGTACCATTCATCGGTCAAACTATCGATGCGAGTCAATGCCTCTTCGTAGTTAAGAAGCAGCGCTTCGTGAGATGTATATACTGTAGTCTGCCTCAGCTGCGGGGCATTCTCACTTGTGATACCTGCTGCAGCCAGAAACTTGATACTCTTATCGATCTGGTAACTTAATTGCTCATATTTTTTGCCCAGAGGGTGGTCTTTGATAAAGTCAAGATTCCATCTGTGTACTTGATTGAGATCGGCCATTCCGCCTCTGGAGAATGCTCTCATGAGGTTCAGTGTGGCTGCTGACTGGTTGTATGCCCTGATCATTCTTTTGGGATCAGGTTTGCGTGCCTGAGCTGTAAAGCCAATATCGTTGATGATGTCTCCGCGGTAGCTTGGGAGCTTGACACCGTCGATCTCTTCATAATCACTCGATCTTGGTTTGGCAAACTGTCCTGCCATTCTTCCTATCTTTACTACAGGCTTACCGCTGGAATAGGTCATCACTACTGCCATCTGCAGGATCAATTTGTACATATTCTTGATGATATCTGCATTGAAATCGGCAAAACTCTCGGCACAGTCTCCGCCCTGAACGATAAAAGCCTCACCGCGTCCGGCTTTTGCAAGCTCTTTGGTGAGATTTCGTGCTTCTCCGGCAAATATAAGAGGAGGGTAGCCTGCAAGCTCTGCCTCCACTTTTTTGAGAAGCTCTTGATCATCATAGGTTGGCTGCTGTTTGATGGGAAATTTTCTCCAACTATTTGGTTGCCAGCTCATATAGATTCCTTATAAATTTGTGATGGATTATAGCCTATCTTGCATGAAAAAAGGAATGAATCATAGCCAGCAAAAATAAATTTGAAAAATTATTACGATTTTATCCAATTTTAAGATTTTTTATGCATTTTCACAATGTGAATAAGGTGTGAACAACTGATATTAAATAATGCAACCCGCTCCTGTGGGCATCTGCAATTTTCAGGTGTCAATTCAGTCTATTTTCTGGCAACGAAGGTGACAAAATTGGCCCATTGAAATATCGTCTCAATAACGGAAAAACCGGACTTTTGACACATTTCAAGATTTTCCTGTATTGTAAAAGGAACAAGAACATTCTCAAGTGCCTCTCTTTTTTGAGATATCTCGAACTGACTGTAACCGCGAGCTTTTTTGAAGCTGTGATAAATGTCAATCATCTCTTTATCCAGACGCTTGTTGGAAAATGTAATTTTTTCTGAAAAAATAAAGATTCCGCCCGGATTTAGTCCTTTGTATATCTGCGAAACAAGCTCTATTCTCTGAATAGGGCGTATAAACTGAAGGGTGTAGTTGGAAACTATGAAATCTAGATCAGTAAAATCATATTCAGACAAATCACCGTATATAAGCTGAATATCTGCCCCAAAAGCTTCGGCTTTTTGTTTTGCTCTTTCTATCATGGCTTTGGAGTTGTCAATGCCTGCAAGCTTCATATCTGTATCCATGGCAGCATATAGTTGCAGCAAAAAGCCGGCTGTGGATGAGCCAAGATCAATCAGTCTCTTGCTGTCAGCCTGCTCTAAAAGTATCAGATCGATAACAAGCTTTTGTACCTCTGTGTAGAACGGGATCGATCTCTCCAGCATATCATCAAACACAGATGCCACCGCCTGGTCGAATTCAAACTTCTTCTCTATCTCCTTGGCAAATACCTTATCTTTCATCATGATGTGCTCCAATGCCTGGCGTTTTCAATATCTGATCTTATCTGAATTTTTAGCATTTGAAGTGAGTCGAATCTTTTGTTTTCCCGTAGATGTTTGACAAACTCTATCTCCACATCCCCCTGCATCATACCTATGTCCTGATCTATGATGTGGCTCTCTACGGCAAATGAGCCGTCCGTAGTGACGCGATGCCCTATGAAGCTGACACTCGGCATCCAGATATTGTCTATTTTTGTGCGGGTGGCATATACGCCTTCCCGTGGGAGCTGGTAGTTCAAAACCTTGAGATTAAGCGTAGGGACTAGCTCTTTGCTTCCAAGCCCCTGACCTGCAATGATAACCCCGTCTATGCTGTATCTTCGTCCAAGCAGTTTGTTGGCTGTGTCTATTTTGCCTGCCTGGAGGTATTGTCGTATCACTCTGGAGTGTACAGAGATGCCGTCTATCATAACCTCATCTACGATCACCACTTCTCCGTCAAAAAGTTTCCTGAGATGCTCGGCGTCACCCTCTCTGCCTTTTCCGAAGTGAAAGTCATATCCCACAACAAGTTTTTCCAGAGCAGGAAAATCCTCCCGCAGCCGTGCGATGAATCCTGCAGCACTTAGCTCCTTGATCATATCAAATATATAAAAAAATAGCGGCCTATCAGTAAACTTGGAGCGCTTGTATCCCGGTGTGAGATACCCGTTGCCCCGTTCTATGACAACAACACCTTCGGCTTGGTCTATCAGGCGTTGATGTGCTGTATGGATACCGTCAAATGATCCTATGGCTATGCTTTTGACAGGGTTTTTTATCATGTTCAAGCTTACTCCTTCGGGCCAAATTATACCCTATTTACTTTTTGTTTTTGATGCTTGGATATACTTGATGTATCGTTACAGTATATATAGGATTTGCAATGAAAAAATTATGGTTGTGTTGGGCCGGTGCGATGATGGTTGCATTTGGTGCCAAAGTGGTCGTCCCCCAAAAAAGTTCTGATATATCTATCACCATCTACAATGACAACAGAGCTTTTGTGATAGACAAAAGAGAGGCAAATGTCAGCAAAGGAAAACAAAAACTGGTTTACGAAGGTGTGGCAGGCTCAATGATCACATCGAGTGTGATACCGGTATTTAGCGGTATCAAAACTACACTTTACTCCCAAAACTATATCTACGATCTGATCTCACTTGAATCTATGCTCAAAAACAGTATAGACAAAAATGTTGAATTTTATACCAACGGCAAGAGCCCCGTGCTCTCCAAAGGGATACTTCTGGCATACAAACCCAAAGTGATGGTAAGGCAAAAGGGCACCGGCCGGATCCTTACGCTCGAAAAGCCTACTCAGGTAGTTTTCCCGTCCGTGCCCAAAAATATGATCATCAAGCCAAGCCTGGTCTGGAGCATAGAAACAGCAGGCGAGGGTAAATTGGGTATCGATCTAGAATATCTAACCAATGGTGTAAGCTGGAAGAGCGATTATGTTCTCAATCTCGATCAAAAAAGTTTCGATCTTGCAGGCTGGATCACCGTCAACAACCAATCCGGAGTCAGCTATCCAAATGCTCAGATCACCTGTCTCGCAGGTGATGTAGGAAAGGTCGAGAAAGATTTGTCACCAAATATTGATCGCAAAATAAGAACTCTTGCCGCAATGCCTGCCCCTAAGGTAAAAGAGGAGGCGTTTTCGGGGTATCATATATACAAGATTCCTTTCAGGGAGACGATAGCCGACAAACAACAAAAACAGATAAGATTCATAGACAAAAATAATGTGGGCTTTATGCAGTATGGCAAGATGATCAACAGCTATTTTGAGAAATATAATACCCAGAAGCTTAGATTTAGAAATGTCATAGAGTTCGATAATACGAGCGCCAACCATCTGGGCATACCTCTGCCAGGAGGCATAGTAAGGATGTATCGCAAGGACAGTGCAGGGGATATACATTTCATAGGTGAGAGCCGCATATCAGACACTCCTCAGGGCGAGAAGGTCAAGTTGACGGTAGGGACTCTTTTTGATGCAACTGGAGAGAAGAAGATCACCAAGTTCGTCTCCCGCAAGGGTTATCGCAATGTTGAGACTACATACACGCTTCACAACAGAGGCAAAGAACCTCTTGAGCTTAGAATTGATGAGCGCATACCTGTATATGGAGACTCCATCAAAACCAAAACCAGCTGTCACGGCACCTGCACAGTCAATAAAAAGAGTGCTTTTGTGCGCACATTTACAATCAAGCTTGAGCCAAAGGGGAGCTATGAGTTTAGTTCGGAGTTTGAGGTGTATTATTAGAATTAGAAGTCAGGAATTTCGGTACGCCAAACTACTTCTTGAAATGGTATACAGTCTCTAAATTCCCTTCTTTGCCGCTTATTGTACTTTTTACTTTGCGTTGTAGTCTCCAGTCCAATTTGGCTGCGGCTTGCTCAAGCTTCTCTTTGGCTGCAGCTATGGCAGTTTCATCTGTGACTACCCCTTTTTTATTCCTTTTGGCATCTTTACCCACTTCAAATTGGGGCTTAAAGAGAAGAATGATATCGCATTGCCCATCCGCAAGCCTGTCGATATGGGGCAGTATATGGATCAAAGAGATAAACGAGACATCCGATACTATGACTTCGTATTTGTTTTGAGTATCGAATTTCCTGATGTCTGTTTGCTCATATACCTGTATGCGCGGGTCATTTCTGATGATTTTGTGAAGCTGATCAGATCCTACATCGACACAATCTACCGATGATGCGCCGTATTCTAATAATACCTCAGTAAAACCCCCTGTGCTGCTGCCTATATCGAGAGCTTTTCTATCCGTGATTTTCAATGGATATTCAGTGAAGTACCCTTTTAGTTTGAGTGCTGCGCGGCTGACATAAAATTTTTCATCCAAGACTTCTATATCTTCATCAGCTAAGACCTTATGGGAGGGTTTGGCGGGTTGTGAGTTAATAGTTACTTTGCCGGACTTTATAGCTTCTATTGCTTGATTGCGACTCTGAAAGAAGCCTTTTTTTACCAAGTATTTATCAAGTCTCACGGTTTGCTATCTTTTGAAAAGCCTGAAATGATCGACTATATGATAGGCTCTAAGGACATCTTCTTCTTTGGTGCCGGCACCTACGTTGTGTAAAATGAGAGGTTCACCTTTGTGATTGAGCCTATCTGAACAGATTCCTATATGATCGAGATTTGAGCCTGGGAGCTTCCATACTACTATGTCACCCGGTTTGAAAGCATCCTTGATCCTGTAACCCCTTGCAGCGAAATATGCCTGGATATTTTTGACCCTTCTATGGTCAATATTGGGATCAAGTCTGTCTGTGTAGTAGAGCCCTTTATAGCGGGCAGGGTGGGCCTTTTTGTCGTAGTATATTCTTTTTTGCAGATCTATATTTAGTTTTCTCAAGGCTCGTACTACGACATCTGTGCAGACACCCCTGGAGATAGGGATATCTCCGCCTGGAAATTTGAGTTTGACATATGCAGGATCATAAATAGTCGTCCGACCCACCTGTGATCTGGCAGATTTGATAAATGTGTCTACGTTGCCGGCAATGATCACGGAACTCAATAGTATAACCGCAAGCAGTTTTTTGAGCATTACGGAAGCTCCGACATCTCTTTGAGGGTAGCGATAAGAGCCATGAGTTTGTTGCGTACTTCAAGTTCCTCAAGCTCAGGGATAGAGTCAGCCACTACACCGGCTCCTGCTTGAAGGGTGATGGAGCCCGGCTGGATGAGGGCAGTGCGGATAGTGATGGCTGAGTCCATATCTCCAGTGAAAGAAAAATATCCAACCGCCCCGCTATAGAAACCTCTTTTGAGCTGTTCAAATTTGGCAATAAGCTCCATAGCCTTGATCTTAGGCGCTCCAGTCATCGTACCGGCGGTAAAGGTGGCGCGAAAGAGATCGAAGGCATCCTTGTCTTCATCTATCTGGGCTATCACGTCACTCACCATATGCATCACATGGGAGTACTTTTCTACTCTCATCATGTCGGGCACTTCCACGGTACCTGTCCGGGCTACTCTGCTTACATCATTGCGCCCCAGATCTATAAGCATCAGATGCTCGGCACGCTCTTTTGGGTCGTTTAGCATCTCAAGTTCAAGCTCGTGGTCTCTTTGGGGCGTATCCCCTCGTCTTCTGGTGCCGGCAATGGGGCGCAGGAGTATCTCTCCGTCAGTCAATCGCACCATTACCTCCGGGCTTGAGCCGCATATTGCAAAATCCCTGTACTCAAGCAGAAAAAGGTAGGGGGAGGGGTTTTTGCTTCTTAAAACTCTATAGAAACTGAGAGGATCGATATGCCCATGCTGAGTATATCTGTTGGATGGCAGCATCTGAAACACGTCGCCCGCACGGATGTGATCTTTGGCCTGTGAGACTATCTCTTTGAACCTATCTGCTGATATGGCAAATTCTCCTTCGCCTTCGAGCTTGACAGGCTCTATCTTGAGCGGCTGGTGTGGCTTGGAGAGTAGGGCCTCTACTGCCTCTATCATCTCAGGATGAGTGTTGTCCGCGTCTATTAGAGTAAGCTTGGCGTTTTTGTGAGAGAATCCTATGATGAGCCTGGGGCGCACCAGGTCAAGATCAGGGGTTTTTAGTGTATCACGAAGCCCATCCATGGACTCGTGCAGCACCGGTTCAAATACCTTGACCATATCGTATCCTATAAAGCCGATAAAGCCATCAACAAAGCCAAAGCCAGCCTCTTTGGCCATCTTGCGATACTTGTTTTTATCTGCCCTGCTGTAGTAATCTTGGAGGAAGGAAAAGGGATCACTATTTGGATAGCTGATTTTCTCATGAGTATCTATGTACTTGGTCTTGCCGTCTCTATAGACTATCCGCTCTTTTGTACCGATGGTTATGAAGCTAAAATTGCCCTCAGAGGTATTAACAACACTCTCAAAAAGCATCGTGATCTCGCCGGGGAAGGCAGTTTTGATCTCCCCATACAGAGCTACAGGTGTCAGCTGGTCAAAGAGATGTGATCGTATCATATCAATACTTGACTATGAGACCATCAACACCAAGTTTTGTCTTGATCTGGGGAAGTGCATTTTTGGCTTCCTGATAGCTGTCATAAGGTCCGACACGCACCCTGCGGATGCCTTTGGATATCTTGGTGATAAAGGTAAATCCGTTATCTTTGAGCTTTTGGATGAATTTTGGACTTGGATCACGCTTGAAGGCGCCTACCTGGACATAATAGATGGTTTTGCCGGCATTCTTGATGATCTGTGTTTTCTTAGTTTCTGTTTTCTGTGCCGGCTCGGGTGTCTTTTGCTCTGTTTTTGTAATCTGCTGTGCAGGTTTTGGAGTCGGTTTGGTCTCGACTTTGTTTTGGGCAGGTTTTGGTTTTGGCTTGGGAGCAGTTTTTGCTGTCTGAGTCTGCTGTTTTTGTATATCACTTTGTTTTTCCTGCTTTTCAACAGTCAACTCTTTGTTGTTTTTGTCTAGCGGTATCAGATCAGGAGCAAGAGGTTTGGTTTGCTGTGTGGTTGCAGCTTTGTTCCCGGCCTGCGAATCAGAAGAGTTGAACAATAAAGCCCAAAGGATAAGTCCGATGATGAGTATAACGATTAGAAGGGCTATAATAGTAAGAAGAGTCTTGGATTTGCCCGATGCCGGCTCCGGATCGCCTATGATCAAATCGTCCAGATGATGGTCATTCATATTCAACTCCCTGGTTGGATTGAGATGATTATAGCAGAAGAAAAATTAATGTAATATTAGTTAATATATGGAACTGTTACAATATTGTACGATTCAGGCAACGCGGGGTTGGGGAGGATTTTCCAGTTTTTTGTCATATTTTTCTCCAAAATGTCTGATAGTTCTTTGGCAAAAGCATACAAAGACCTTATCTCCTGTTTTGGCATAGGTATATCAACGATGCGGATATCGGGTCTTTTGCCGAAAAATACGCGATAGCCTTCTATCATTTTTGAGATCAAAAGATGCTCCAGAAGATAGATGAATCGTTCCGGCGACTCTCCTTCGTAGATAAAAAACAGGTTTTCCCCAAAGCCATTCCTGGTGATAGGCACAGCCAAAGTAGTATCTCTATTAAGATGTGATGCTATAATATCCTCGTCCAGGATTTTGTTGATGCGTTCAAATTTGGCATAAAATGTGCGACCGTTATGCTCGACCTTCTCTATGATAGAAGGGCGCTTGATATAATAGTATTTCTGTCCTCCACTCCATCTTTTCAGGATATCAATGATCGCCGATTTAGTAGATAGGCTTATCATATATTACAAATTTATTGGCGAGCTCTTTCATCTCTTCTTTGATCCTGACATGCAGATCATGGTCATTGATATTGTCAAGCACATCCGCTATCTTGTTGGCGATGAGTTCAAACTCGGCCTCTTTCATTCCTCTTCGGGTCAGGGCAGGGGAGCCGATACGGATACCGCTGGTGACAAACGGGCTGCGAGTTTCTCCGGGAACTGTGTTTTTGTTGACAGTGATGCCTGCAGCCCCAAGTGCTGCATCCGCGTCTTTTCCGGAGAAATCTTTGTCAAGGAAGCTAACAAGCACAAGATGGTTGTCAGTCCCGCCGCTGACAAGATCGTATCCGCGTGCCATGAGAACTTCGGCCAATTTGGCGGCATTTGCTTTGACCTGTTTGGCATACTCTTTCCATTCGGCAGAGAGATTGTGCTTGAAGCCTACGGCCTTGGCGGCTATAACATGCACAAGCGGTCCGCCCTGAAGACCCGGAAATATAGCCGAATTGATCTTTTTGGCTATCTCTTCGTCATTGGTCAGTATCATGCCGCCTCTTGGACCAGCCAGTGTCTTGTGCGTAGTCGTGGTGACCACATCGGCGTAAGGGAACGGACTGGGGTGTTCGCCTGCTACTACGAGACCTGCTATGTGTGCAACATCGGCAAACAAATAGGCTCCTACCTCATCGGCAATTTCTCTAAATTTGGCAAAGTCGATCTCTCTGGCGTAGGCTGAAGCGCCACAGACTATGATATCAGGCTGGGTGATCTTGGCTATCTCCATCACTTTGTCATAGTTTATGCGGCCGTCGAGCTCTACTCCGTATGTGAAACTCTGGTAGTTTTTGCCAGAAAAACTTGGTTTGGAACCGTGAGTGAGATGGCCTCCGTGGCTAAGATCCATGCCAAGGATCTTGTCTCCGGCTTTGATGAGTGCTGCGTATACCGCACCGTTGGCTTGGGAGCCAGAGTGAGGTTGGACATTGGCATATTTGCATCCAAAAAGCTTCTTGGCCCTTTCTATGGCAAGCTCTTCGACTTTGTCTGCAAACTCGCATCCGCCATAGTAGCGTTTGTTTGGGTATCCTTCAGCATATTTGTTGGTCAATACCGATCCCATAGCCTCCATGACTTCGGGAAAGGTGAAGTTTTCAGAAGCGATCATTTCAAGATGGTTTGTTTGTCTCTCCAGCTCAGCTTCAATAGCCTGATATACCTCAGGATCGAAAGATTCGATAGCATAACTCATTTAGTATGTCCTTGAATAATTTGTATCGTTATTATATTACTCTTATTTTAGAATAATATTATTTATGATTCGCCCTCTCTTTGCAGGCTGATGTATCTATACAGAAGTATCCTTTACCGTTTTTGGCGGGCTTGAGCTCATTTTCGTTGGTGTTGCCGCATTTTTTGCAGAATTTGCCGGAAACAGCAGCTTGCTCCAGTTTGGCCTCAGGCTTCATCGCAGGAAAGAGCAGTACGTCTCTAATGGAGTGCTGGTCTGTAAGCATCATTACCAGCCTGTCTATACCTATCCCCTCTCCAGCCGTAGGTGCCATACCGTAGCTAAGAGCCCTGACAAAATCAGTATCCATGTGCATCGCTTCATCGTCAGTCTCTTTGGATGCTACCTGGGCCTTGAAGCGTTCGTACTGATCTATCGGGTCATTGAGCTCATTAAATCCGTTGGCTATCTCTTTTCCGGAGATAAAAAACTCGAAACGATCCGTCAAGAAAGCATCCTCTTTGTTTCTTTTTGCAAGCGGAGAGATATCAACCGGATAGTGGGTCAGAAAAGTTGGATCGATCAATTCTTTTTCTACAAACTCATCAAAGAGTCTCTCTTGCAGTTTGCCTATGCTAAGAGATGTGTCGGCTTCGAGATTTTTTGATCTGATGAACTCTATCAAAGCATCTTTGTCTCTTAGGGATTCTCTGGGGACGCCGGAATACTCTACGATAGCATCCTCCCATTTAACTCTCTTGAAGGGAGATGCGAAGTTGATAACAAGATCTCCGTAAGGCAGCTTGTTTGGTAGATCAAGCTCTTTGATAAGTGTTGAGATGAGCTCCTCAGTCAAATTCATAAGATCTTCGTAAGTGTGGTAGGCCCAGTAGAACTCAAGCATTGTAAACTCAGGATTGTGCGTATGATCCATCCCTTCGTTTCTGAAGTTTCTATTGATCTCAAAAACAGCTTCCATTCCTCCTACGATAAGTCTCTTGAGGTAAAGCTCAGGTGCAATACGCAGATACCTGTCCACCCCTAATGCGTTATGGTGGGTGACAAAAGGCTTGGCATTGGCGCCTCCCGGGATAGGGTGCATCATGGGGGTCTCTACTTCCAGAAAACCTTTGTCCTCGAAAAATCTTCTGATGATAGATACTATCCTGGAGCGCAGCTCAAAATTTGTCCTCACTTCGGGGTTCATGATCATATCCAGATATCTCTGCCTGTATCTGATCTCGTGGTCTGTCAGCCCGTGAAATTTCTCGGGTAATGGCGAGATGGCCTTGGATACCATTTTCATATCAAGACAATGGAGTGTCAATTCGCCTGTCTGGGTTACAAAAGGGTAGCCCTTGACTTGTATGATGTCTCCTACTTCAAAAAGTTTTTTGACTATATTGTTGTAATATCCATCCGGCAGATCGTCGCGGTTGTAGTATATTTGCACAAGTCCTGAACTATCCTCTATTTTGGCGAAGGCAGCCTTGCCCATGATGCGGATGAACCTTATGCGTCCGGTCAGTGTCACTATGCTGGATTCATCCTTTTTTTCGTCTGTATCCAGAGTTTTTAAATTTTCATACTTTTTCAAGAACTCATCGGCGGATATCCCCTTGCTGATGTCTGAAGGATAAGGTTCTATCCCGTCTTCTCTTAGTTTATCGGATTTTTTGATCCGTTCTTGTATGTATTGATTGTCAAATATCAAACCATATCCTTGTTTATTTGGTATTTTATTTTTTTAGTTTTTTCTTGTTGGCAGAAGTCTCTGAAAGGGCAGTCAGATTGGTTAATTTTGACCCCACTTTGTTGAAAATCGGAAAAAGGCGGCTTGTTTGTATGCTTTTGGCAAAATTATCACGCATTAGCGCATTGCTAAAAAGACTTGATACGATCATCGAAAAAATCAAAAAATATTTCAGGGCGGCTACACCCATTCCAAGCAGCCTTGTGGATGTTGAGTGCGGTTGGGCCCTGAGTGCCGTAAATATAGTGGCTACAAACGAGCTGCCACCCCAAATAAGGGCAAGAACGAGTAAAAACCCGCTAAGTTTTAGAAGAGCCATATTGTCAAAATTGACTATATTGGATAGAGCTTTTGCTACCGGCTCGGCAGCTCTTGATGCTACAAAAATCCCCCCGATCAGTCCAACAAAACCGACCGATTCTCTGATAAATCCGTTGAAATAGCCTTTTATGGACAATAGGATGATCATACCGGCAAGCAAAATGTCGATCACTGACTTTTCCTATATCTGAGATCTAAGCTCATCAGGTTTGTTGGCAAATTGTATGGCGGTATCTCTACTGATAAGTCCGCTTCTGACTAAAGAGGCCAAAGCCTGAGTCTGCGTCTGCATACCGCTCTCTCCCTGCCCAAGCTGCATACTGGAGTATATCTGATGTACTTTATCTTCACGTATCAGGTTGGCTATGGCGTGGTTCATTACGAGTATCTCTGAGGCAGCCAGTCGTCCGCCGCCGACTTTTGGAAGAAGAGCCTGGGCAATAACAGCCACAAGAGAACTTGAGAGCATGGCTCTAATCTGCGGCTGCTCATCACCGGAGAAAACATCGATGACACGGTTGATGGTGCCGGGAGCAGAGTTGGTGTGCAGTGTGCCAAATACCAAGTGTCCTGTTTCGGCTGCGGTCAATGCGGCAGCAATGGTCTCTTTGTCCCTCATCTCACCCACAAGTATGATATCGGGATCTTGTCTCATAGCGTATTTGAGTGCGTTTGCGAAGTCTTTGGTATCTTCACCGATACCTCTGTGAGAGAAGACACATTTTTTGTTTTGGTGGACGAATTCTATAGGGTCTTCAATGGTAATTATATGCTTGGATTCGGTGATATTAATTTCGTTGAGCATGGCCGCAAGAGTGGTTGATTTACCTGATCCGGTAGGTCCTGTCACAAGTATGAGACCTTTTTCTCTTTTGATGAGCTTTTTGTACACCGCAGGCGCTTCAAGATCATCCAAAGAGGGCACATCGATAGGTATCACACGAAAAGCCGCTGCCATATCTCCCATAGCGCGGTAGAAATTGGCACGGAATCGTCCAATCCCTTCAAGTTCCAAGGCAAAGTCCAGCTCATTATTTTCTTCAAAGGCAAGTTTTTGTTTCTCAGTAAGCAGAGAGTAGCACATCTCCTCTATGGCATCTCCGGTGAGTTTGGGAAGATTGATAGGCTTGAGTGCCCCGTCTATACGTACTTGAGGCTCGCTTCTGCTAACCAGATGAAGGTCCGATGCTCCATGGACTACTACGCTTTGAAGAAGTTTTTTGACATTGTTTTCGCTCATTTTTTCTCCTGATATTACTCTATGATGGCCGGCACGATGAAAAAATCATCTGCATGTCTTGGGGAATGCTGAATTATCTCTTTTGGTATTTGCGGGTCGTTGTGCGGTTCATCTGCTCTTAAGGGTGTGCCGCCTGTAAGTGTCGAGAATGACGGATCGAGATGGTCGGTATCGAGTTCGTTGAGGTTTTCGACATATTCGACTATTTCAGAGAGTTGCGAGATCACTTCTTCTTTTTTGTCATTATCTATATAGAGATGCGATAACATTTCGAGCTTGGCAAGAACTGTATGGTCTATTTGCACTTGGATACCCTTTTTAGAGTTTGTTTATGATAAAATTTGCAGATATTATAGTCAAAAAGAGATTAAATGAGTAAGAATATGCCACCATTGTCCAAAAAGCGCATCGAGTCAAAAGAGCTTGAATTGTTGCTGGCAAGCAGATCGCGCGGCGAGGCTGAGTTTGTACTGATAGATATCAGAGAGCCTTATGAATATGAAGCGGGTCATATAGCTGGGGTTGATATGTTGCTGCCCTCTAGCCGGTTTAGAGAGTGGGCACCTTTGCTAAAAGAACAGTATGCAGATATACCTCTGATCATCACATGCCGCACGGCAAATCGAACAGGCCAAGTCCAGGCGATACTTGAAGAGATGGGTATGGATAATATAATTGACCATACCGGCGGTATAGTATCATATACCGGAACAATCGAGCAGGGGATGGGGGATATCAAGAGTGTCTGAAATAAATGTAACGGATCTGCTCATCAGGCTGCTCTCAGCCAGATCTATTACGCCTGATGATGCTGGACTAATGGAGTTTGTGGAAGAGTACCTGCCAGGTTTTGATGCGATATATCACAACAAAGAGGGGGTAAAAAATCTATTTTTGACCCGTAAATTTGGTGAAGGGGACCATCTGTGTTTTGCCGGCCATGTAGATGTGGTGCCTGCCGGAGAAGGGTGGGAGAGTGATCCGTTCGTACCAAAGATCGAAAAAGCCCAGATATTTGCCAGAGGTGCTCAAGATATGAAAAGCGGGGTAGCCGCTGCCATGTCAGCTCTTCGTACGGTTGATGATTATGGCGGCAGGCTTTCTTTGCTCCTTACCTCAGATGAAGAAGGGGATGCTGAGTTTGGTACCAAGATCATGCTGGAATACCTCAAAGAGATTGAACTGTTGCCAGATTATTGTGTAGTAGCCGAACCTACATGCGAAGAGCGCTTTGGCGATGCGATCAAGATAGGGCGCAGAGGATCGATCAACGGCTATCTGGTCATAAAAGGTCAGCAGGGTCACGCGGCATATCCTGAAAAATCGATCAATCCAGTTCATCTCTTCGCCGATAGATTGCCAAAAATGGCAGGGGTGGATCTCGATAGCGGAGATGAGGATTTTGCTCCCAGCAAGCTGGTGATCACCGATATCAGAGGAGGGATGGAGGTGAGCAATGTTACGCCCGCAGATCTTAAGATCATGTTTAATGTCCGCAACAATACCCAAACTGATGCCAGAAGAGTCCAAAAATTTGTAGAGGATCTTTGCTATGGACTCGATTATGATCTGAAGCTAAGTCAAGGATCGTTTTCTTTCGTCACCGACAGAGACTCTCCGATCGTCCAGAAGTTAACCCAAAGCATAGAAAAAATAACAGGCATTGCTCCTAAGCTCTCTACTGCCGGCGGCACGAGTGATGCGAGGTTTATGGGCCAGTACGGGATAGCTGTAGTAGAGTTTGGTGTGCGCAACGATACCATCCATGCTGCCAATGAGAGGGTAGACATATCTGAAGTGGAAGGGCTGGAGAGGGTGTTTATAGACTTGATAAAGAGTTGGAAATAACATGTGGAGTGCGGTGCTATTGTCGGTAATTGCAGAGATATTTGAAGCAGCCTGGCAAAGGGCCGATACCCTTAAAGGGGCTATTGAGAAAGGATACAGATATTACAGCAAGTCAATATTTGTTTATTTGGCGATGCATCTTGGGTATCTTGCGACGATCTTCATAGCTCTTAGGTACAATCTTCTCAACTGGCCAATTATCGGTATTTTGGCTTTTAAGAGTTTGGATATATTTTTCAAGATAGAGATGATATCGAGGATTTACGGCAAAGGGAGACTCGATCCTCAGATGGAGGCTATGCTCAATGCTCCTATACCAAAGTGGTATTTTTTCTCCGGAGTGTTCGTATATCCATATTTTGTATATATGGCATTTCATGTATAAATTAAAGTTAGAATTTAGAAATGAGAAATATCATGACTGATCAAAAAGTACAGATAGTTTTCGATAATTGTGTAGATGGGGATATATATGCTGCTCCTTGGGGGTTTGCGGCTTATGTGCCGGAGTACAAATTGTTGCTCGATACAGGTAGTAACGGCCGAATTTTACTGAAAAATATGACAAAGTTGGGGATAGATCCCAATAGTATCAAATATCTTTTTATCACCCATGATCACTGGGATCATATCGGAGGGATAGACTCTGTGCTGGAGCTAAACGATCAGCTTGTGATATATGCTCCCTATACGCTGTCAAAAAATCACATAAGAGACCTGCGCAATATGTCAAAAGAGGTGGTAGTGGTCGATAGAGAGCCGATCCGGATAGAAGCCGGGCTATATACTACAGGGATACTGGGGCGCAAATACCCCGAGCAGTCCCTTGTCATTGCCGATGAATCTCCGACAGTAGTGACCGGGTGCGGGCATTTTGGTATAGACAGGATAGTCAGTGCTGCCAGAGATATCATAGAGCGTGATATCGTAGAGGTTGTAGGCGGATTTCATCTGCATGATGCCGATAAGGATCAGATAGCCGGACAGATAAAGAGTCTTTGCAGTATGGGTGTCAGATATGCTACGCCGACTCACTGTACGGGTACTATGGCATCAAAGATGTTCAAAGAAGCCTTTGCATAACCGTACTTTAATCATAAAAGGATTATAATCCCACCTATCAACGGGTTTGCCCGTGAATTTACTTATGGAATCACCGCCCCTTTTCCAAATTCTTTCAATCGATCAAGAGGAATCATGAGCGACAACAATCAAAAAAACAACAAACAAAACGGCAAAAAAAATCATCAACGCACCCACACGCCTGTGCAGGGCTACAAGATAGAGGATCTGCAGCAAAAACCTACCGATGAGCTTGTCAAGATAGCCAATGAACTTGGTGTAGAAAACCCCAATGAGTTTCAGCGAAGAGATCTGATATTTGAGATACTCAAGGCCCAAGTAAGCCAGGGGGGATATATCCTTTATACCGGTATCATCGAGATCATGCAAGACGGTTACGGTTTCCTGCGCTCTATTGACGGCAATTTCGCAAACTCCAGCAACGATACATATGTCAGCTCGACCCAGGTCAAGCGCTTTGCACTTAGAAACGGTGATATAGTTACCGGCCAGGTGCGCTCTCCAAAAGATCAGGAGAAGTATTATGCGCTGCTCAAAATTGAGGCGATCAATTATCTCCCACCCGAAGAATCAAAAAAGCGTCCTTTGTTTGACAACCTTACTCCTCTTTATCCCCAGGAAAAGCTCAAACTCGAATATAACCCCGTTAAACTTACCGGCAGAGTGATAGATCTTTTTGCTCCCATCGGCAAGGGTCAAAGAGCACTCATAGTAGCGCCTCCGCGCACCGGCAAAACAGAACTTCTCAAAGAGATTGCTCACGGTATTACTCACAACAGTCCCGATGTGACGCTGATGGTGCTGCTGGTAGATGAACGCCCCGAAGAGGTGACAGATATGCAGCGCTCTGTCAAGGGAGAGGTGTATGCATCTACATTTGATATGCCGGCGCAAAATCATGTCCGTACAGCTGAAATGGTTATAGAGCGCGCCAAGCGCCGCGTGGAGATGGGCAAAGATGTGGTGATATTGCTTGATTCGATCACGAGACTTGCCAGGGCATACAATACCGTTACTCCAAGCTCGGGCAAGGTGCTCTCAGGCGGAGTTGACGCTAATGCGCTGCATAAACCAAAGAGATTTTTTGGGGCGGCAAGGAATATAGAAAACGGAGGGAGTCTTACTATCGTATCAACTGCCTTGATCGATACCGGAAGCCGTATGGATGAGGTGATCTTTGAGGAGTTCAAAGGTACAGGCAACTCCGAGATAGTCCTCAGTCGTCATGTGGCTGACAGACGTGTCTATCCTGCGATTGATGTGACCAAATCCGGTACTCGCAAGGAAGATCTCCTGACCGATCCGGAAACCCTCCAGAAAGTCTGGGCTCTCAGAAATGCTATGCAAAACATGGAAGAAGTTGAAGGACTTAAATTCCTCTTTACCAAAATGTCCAAAACCAAGAGTAACGAAGAGTTTTTGTCGATTATGAATGAAGGAGCATAACGCAAAATCCTGTCGGATTTTGCGAGTTGAGAATGGAGAGTTGAGAATGGAGAGTTGAGAATGGAGAATCGTGGATTTATTGAAGACAAATCTTTTCGGTTTGCTGTTCGTATAGTTAATCTTCATAAACACCTGACCAAGTATAAAGCCCCAGTTCCACTCACTTCTCAGATTCTTAGATCGGGTACTTCTGTTGGAGCAAATGTGACAGAGGCACAAGATGCACAGAGCAAAAAGGACTTTGTTGCCAAGTTGTCCATAGCGCTAAAAGAGGCAAGAGAGACAAAATATTGGATGCGCATCTTGATAGAAACATCATATTTGGACAAAGATGATAAAAATGTCGCATCTCTTTTGAATGACCTGGAAGAGCTGTTGCGCCTATTGGTTGCAATTATAAAAACAAGCAAAGCAAAATAATGAAAAAAACACTCTCCACTCTCCACTCTCCACTCTCCACTCCTCTTCGAGTGGGAGTTTTTGATTCGGGTCTTGGCGGTTTGACTGTTGTCAGGGCCTTGATGAAACATCTGCCCTGGATTGATATAGTCTATGTAGCAGATACCGCCAATGCTCCATATGGTGAAAAATCTCATGAGCAGATTCGATCCTTCAGTGAAGATATCACAAATTATCTCATCCAAAATCATGATATATCCGCACTTGTGATAGCCTGCAACACAGCTACATCGGCTGCTATATCATATCTTCGAGATTTGTATCCTGATCTTCCCATAGTCGGCACCGAGCCGGGCATAAAGCCGGCCATGAAGGCAAGCAAAAGCCACAAAGTAGGTATCCTTGCCACTCCTGCGACACTGGCGGGTGATAAGTATCAGGAACTTGTCGACAAGCTGTATAACGGCACAGGTGTTGAGTTGTTTGAGCGGGCATGTCCGGGACTTGTGGAGCAGATAGAATCAGGCAATATTGATAGTCCACAGACCAGAGAGATGCTTGAGATCTGGTTGAAGCCAATGAGAGAGGCCGGAGTCGATACGATCGTACTGGGGTGCACCCATTATCCGCTTGCGGCAGACATTATGCGTGATGTAATGGGTAGAGATATTGTGCTCATAGAAACTGGAGAGGCGATCGCAAGACGACTCAAAGAAGTACTTGATATGAATAGTCAGCAGAATCTGCAAGGAGACCTGAAGATATATGCGACAGGCTACATAGACCATGAGGCAGTCAAAAGGATAGTAGAAGAAGATATAAGAGTGGAAAAATTAGAAATTAGTCCTTCGGCAGACTTTGGGAACGATTAGAAATTTTGTTTTTGGCTACATCTTTAATTATCCAGTGCAGATAGATATTCGCGAGCTGCATTTTGGCCGTATTCTATCATCTCCTCGGCTCTATTGAACTCATAAAATCCGCATATGTTATTGGGTATGGGTATGATGATATCCGTCTGATTGCCTGCCATGCGACACTCTCTAATGGCATTTTGCATGATATCTATAGACTGCCCCATGATATCAAGCATTCCCATTTCGATTGATGGTTTTCCGGTCTCGCCTCCCAGCCTGGCGCTTGCCTTGCGCTCAGCCTCCCAAAACAGTTCGGCTATTTTGTTTGCTTTTTGCTTCACTTTGTTTTTGGTCGGCTTTTTTGGTTTGTTTTCTACAGCAGGCGCACTTAGATCGACAGCTATGGTCAGATCACTGTTGTCAGCAGTAAGAGGAGCTATAGGTAATGGATCCAGCAGCCCTCCATCGATAAAATAATCATCGCCTATCTTCTTGGGTGTAAATATAGTAGGGATGGATATCGAAGCACGGATGGCATCTATGAGACTGCCTCTTTGGAACCATACCTCTTTTTGTTTGATGAGATTCGTCGCCACAGCAGTATATGGTATTGGCAGTTCTTCAATTTGTATATCGCCTATCATTTCAGTGATCACGGCAAAGACCTTCTCTCCGTTGATCATTCCGCTTCGTGAGAATGAGAGATCAAGGAGCTTGGCTACGTCCATCAGATCAAGCCCCAGTATCCAATCTGTATAAACATCCAGTTTGCCGGCAGCATACAATCCGCCTACCAGAGCTCCCATGGATGCGCCGCTAATGGAGGTGATCTCGTAACCTTGTGTTATCAGCTCTTTGATCACACCGATATGTGTATAGCCTCTTGCTCCGCCACTGCCAAGTACGAGTGAGACAGTTGTGTTATTTGTGGACATTTTGGACTCCTTATTATTGCGCAAGGATCATCAAGTATAATAGCAAAAAAGTAAAAATGCTTCAAAGTATCCCGCTTATGACTTTCCATGCCATACCCAAGGCGAAAAAAAGAAGTATGCCGGCCGATACCATAGAAAAAACAGTTACTATCTGTTGTGATATGAGATGTTTGGTCTTGTGAATTGCCAAAGGCATCAGAGTGATCCACAATGAGATAGCTACAAAAAGTCCTATAAGCATATAGATAGATTCCCCTCCTTTGGTGGCAATATAGGCTGAGACACTGAACCAAAATATCAGAGTGTAAGGATTAAGGAGGGTCAAGCTATAACCTTTGAGATAGTTGGACAATACAGGGGTCGAGGCGGTTTTGGCTTCATGTATGGGCTTGTGACGGCTGTTCCAGGTCATCCATGCGAAATATAGCAAAAGTAATACGCCGGCGATACTGACGAGATTGAGCACGAAAGGATCCTTGAGGAAAATAAAAGCTCCAAATATGATAAGCATCAGGTATGTAGCATCAGCGCTCATAGCTCCGGCTCCCAGAGCGACAGCCGACGGATAGCTTCGCAGGGCATCGGACATGATAAGGATATTGATAGGTCCCAGTGGCATGGCAGCTCCAAAACCCAGCATCAATCCTTCGACAAAAGCACTCCACATATCAGTGTCCGGCTCCGCTGAGATTGAGCCCGACGACCCCGATGATAATAAATGCAATACTTGCGATTTTGAGTATGGAGACCGGTTCCTTGAAGAAAAATATCCCTATCGCAGCAATCAGCGCGGTGCCCAGTCCAGACCATATAGCATATGTCATACTGACGTCAAACCTTTTTAAGGCCATTGTAAGCGCCCCAAGCGAAAGCACATAAAAAACACCCATGGCTACTGATGGCCATAACTTGGTAAAACCCTCTGATAGCTTCATGGATGTGGTTCCGATCACTTCAAAGATAATCGCAAGTATTAGATAGAGCCAGTATTGCATTTTGTTCTCCTTTGCAGGGTTCAGGATTTGGAATTAAGCCAAACAAAGCCCTTAATTTTCCATCATCATACCCTGTCCTTATAAAATTTGTCCAAAAACCAATCTTTTACATAAACCCATGCAATATAGACATATAGGGCCGTTTCGATTATTAATAATATGAGCGCAATGCCAATAAAAGCATATACAAGCCCCGTAAAAAATTGGGTAGGAAAAAACAAGATTGTGACCAAAACGGCAATTCCGATTGTTTTTCCGTATCGCATTGTACTATATGATCCCCACCGCATCCCGTACGATTTTCATCTTCTCCTGCGCTATCTTACGAGCTTTATCGGCCCCGGCATGGAGGATCTCGCGTACTTCATCGGTGTGTTCGAGGTAATAGGCGCGCTTTTCTCTGGCTTCGGCGAATTCATCCCATATAAGGTCTTTGAGCTCTTTTTTGAAATGTCCGTACCCAAACTCTCCGCTGCGATATCTCTCGGCCAGTTCGGCTTGCTGTGCTCTATCAAGGAAGAGGCTTTGCAACGCGTAGACGTTGTTACTCTCTGGCTCCAGCGGTTCACCAAAGGGGGTGGAGTTGGTGACGACTTTGTTGCACAGCTTCTGGAGGGGTTTTTCGTCTATGAAGATGGGGATGTCGTTGCCGTAGCTCTTGCTCATCTTGGCTCCGTCAATCCCCGGCACTACTGCGACATTTTCATCTACTTTGTACTCGGGGATGGTAAAGATCTCGCCGTGCTCGTTGTTGAATTTGATCGCGATGTCGCGGGTCATCTCGACGTGCTGGATCTGGTCTTTTCCCACCGGAACGATGTTGGAGTCAAAGAGCAGTATGTCGGCCGCCATCAGCACCGGATACGAAAAGAGCGCATGGTTGGGGCTAAGCCCTTTGGCGATCTTGTCCTTGTAGCTGTGCGCTCTCTCCAGCAGACCCATAGGAGTGTATGCTGAGAGGATCCAGTAGAGTTCCAGCACCTCCTTGACATCGCTTTGGAGCCAAAAGGTGCTTTTCTCAGGATCAACACCCAACGACAGGAAGGTTATAGCCGCATCTAGAGTGTTGGCCTTGAGAGCTTCGCCATCCCTAACAGAGGTAAGAGCATGATAATTGGCAATAAACATAAACATATCATTATCATTTTGCAGTTCAAGCATCGGCTTGATAGCTCCGAAATAATTGCCTATGTGCAATGTGCCTGAGGATTGCAGTCCGTTGAGTACGCGCATATATCTTCCTGATATTTTGTTTTTGGAAATTATAGCGGGAATTTTAGAAATTAGAAATTAGAAATCATAGATTGTGTTATATCAGTAGTTATATGTTACCCTTATATCATTCATTTCAGGAGAGATTATGTCAGAAGAGAAACTGTCATCCATCAAGAGGGCAGGTATGATACTCAAGCCCGATTCGCCTGAGATCAAACCGGTCTATGAGAAAGTCAATACGTCATTTGCCAAATACGGTATTGAGGTATGTCTGGCCGACAAATCAGCAGAAATGATCGGACAAAAGGGTATGGATTTTGAGCAGATGAGTCAGGAGTGCGACTTTTTGGCCTCTTTGGGTGGTGACGGAACCTTGTTGTCTCTTGTGCGGCGCAGCTACGGATCAGGCAAGCCGGTACTGGGTATCAATGCCGGAAACCTGGGTTTTTTGGCTGATATACGCCCCGAAGAGCTGGATGATTTTCTGGATCGGCTGATAACGGGCGATTATCGTATAGATGACAGGATGATGATCGAAGGGTATGTGCAACGTGCCGGAGGGGAGCGCGAATATTTTTTTGCGCTCAATGATCTGGTCATCACCAGTCCCAAGCCCTCCAAAATGGTACAGGTCAACGCCAGCATCGACGGCGAGCGGTTCAACAGCTACCGAGGGGATGGACTCATCATCTCTACCCCTACCGGATCGACAGCGTACAATCTGGCTGCCGGCGGTCCGGTGATCTATCCTTTGACCAAGGCTTTTATCATCACCCCGGTCCTTGCTCATTCATTAACCAATCAGCGTCCCCTTGTGGTGCCGGCTGATTTTGGTATCGGATTAGATGCGGAGAAGTACGAAGCGATAGCGGTCGTGGATGGTCAAGATGAATATATTCTCAATGAAGGCGACATGGTCTATATCATGGGTGCTAAGAAGGGTGCCAGGCTGATACACCGCACCGAGCGAAACTATTTCGCGATCTTGCGGGACAAGCTCCATTGGGGGGAGAAGCTTTGGTAGCTATTTTAGTGAATAGTGAATAGTGAATGGTGAACGGTGAATAGTTTTGGTTTGTATTGCTGCGTAATGCTTTCATTATTCATAGCATGTAACACATAGCACGTAGCACTTGGAGGATAGATAAAAGATGATCGAGAGATTTTTTGCCAAGTCATTGTTGAGCTTTGATCGGGTGGAGCTAGATTTCCCCCCCGGTCTGGTGGTATTGAGCGGTCCCAGCGGGGCGGGCAAATCGGTGCTGATGGGGGCGATCCTGGCCGGGTTTGGTCTAGCTGATGGTCTGGCGGAGCTTAGTGAGATGGAGATCGTGCGCCCTGACGGTCTAATGAGTGAGCTCTATGATCTGGGGGAAACACCTGTGATCAAACTCATCAAGAAAAACTCCGTTCGCTGCTACATTGACGGGCAGAGTATCCCGCGAAAAGTGCTGAGGGAGCTGTTTGCACCGTACGTGCGCTATCTGAGTGTGCGGGATCGCGGAGGATTTGAGAGTGAGCGGCTGACCGAGCTGATCGATCATGCTTTGATCGCCTCGGATAGTGATTTTGGTTCGTTGCTCGAAGAATACCAACATCGTTATCATAACTATCAGGACAAGAGAGCACAGCTGGAGCGTATTCGCCAGAGTGAGAGAGAGCTGGCTGAGCGGATTGAGTTTGCGACTTTTGAGATAGAAAAGATCCGATCTATCGATCCCAAAGAGGGTGAGCTTGAGGAGCTGATGACCATCAAGAGACAACTCTCACGCATAGAGAAGATAGAGGATGCCGCCAGTAGAGCCGAGGCAGTATTTGCCGCTGAAGGGGCAGTAGAAGAATTACTTGGTTTACTGGACAAAGAGAGCAGTTATTTTAGCGATGCTCTCAATCAATTAAGAGCCGATATGGATGCTGCCGGTCAACTTGTCGAAGAGCTTGAAGAGGTTGATGTAGAGGAGATACTTGACAGACTCGAGCAGCTAAACAGTCTGATCAAACGCCACGGATCGATCAGTGAGACTTTGGAGTATCTATCTGCCAAAGAGGAAGAACTCGCAGGATATACCCACATCGAAGAGGACAAAAGCGCGCTGGAGGCCTTCATCGCCGAGGAAGAAGCCGCCCTTGTGAAGCTATCAGAGCAGATTACCCGCCGGCGCACCGATCAGAGTCGGAAACTATCAGAGAAGATGGCGGATTATCTCTTGGCACTCAAGCTCCCGATGGTTTCGTTTGTGTTCAGCAAGACAGTGTTGGGTGCAACCGGAGCAGATAAAATCGATCTGGAACTATCCGGATCGACCACCGCGACACTCAGCGGCGGAGAGCATAACCGCCTGAGATTGGCCCTCATGGCTACCGCACTGAGCGGAGCAAGGAGCGGGCAGGGGGTCGTGATCCTCGATGAGATCGATGCCAATGTCAGCGGTGACGAGTCCATTGCTATTGCTCAGATGATCGCCGAACTCTCACAATCCTATCAGGTCTTTGCGATCTCACACCAGCCCCATCTGGCCGCCAAAGCCGATCAGCATATCCTCATTAGCCGTAGCGGCGAGTACAGTCAGGCCATTACCCTCGATGACGCGGGTCGCGTGCAGGAGATCGCCCGTATCATCGGCGGAGAGATGGCAGATGATGAGGCAGTAGCCTTTGCCAGAAAACTCATAGAAAAGTAAAAACCAAAAATAGAACATGTTATAATTTGGCCAACAAAGGAGCTACCATGATCGTTGATACACATGTGCATCTGGATGATGAGCGCTACCGTGAGGATTTGGATGCGGTGCTGGAGCGAGCGCGCGAAGTTGGAGTCAACCGATACATCATTCCTGCTGCCGACCCCGATACGCTTCCAAGAGCCGTCGAGCTGGCAGAGAGATATGACGATATATTTTTTGCAGTGGGTGTCCATCCCGATGAGGCTGCTAAATATGACAGAAGTTTCCACGAGGGCTATATAACACATCCAAAATGTGTAGCTGTGGGTGAGATAGGGTTGGATTATTATCGTTTACCGGATGACCAAAGCGAGATAGACAGAATCAAAAAACTCCAAAAAGAGATTTTCATCGATCAGATCGATCTGGCCAATAGATATGATAAGCCCATAATCGTCCATATCAGGGAAGCAAGTCGTGACGCTCAAGAGATACTTGAGAACTATCAGGCAAACAAAGGCGGCGTACTGCACTGCTACAATGCTGATCATGAACTGCTAAAATTGGCAGAGCAGGGGTTTTATTATGGTATCGGAGGAGTAATCACTTTTAAAAACGCCAGAAAGCTGGTAGAAGTTTTTCCAATGATACCGGAGAATAGACTGCTGATAGAGACGGATGGTCCCTACCTGACCCCCCATCCGTATAGAGGTGAGCGCAATGAACCTGCATATTGTGAGCTTATTGCCCAAAAGATGGCAGAGCTAAGCGGCATCCCTCTGGCAGCGATGCAAAATATCTGTAGAGAAAACACCACAAGGCTCTTTGGTATATGAGATTTTTGGGAAGAGCGCTATGGGGCCTGGTCCTATGCCAAAGCATAGTCCTTGCCTCCGCTTTGGCTCACAAGTACCCAAGCTACAAATTTGTGATGAAAAAACTCGATGTCGATCCTTCATATATCGATAATCCGCAGTTTGTCAATTTCGTCAAGAAAAATGAAGACAAATATCGTCGCTTTTATACCAATTCAATAAAACGGGGCAAAAAATATATCCCAACCTTTACCGAGATGCTTCTTAGCAACGGTATCAGCCATCTGTTTGTGTATCTCTCGATGACAGAATCAGGCTTCAAGTCATACGCCAAATCCAACAAAAGCGCAGCCGGCTTGTGGCAATTTATGTCAGCAACAGCCCGCAACTACAATCTTGTGGTCAATAAAAACATTGATCAGCGATACGACCCCATAGCTTCCACCCAGGCGGCGATCAAATATATCCATAAGCTTTACAGGGATTTTGGCAAAGGATATCTTGTGATGATGGCGTACAACTGCGGAGAGGGCAGGCTGGGGCGCGCTATCAAAAAGGCCGGTACGGACAAGTTTGAGGTCTTGATGGATGCCCGGAGACGACTGATCCCGCCTGAGACCAGAGATTATCTCAAAAAGATCATATTGCTCTCAATGATGGGGGAGCATATAGTCCAAAGCAACGAGCCTGAAGACAAAGAGATCAAAGCCAAGATCATAGACGGCAAAACCTTTGTCAATCTCGTAGCAGGCACAAGGATACTTGATGTAGTTGATGCTTTGCAGATGAGTCTGCCTGAGTTTTTGGATATGAATCCTCATATCCGCTACAGCAAGGTGCCCGCAGATGCGTTCTTGACCCAGATAACCATACCGGCTGACAGGCTCAAACTCTTCAAAGAACACTACAAACCGCCCACACTCAAGCAGATATACAAAAAGAAAAACTACAGCCGACTGATTGCCCATATAGTCAAGAAGGGGGAAACACTGGGTGAAGTAGCCTCCATATACGGTGATGCACCGCTTGATCTGATCATAGCCAATGAGCTTCCAAGCTCTACACTCAAAGAGGGGCAACTGCTGATGATACCGGTTAGCGAAGAGTATTTTCAGGCACATCGTAAATATTGACAGATTGACATTTTAAAGATAAACAAAGGCAAAAAAAGTAATAATTCATATTAAAAAATAGCAGGATTATATATGTTTCGCTTGCCTACGATATTTTTTATAGCCGTATCATTGATTTCCATATTATTCATAGGGGGATGCTCCCAAAGAGAGCCTTTTGCTACTGCACATACATCAAAGGCCAGACACAAAGCTACCATGAGAACATACCGTGTCAGGGGTCGCACATATCGCCCAACCTATGTCAGTGTGGGAGATACGATGCGAGGGATTTCCAGCTGGTATGGGCCGAACTTCCACGGTAAATACACCAGTAACGGCGAGATATACAATATGCACAAAATGACTGCAGCTCACAAAACCTGGCCTATGGATACTATCGTCAAGGTGCAAAATCTTGACAACGGCAGATCGGTGATAGTGCGTATCAATGATAGGGGACCTTTTGTCAGGGGCCGCATCATAGACTGCTCTTATGCCGCAGGCAAAAAACTGGGACTTGACAGAACAGGGATCGCCCGTGTCAAGTTGACAGTACTTGGTTTTGCGGGTAAAATATACAAACCCCATATAGCTTCCAAAAAGCAAAAAGCAGCAAAAAATGTCCCTCAACCCAAACCGACTCCTGCTCCAAGAGTGCTACTGAGTGATTTTGGCGTGCAGGTGGGGGCTTTCCGCAGATATGAGGGCGCGATGATCTACAAGCGCAAGTATGAGCAGATGACCGACGGTAGACTCAGAGTGATCGTAAAGAAGTTTGACGATGTTGACGGTGCACCGCTTTACCGTGTCTGGGTAATGGGTTTTGGTTCGGCTGATGAGGCGATGGATTTTATCAAGGATCATTCAATCACCGGCGGATTTTTGATCCGACCATAAGGAGAAAAAGCAATGCTGGAATTAAAAAGAGAAACCAAAGAAACACAGATAACAGTGAGGCTCAACCTCTACGGGAGCGGTCAATCGAGCATAGATACCGGAGTGGGGTTTTTTGATCATATGCTCGAAGCCTTCGCCAAACACTCCTGGATAGACCTTGAAGTGGATTGTCGAGGTGATCTGCAGGTGGATGCTCATCACACAGTCGAGGATATTGGTATTGTGATAGGTCAGTTGCTGAGACAGGCTGTCTATCCGGTAAAAAATATCGAACGATACGGTAATGCCACAGTAGTGATGGATGAAGCCGCAATGAGGTGTGATATAGATCTGAGCAACCGCGGATATCTGGTATTTGAGATGCCAATAGGCGGCAAAGTAGGTGAGTTTGATGTGGAACTGGTGGAGGAGTTTTTCAAGGCGTTATCTGCCAATATGCCTCTGACCCTGCATCTGATATATGAAAGAGGTCGCAACAAACACCACATCATTGAAGCGGCGTTCAAGGCTTTTGCCGTCGCACTGCGCCGAGCGGTTGCACCCAATGAGCGCGCGGGGATTCCGAGTACCAAAGGGGTGTTGTAGGAACTATTGTTGTGTTATGATGGAATGTATCTATCTAATTGTTAAGATGTGAGTTCGATAGATGCATTTGCGGTTGATGAGTGAGGGAATTGAAATATGAGTGATAAATTTTCAAATTGGTTTAGAATAGATTTGCACATTCATACAGACAAAAGCAGGCAAACCAAAGAAAATGATTATCAGGGAAATTTTCTGGAGTCAAGATGGATAAGTTGATCCGAAACTCAACAGCCGAATTTCTCATCTTTACTTCCCAAAGCGGAGAGGACAGCATCGAAGTAAAAGTTTTTGACGAGTCGGTTTGGCTGACTCAAGCCATGATTGCCGAGCTTTTTGGCAAGAGCAGAAACACCATTACCGAACACTTGAAGAATATATTTGACAGTGAAGAACTGGATGAAAAATCAGTATGTCGGGATTTCCGACATACTGCCAAGGATGGCAAAACATATAAGACAAAATACTACAATCTCGATGCTATCATCTCTGTAGGTTATCGAGTCAACTCCAAAAAGGCGACGCAGTTCAGAAAATGGGCTTGAGCTCCTGGGAGAATGCACCTGAGGGCAAGATACTCAGATCGGATGTCACCATAGCGAAAAATTATCTCTCAAAAGAAGAGCTTGAAGAGCTTGGACGGATCGTCAATGCTTTTTTGGATCTTGCAGAGAACCGGGCAAAAAGAAAAATCCCCATGACGATGGAAGACTGGGCCAAGAGGCTTGATGCGTTTTTAGAATTTGACGATAGAGAGATACTTGAAAATGCAGGAAAAATCACAAAACAAATCGCCGATGAATATGCTCTGAGTGAATACGAAAAATACAGAGTGATTCAAGATCGGAAATATTTGAGTGACTTTGACCAGTTGCTTTTGGAGATTGAAAGCAGCGATAGGGATAACCGATAACAAACTTTCGCTATAATCCCTTTTAAATATTCAGCAAAGGTCATCCGTGTCGTTCCAGCCTCGCATCGTCAATGCCGCATTTGTCAAATCAGCCCAGTCTATTGCCGATTCTCTCGAGGAGAGCATGAGCGAAGTGGTGTTTCTCGGGCGTTCCAACGTCGGCAAAAGTTCGACGATCAATACCCTTGCCAACCGAAAAAACCTTGCCAAAAGCTCCTCGACACCGGGCAAAACCCAGCTGATAAATTTCTTTGATGTAGAGTATAGACTTGGTGACGAGCCATATGGTGTGAGGTATGTCGATCTGCCCGGATTTGGGTATGCCAAAGTCTCCAAAAGTCTCAAAGAAGTTTGGCAGAAAAACCTCGTAGAGTACATCCAAGAGCGGGTAGCTATACGGCTCTTTATCCACCTTAGAGATGCAAGACATCCGCATGCAGCTATAGATGATGATGTAGAGAAATATATTCAAGAATTCATCCGCCCCGATCAGCGCTATCTGATGGTGTTTACCAAGATAGACAAGCTCAAACAAAAAGAGAGAGCAGCACTCAAGCGAGAGTTTCCGGATGCCATCGCGATATCCAACTTCAAAAAAAGCGGTATTGAGAGAGTGCACAAAGAGATCTTTGAGACTATATTTGGGCCCATAGGAGAAGAGAGATGATAGAGCTTGCCAAACCGATACTAAGCGATATACCCAATATGCAAAAGCTTGTAGCCCAGGAGGTAGAAAGCGGCGTGATACTTGATCGTAGTGATGATGAGATAGCTACCAATATCCGCAGCTATGTATTGGCCAAAAAAGAGGGGTACCTGATAGGATACACTGCTTTGCATATACATTCTCCAAGACTTGCAGAGATACGCAGCCTGATAGTTGACAAAGACTTCAGGGGGCAGTCGGTTGGAAAAAAAATGGTGGAGTTTGCTCTTAAAGAGGCTAAAAAGCTTGGGGTTGATGAGGTGTTGGCCCTTACATATGTGCCGGAATTTTTCTCTAAACTTGGCTTCAAAGAGATAGACAAAGAAAGCATCCCTGAACACAAGATATGGGCTGATTGTATCAAATGCATCCATTTTCCGATCTGTAACGAAGTCTCCTTGATATATACGATAGAAAAAGGTCAATAGTACGTGAAAAAGCCTCGTTCCATATGGAAAATACTATCTTGGTCGCTGATAATTCTATTTGTCATACTATACCCTATGTTTATTTCTATATATGTATTTTTGCCGCTTTTTATCGGATTTGCCGGATTGCTGATCATACGAGGCATAGAGGGAAAAGGATACAAGTATATATTGATACCGATCATATATCTGGTTAATCTGGAGATCAATCTATCGTTGCCTTTGCTTTTGAGTCTTTTTGCTATTTTGCTGTATTATTTGGTACTTTACAGCAAGGTTATGTATCTGAAAAGATGCAAAATCTGTGTAGTGGTTATAAGTGTGGTACTGATAGATGTATTTTATCTGGCATCGTTGTTGGGGTATGATCTTCTGATGGATACACACAGTATAGTGATAGACAAGCTGCTTTGGTATTCTTTGATAGGCGATATTGTGATGGCGGTGCTTTGATGAGATACAAGATCATTATGGGAATATTTGTTGTTGTCTGGGGTCTGCTGATATTCAGGCTCTATCAGATCAGTATCAAGTCAAATTTTTATTATGAGCGCCTTGCCAAAGAGAATGTTGAGCGTAAAACCTATATCAAGCCTGTAAGGGGCGAGATACTTGACAATAAAGGGAACTTTCTGGCTATCAACAAGATAGGCTTCTCATTGTCGATCGCTCCTCATCTGCAAAGGAAAAAAGATGCACTTGATGAAGTGATCTCTAAGATCCAGAGCTATTTTCCTGATATAAATGCAAGCGTAATGAGAAAAGTGTACAAAAAACACAGCTCACCATACAATCATAAATATATCAAAGTAATAGACTTCATATCTTACGACAAAGTGATACGCACTTATGCCAATCTTGCCGAGGATCCAAGGATACATATAGCTGCCGAAACCAGAAGATACTATCCGCAAGGACCGTACGCGGCACATATCGTCGGCTATATCGGGCGCTCAAATGCCAAAGAGAACAAATCCGACAAGGTAGCCTCTGTCGTAGGCAGGATAGGAAAAAGCGGGCTTGAAAGGTACTATAACAAATATCTTGAAGGGGAGCTTGGGTATGTACTCAGTAAGGTGAATGCCCGCAACCAAGCCCTTGAGCTATTGGAAAAAAAGGATCCTGTCAGCAACAGAAACCTCCAGATCTATCTTGATATGGATCTCCAAAAATATATATACAGTCATCTCCATGGTCTTGCGGCAGTTGCTATAGTGATGAAAACCACAGGGGAAGTGATCGCAGCAGTAAGCAATCCTAGCTACAATCCAAACCTGTTCGTAACAGGCATAAGTCACAAAGACTGGAGAGCTCTCCAGGCCAACCTGGGACACCCGTTTACCAACAAACTGATCCATGCGGTATATCCTCCCGGTTCGGTCATCAAAATGGGTGTTGCTCTGGCTGCATCGAAAGTCAAATCACCAGATATTAACGCAAGTACGGTTTTGGACGAGCATGAATTTTGCAAGGGTTTTATACAGATAGACAAAAGCAAGCACAAATTCAGATGTTGGTCCAAATGGGGTCACGGTGATGTGGATACTATCAAATCTATCAGAGAGAGTTGCGATGTTTTCTACTACGAAAAAGGCCTAAAAATAGGTATAGACAGGATATCCAAGACGCTCCATCAGATTGGACTGGGGATCAAGACAGGCATAGACTTGCCGCGTGAATACAACGGCATTATTCCGGACAAAAAATGGAAAATGAAGCGCTATCACCAGCCGTGGTACAAGGGCGAAACAGCCATAGCCGCCATCGGACAGGGGTATGATAATATCACTCCTTTGCAGGTGGCCAGATATACCGCTTTTCTTGCTACCGGTCAATTAGTCAGGCCCACCTTAGCCAAAAAACTTAACGGCAAAGATGTAAAGCTTGAATCCAAAAGGATATCTTTTGATCCTTGGCATATGCAGCAGATACGTCAAGGGATGTTTGAGGTATGTAATTCGGGCAAAGGAACGGCATACAAAGCATTGAGTGTCAAATCTACCGGACTGCCCTTTGCGATAGCCGGCAAAACAGGTACCGCGCAAGTGGTATCTATACCTCAGGATGTCAAAAAGCGGGCCAAAGAGTCTGAACTTGAGTATTTTCGCAAATCACATGCATGGATGACTACCTACGCGCCTTTTAAGAAGCCCGAATATGTCGTAACCGTACTTGTGGAGCATGGCGAGCATGGGGGCACTACAGCCGGACCGATAGTGGCGGATATTTATAAGTGGATGTACAAAAACGGATATTTCAAGGATTTTCCAAAAAAGAGCGAAGAGAACAACGAGACAGCCAAGAGTAAAGAGTGAGCCTTTTGACAAGCTCAGGCACCGGTGAGAAGTTTTGGTGTGCTTTTTTAAAAGCTTTTATTTGTGGTATAGCTGATCTTTTGTTATGAATTTTCCTTTGACTCTGTCTTTTGCTACTTCATTGTATCTCCCCACAACCCCGTTCATAGCTATATAGACTCCGTTTTGGTCGTTCGAAGTCGCAAAACCTATAGCCGATGCGAGATTTGCAGCAGCTTCTACCGGATCGATGGAGAAGGGCACCATGGCGCCGGTGAAGATGACTGTTTTGTCCGGATTGGATCTGGCAACATGCCTAGCGCTTAGATCCATAGTGTCTGTGCCGTGGATGACAATGATCTTTTGATGGCGTGCTTCTTGAATGGTTTGCAGCAGTATTTCTCTGTCTGACTCGTTCATATCAAGAGAATCTTTTCCTATGATGATCTTTGTCTCAAACTCACACAGCCATTTGTCGGCTATTTGTTTCAAAGCTTTTGTGCCGGCGTCTATTTCAAGTTCACCACTGATAGGGTTGTAAATTTTATTGAATGTCCCGCCTGTACTTATGATAAGGATCTCGTCCATTTTGCATCCGTTTTTTGTTGATTCTACCATATTTGGGTAAAATGTCATAATTATTTTCAAGGAGATAGATATGTTAATGCAAGGGAAAAAAGGAGTAGTACTTGGCATCGCCAACAAGCGCTCTATCGCGTATGGTATAGCAGAGGCATGCAGAGAGCAGGGCGCTAAGATGGCTATCACATTCCTTAATGAGCGTTTCGAATCCAAACTTGCTCCAATAGCCGAGGATCTTGGGTGTGAAGGGAGACTTTATCCGTGTGATGTGAGTAAGCCCAAGGAGATCACAGCTCTTAGAGACTCTCTCAAGAGGGATTTTGGCGAGATAGACTTCATCGTTCACTCTATTGCATTCGCACCCAAAGAGGGACTTTCAGGCAGATTTAGTGATATACCCAAAGATGCGTTCAATATCGCTATGGAGATATCGGTATATTCACTTATTGAGCTAGTACGGGAGCTAAAACCCATAATGAGTGACAATTCTTCTGTATTAACCCTCAGCTATTATGGCGGAGAGAAATATATACCCAACTACAACCTTATGGGGATAGCCAAGGCAACTCTCGATATGACAGTCAAGTATCTGGCTGAAGATGTGGGCAAAGACGGCATCAGGGTCAATGCCATTAGTGCGGGTCCTATCAAAACACTTGCAGCTGCGGGGATAGGGGATTTTTCGTTTATCCTCAAATGGAATGAGGCCAACGCCCCAGCCAAACGCAATGTCACTATCCAGGATGTGGGCAATTCGGGGATGTACCTGCTGAGCGATTTGGCCCGAGGGGTTACAGGTGAGATACACCATGTAGACGGCGGATACAATATCATGGGTATGCCTGCAGTGGAGTTTGATGAAAACGGCAAACCTTCTTTGGTGTGGAAAGGGTAGGATGGAATTAGAGGGGAAAAATTGATAGACTCCAAATCCTATCTTGAGAAAAAAGCCTTTTTTGATCGTATTCTAACCATTTATGGCAGACATACTGTGATGGAGGCCTTGGAGGATGAAGAGCTCGAGATTTTTAGGTTGCACATTTCCAGGTCCAACAAGCCATCCAAAGAGCTCGATCGCATGGTCTCTATCGCCATAAGCCGAGAAATCGAGATAGTATATCACGACAAGGCATCACTATCCCGCATATCCAAAAATGCCCGCCAGGATCAAGGTGTGGCTCTGGATATCATGATGGATAACTTTATCTCCGCAGATGATATTTTTGACCTTGAGAACTACCGCATCATAGCTCTTGACGGAGTGACCAATCCCCAAAATCTAGGCATGATCATCCGCTCATGTGCCGCCGGCAAGATCGATGCGCTATTGTTGCCTACAAAGGGAAATGCTCAGATCAATCCACTGGTCATTCAGGCCAGTGTGGGTACCATATTTAAATTGCCGATCATAAAAACACCAAACCTGAAAAAAAGTCTTGAAGGCTTCTCCAAAAACAGTGCGAAGATTTTCGCCCTCCAAGCCGATGCCTCTAAGGATTATCGTCAGGTTATGGAGATGCAGAAGTCTGTTTTTGTCCTGGGCAATGAATCGGAGGGGATCAGTGCAGAGATATTATCTGTTTGTAATGATTCTATATCTATAAAGATGAATCGAGGAGTAGAGTCGCTCAATGTGGCAGTGACGGCCGCACTACTGGCATTTATGTGATGATATATCTGACTCTTTTTGTTTCTGCATTTGTTTCTGCTACGCTCATTCCGTTTGGGAGTGAGGCGTTGCTGGTGTATGATATATTGCACGGATATTCGCCATTGTGGATATTTATTGTAGCCACGGTCGGCAATACTATGGGAGCAGCAGTTAACTACTGGCTGGGACTTGGGGGAGAAGAGTTGCTGGAGAGTCGAAAGCTCATCAATCCGGGGTCACTTCAAAAGCCCAAAAAGCATTTCGACCGATTCGGACCTTTGGTGTTATTGTTTTCCTGGATGCCGGTTGCGGGGGATCTTTTTACTTTTGCCGCAGGGGTCTTGAGGTATCCGTTTTGGAAATTTTTACTGTTAGTATCGGTGGCAAAAGGAGGCAGGTATGCAGTGCTTATCTGGGTTACTTCGCCTTTTTTGATTTGAGGATCGCATCGGTAGCCTCATCGAGATCCCTTGCCATTATCTTGATAAGCCCAAGGCAGTTTTTGTCCTTGATATTGTGCTTGGATGAGAGATACTCGGGCGATGTGTAATAGAGGGTGACTTGACCGCTTAGATCTCTTGATACGGTGATCCTGATAGGCAGATCGATACCAAGAGACGGATTGCACTCAAGCAGTTTGCTGTCTATAATGGGGTTGGAGAGTGCATAGCTGATAGTTGGCTTGAGGTACATCTTTTTCTTTTTGGCTATAGTCGTCAGATCAAGATCCTGTACCCGCTTATACTCTTTAGGGGCCAGGGCAGTAGCAAATTTGTCGGCTGTAGCAGTGATATTGTAATCCGATTTTATTTGTTTAACAAAAGTGCTGCCTCCCTTGGAGCTGCAACCAGCGGCAACAAAAACTCCCAACACAAATATTGCAAACAAAACAACTTTTTTCATATATTATCCCTTAGACATTGAATCTGAAGTGCATCACATCGCCGTCCTGGACGATGTATTCTTTACCTTCAAGCCTCATTTTGCCGGCCTCTTTGGCTCCAGCCTCGCCTCCATAGGCTACAAAATCCTCATAGCTGATCACTTCGGCTCGGATAAAGCCCTTCTCAAAATCATTATGGATCACTGCCGCGGCCTTGGGTGCTGTGGTGCCCTGGCGGATAGTCCAGGCTCGTACTTCTTTGACGCCGGCGGTAAAATAGCTCATCAGGCCCAGTTTTGCAAACCCTTTGCGGATGATCTGATCAAGTCCCGACTCCTCGACTCCAAGAGATTTAAGCATCTCAGCCTTTTCCTCTTCGTCGAACTCCACCATCTCCTCTTCGATCTTGGCGCATAGTTTGATCACTTCTCGGTTATGCTTGGCAGCATACTCTTTGAGAGCCTTGACATATTCACTGTCCTCAGATAGCCCATCCTCATCCACATTTGCCCCATACATGATCTCTTTGGCAGTCAGGAAGCGCATATCCCGTACGAGCTGCTTGAACGCCTCATTGTCTTGATCTGGGAATGTAGATACCGGATTTTCTCCTTCGACATGCTCAAGGAGTGCCTGCGATATCTCCAATTGGGCTTTGGCGTCTCGATCGTTCCCTTTGGCCTTGCGGGTAAGAGCCTGGATCTTTTTCTCCAGAGCCTCCATATCAGATAGCAGCAGCTCAGTTTCGATGATCTCTATATCGCGCACAGGATCTATCGATCCTTCGACATGGGTGATATTTTCATCCTCAAAGCATCTTACAATCTGGAGTATCACTTCAGTCTCTCTGATATTGGAGAGAAATTTGTTGCCCAGTCCTTCGCCTTTGCTGGCACCCTTGACCAGTCCGGCTATATCGACAAAGTCTAGAGTGGAGTATTGTATCCTCTCAGGGTTTACTATCTTGGCAAGCTCCTCGAGCCGATGGTCTGGTACAGGCACCACTGCTTTGTTCGGCTCTATAGTACAAAATGGATAATTGGCACTCTCAGCGTTTTGAGCTTTGGTAAGTGCGTTGAAAGTGGTCGATTTGCCGACATTTGGCAAGCCTACAAGTCCGATTCCAAGTCCCATGAGTATTCCTGTGAGTATATTTGGTTGGGATTATATCCAAATGTGGGTTAGTGCCAAATGGCTGGATCTAAAATATGTTGCTTGGGATAATTTGGTACAATCAAAACTCTGAGGAAAAATTTGTTAAAACAGACAAATTTAAGTAGATCGTGAGCGAGTGCGTACCATCTGGTAATATTTGTAGGATATAATTGTCAAAAAAATAGAGAGATTTGATGCAAACAACTTTTAGGGAAAAGATAGTTTTGTTTCTAATGTATTCTTTTGTATTGGCAGGCTGTGGTCCGCAGGGCGAGCAGATCATGATCCAAAATGCCAAGAGTGCACCATATGCTAAAGGATATGGTGACGGATGTGTCAGCGGACGCTCAGCAGCGGGCAACACTGAGCTCAATGCCACCAAAGATACTATGCTGTATCTCAATAATTCTGAATACAAAAACGGATGGGATGCAGGATATGATGAGTGTAAATTTAGAGAAGAGAGAATCTCCAGGCTTTCTCAGGTGGAGGGGCTTATGAAATAGGAATGAGTAATGAGGAATGAGGAATGAGTGAGCAGATAGCAGATAGTAGTTAGCAGTTTGGTATGCATTGCTTTGAAATGCTTTTATAATTTGAAGCCGCAAATTTATTTGCGATTGAACAAACACAAATTACACTCGGGCAAGCTGCCAATACACCAATACGCCAACTACTCCTCTTCTTCAACCCGTTCGCCCCGCTTGCGAGCTACTATATCGAGTGGAACACCTTCGAAGTCGAATGCTTCTCTAAAAGAGTTGGCAAGGTATCGTTTGTAGCTGAAATGCAGGAAATTGGGCTTGTTGACTATAAGAGCTATTTTGGGCGGTTTGGTCTCGTATTGGGTGGCGAATTTGATCTTGACAACTGCACCGTTATGGCTGGGGACATGGTGGCGGCGCATGGCATGCTGGAGCACTTCGTTTAGTTTGCTGGTGGGGATGCGCTGCGAGTATCTACGATAGATACCGACTATCTCATCAAGTATGCGGTGCACCCTCTGGCCTGTTTTGGCTGAGATCGTGATTATGGGGGCGAAGCTGAGGAATTTGAGCTCATCTCTGACCTCCTGAATTGCCTCTTGGTATGTTCGTTCACCCCTGATATCCCATTTGTTGAGTATGATAATGGTGCCGAGCTTGAACTTCTCGGTAATTCCGGCTATTCTCTCATCCAACTCCGTAATCCCTTGGCTTGCATCGATCATTACCAAAGCTATATCGGCTTTTTCGAGCATCGATTCAGTGCGGCTAAGGGCATATTTTTCTATACCTGTTATCTTGCCTCTGCGGCGGATACCCGCGGTATCGACAAAAGTGATGGAGTAGCCATCATGTGTGATAGTCTCGTCTATAGGGTCTATCGTAGTACCCGCTACATCGCTAACTACTGAGCGCTCTTTTCCAAGCAAGGCATTGAGCAGTGAGCTTTTGCCGGTGTTGACACGACCTATGATAGCGACTCTGATATCCCGATCTTCTTCTTCGGGCTTCTCTTGTGCTTCGAGGTATTGTTCGATTGAAAAATCATCATCTTCGATAACCTGAGGATCTACCGTCTCTTCTTTGGGGGGTATGTACTGTTCAAGCCATTTGTAAAAAGGTGTCAGTTTGCGGTTGTGGCTGACAGATATGGGGAAGATATTTTCTGCTCCAAACTCTACAAATTCCCAGAACCTTGTTTGTTCTTCTTTGTCGTTATCGATCTTATTTACTATAAGCGCTATGGGTTTGCCGAGCTTCTGGAGTCTGTAGAAAAGTTTCTTGTCCTCATCATCAGGGAGCCTCTTGCCATCGACCATATAGAGTATCACATCAGCCTCATCTGCTGCCCTCATGGCCATATCGCCCACCTTGGAGAAGAGTGCACTTGTGTAGTCTATACCCCCTGTATCGAGCACTTCGAAGTCTCTGTTTTCGCTGATGGTCACGATGCGCTTCTTGACATCACGGGTAGTACCGCTCATATCGGATGTGATGGCGTCTCTTTGTCTTGCCAGACGGTTAAATAGGGAGCTTTTGCCCACATTGGGGCGGCCGAGTATAGCTACTTTTTTCATTTCTTATTCTCCGCCATCAAACTCATCTATATGATTATTTGTGCGATTATGTCTGTCGGGTGCGGATTTGATGGACTTATGCCGGTTTTTGTTTGTTTGGGCAGGTGATGTGGAGGCGCCCTCTGTTGGCCACTGCTCGATATATATGCTTTGAGACGGGAAAGCAAAACTGGTGCCGTGCCTTTGCACCACTTCCATGATTGTCAGATTGATATCCTGTCTGATATCGAGATAGCTTTTCCAGTCGGTAGTACGCACATAGCAATATATCAAGATACCTAGATCGCTGGCGTTAAAGTCGCGGAAATGTACTATCTGAGTCTGATTTTGCGCCACATCCGGATGTGAAGCAATCGATTCTCTTAGATCGTTGACGACTGCTTTTATCTGATCTTTGGTGGTGCCGTATGTGAGCCCTATGGTCATTTTGATCCGCCTGATACCTCTGCGGGAATAGTTTTCTATAGGACTTGTAGCAACTGTGGAGTTGGGTATAGCGACGAGGGATTTTTCGAATGTCCTGATCTTGGTGGTACGCATACCTACATCCTCCACCACGCCTTCTATACCATCGACGAGCACCCAGTCACCTACCTTGACAGATTTGTCCAACAGTATAGCGATAGAACCAAACATATTAGCAGCCGTATCTTTGGCAGCCAGAGCAAGCGCCAGGCCGCCAATACCAAGTGAAGCAAAAAAGCCGGTGACATTGACGCCAAAGCTGTACAGCAATGCAACAAGACCGAGGAAAATGATCAAAAATCGGATAACCTTGACAAGAAAATCAGCCAACTCAAAGGAGAGATGTTCGTTTCCCTTGCTATAGTAATACAGAGTTTCCCTAAAAGCCGGCACTACTGCATAAAATACCCAGAAAACAAATACGATCATGCCCGCTGAAAGAAGGTGCTGTATGAAGCCCACTTCCTTGAGAATGACCTGAAAAAATATCCTCAAACCTATCATGATGATCAAAAACCTAAAAGGATTGCGAAGCTCGTCTATTATCAAGTCATCTATTTTTGTTCTGGTTTTTTGAGCGAGTCTATGAAGCAGTCTATTGAAAAAAGGAGGAAGTATCCTCTGGAGTAAATAAAAAACAAACAGCACTATAAGGCCGGCTATGAAATTTGCCAGCGGCGTACCAAAGATATTGATGGAAAAATATTCGCTGTATTTGCCGGTATAGAGTTTGTTTAGCCAAGGTTGTATGGAGTGAAAGAGATCGATGTTGATATTTTCGATCACTTCAGTACTTTTTTTGACAACATGATCTATAGCTTGAACTGTCGTGTTTTTGTCGGCCATGCTTTGCTTTGCTCCAAAAAATTAGTATATTTTACCCTAAAAGATGTTATACTCCATCCATGATTTTGCGTATTTTTATATTTGCGGCTATTTTTTTATTGTCCGGATGCCAAGAGAGTGGGAGATTTGGCCTGCACTCCTCCTTGCTGGGGCAATTTGCTACCGCTACGGCAACAAGTAGCGAAAAGAATGGTCATTATACCATAAAGCTGCGCGTAGAATCTGAGGGATTGATAAATTTGCTTAGAGGCAAGCGGGTCGAGCACTATATATCTCGCGGTTTTGTTAAAGGCGGAAAATATTATTCCAAGTCGTTTGTGGTGGAGAAGGAAACCTCCAAGTTACACAGCATAATCGAATACAAATTTGACTACAAACATAAAAAGATAGTCAGGTATTTTGATCTGTGGGAAAACGGCAAAAAGGTTGATCATGCAACTGATACAATGAAATATTTCGGCCACAACGATTTTTTGACGATTTTCCACAATGCTCTATATAGACAACCCAAAACAAGCGGCAAGAGGCTGACAGTGATCACAGCAGCAGCGGAAAATAATGGCGGAAAGGTACCGGTGTATATATCTAACGACCCCATCAGGCTCAAAGAATGGGGCGGTAAGGCCGGAGATACTTTGATACAAATGGGTATCTCCAAAAAGATATTCAAAGGTTCCAAAGGTAGTGTCACAGCATTGCTTGACAAAGATAAAAATCCATATAAAATGGCTATAAAAACACTCAAGATAGTCGGTGTAGTCAAAGCCATACCAATTAAATAATACAGGAGTATAAATGAAAACAATCGAAGGGAATTTGAAAGTTGTCAAGAAAAAGAAAATAGCGATCATCAACGCAAGGTTCAATCACTTCATCACCGACAGGCTGGTAGAGGGGGCGAAAGATGCATATGTACGTCATGGAGGGGATGAGAAGGATCTCGATCTGATCCTTGTGCCCGGAGCGTTTGAGATACCGTTTGCGCTGGATAAGGCCTTGGCATCGGGAAAATACGATGCGGTGTGTTGTCTGGGGGCTGTGATCAGGGGCGCTACGCCACATTTTGATTATGTTTCTGCCGAGGCGACCAAAGGGGTGGCAAATGTTACGCTCAAGCATGGTAAACCTGTATCATTTGGCGTACTTACCGTAGAGAGTATCGAACAGGCTATTGAGAGAGCAGGTACCAAGGCGGGCAACAAGGGTGCCGAGGCCATGAACAGTCTGATAGAGCTGATGAATCTTTATGATGAGATAGGCTGATGGCGACACGGCACCAAGCGCGCACAGCGGTCATAGGGTTGCTTTATGCATATGACTTGGGCAATACCGATATAGCTGATTTTAGCGATGATATCCTCGAAGAAGGGAAGATCCGCAACAGGCAAAGAGAGTTTTCGCACCGTATTTTTACGGGTACGATCGAATATTTAGACAGGCTTGATCAAGAGATTACCAAACATCTCAAAGAATGGGATATGCAAAGTATCGGCAAAGTAGAAAAGGCGATCCTGAGACTCGGAGCGTATGAGATACTCATAGAAGGAACCGATCGCCCAGTGATCATCAACGAAGCGGTGGAGCTTGCCAAAGAGCTGGCAGATGAGAAATCCCCGCAGTTTATCAATGGAGTACTGGATGCAATCGGCAAGTAGCCGCTTGAGTATAGACGAAGCGGTTGATCTCATTGAGCATGCCGACCTCAAAGAGCTGGGACGGATGGCGTATGCACGCAAACGAGAACTACATCCAGAAGGTATCACTACATTTGTAGTCGATCGCAATATCAACTATACCAATATCTGCTGGGTGGACTGTAAATTCTGCGCTTTTTATACCCATGAGAAAAAGGAAGATGCGTATATACTAAGTTTTGAAGAAATTGATGCCAAGATCGATGAGCTGGTAGCCATAGGAGGCACTCAGATATTGTTCCAGGGCGGGGTACATCCCAAGCTTGAGATAGAGTGGTACGAGGATCTAATCGAGCATATCCATCGGAAGTATCCCCAGATAACTATACACGGTTTTTCCGCTATAGAGATAGACTATATCGCCCGCAGATCCGGGCTTGGTGTAGCCCAGGTGCTCTCCAGGCTTCAGGCCAAGGGGCTTAGCTCCATACCTGGAGCTGGCGCAGAGATACTCAGTGACAGGGTACGGGATATCATCGCACCCAAGAAGCTTGATGTCGCCAAATGGCTTGAGGTGCATCGCGAGGCACACAAGATAGGTATGAAATCTACCGCTACTATGATGTACGGTACTGTAGAGACTACCCGTGAGATAGTGGAGCACTTCGATCATATCCGCAGACTTCAAGATGAGACGGGAGGATTTCGGGCGTTTATCATGTGGAGCTACCAGAGTGATAACACTGAGCTCAAGCGAGAGCTTCCGACCCTGACCAAAACAAGCTCCAACTATTATCTGCGTCTGGTTGCAGTCGCACGACTTTTCCTTGACAACATCCCCAATATCCAGAGCTCCTGGGTCACACAGGGCAGTTATATAGGGCAGATGGCTTTGCTGTGGGGGGCGAATGATCTGGGTAGTACTATGATGGAAGAAAACGTAGTCTCAGCAGCCGGAGCCCACAACAGGATGAATCAGGGGGAGATGATCCGACTTATATCCGATATAGGTGAAAAACCTGCCAAGAGAAATACAGCCTATGAGATTCTTGAGCGATACTATTAGGGCTACAAAAAAGGAAAAAAATGTCAGCAGAGCTTAGATCGGTATTGGTACACGGTGTGGAGATTCCGGTGATATTTGAGCGCGATAATTATCTGCCTATTGTTTCGATGCAGTTGGTATTTGAAGATAGCGGAGCATTGAGTGATCAAAGTCCAGGTCAAGCGAGGATGTCGGCAAGGCTCCTTGGCGAGGGAACTCGTAAGGATGGTGCCGTGGAATTTGCAAGGAGGCTCGAATCCAAAGCCATCTCGCTTAGTGCCCATGCAGGCAGAGAGACTTTGGTAGTGGAGCTTAGCTCTCTTGCTGAAGTATTCGAAGATGGCGTACAAATGCTCTCTCAGCTGCTGTCTGATCCCAATTACTCCTATGAAGCGTTTGAGAATGTCAAAAACATCATCATCGGCAAACTCACACACAAAATTAGCGACTTTGACTATCAGGCAGCCATCGGGCTAAACAAGGTATTGTTCGAGGGCACGCCCATGGCTGATCCGGTCGATGGCACGATAGATAGCATCTCCAAGATGGATTATGAGGATCTAAGCTACCACATTACCACACATCTGGGCTTAAGCAATCTCACAGTAGTCATAGGGGGAGATATAGAGTGGAAAGAAACTGAAGCGTATATCCAAAAAGCTCTTTTTCCGCTTAAGCAAAACTCCGTAGTGCCCATAGGGTATTTCGAGGCCTCATCACAGCCACGCATCGAGCGCAAGAGTGCTCAGAGTGAGCAGGCTTATGTGTATTTTGGCGCGCCTTTTGATATGCCGTATGATTCGGAGCAAACATATCTGTCCAAGACCGCAGCTTTTGTGCTGGGAAGCAGCGGGTTTGGCAGTAGGCTGATGGATGAGATCAGGGTTAAGAGAGGACTTGCATACTCAGCTTATGGAAGGTTTGCTCTGAATCGCTCAGCCAGTTATTTCACCGGGCATTTGCAGACCAAGCTTGAGAGCGAAGAGGAGGCTGTCAAGGTAGTCAAAGAGACTATCGATGAGTTTGTGACCCGAGGCATCACCCAAAAAGAGCTGGAAGGTGCCCAGATGTTTATCCTTGGCAGTGAGCCTCTCCGCACCGAGACCCTCTCTCAAAGACTCTCAAGGGCATTCAATGAATACTACGCTCACAAGCCCCTTGGCAGCAGCGCAGAAGAGCTCAAAAAGATTGAGTCGGTCAAGCTTGATGAGATTAATGAGTTTATTAAAAAGCATGATGAGATCAGACATCTGTCGTTTAGTATTATCACCAACGAGAAGTAAAAAGTAAAAATTATGACAATTTGACATATTTTTCTCTAATTACTCGATCGTGCGCTATAATTTCTCATGCAAACCGAAGAAGCCAAAAAACTTTTTAAAAAACTCAAAATAAAGACACTGCTTGATCTGGCTTTGATCATCCCATCATCATATAGCGACACAACTCTTTCGAACTCACTTGAGATAGGCAAAATACATACGCTTGAAGCAAGGGTTGTTGATGTCCAGGTGGCAGGAGGCAAGCTTAGGGTGACATTTGATCTGCCCGGGTTTGGACGCAAGGCATCTTCGATATTTTTTCGTACCACTCCATACCATCACAAGCTTTTTGCAGTAGGCTCTACCCACTATATCCAAGGCAGGCTGGAAGAGTATAGAGGGTATCTCCAGATACCGCAGCCTAGATCTATCAAACAGGTGGGTCGAGTAACTCCGAGATACAAAACCTCCATCAAAGAAGACGAGATCAGAACACTGATAGAGGCCTATATCACGGAGCAAAATCTCTACAATGAGGGGCTTGATTCTTATGAAGTGGCGATACTGTTGCGCATCCATTTCCCCAAAAGTATCGAGGAGATATATATAGATGGAGCGTACAAACCTGAGTTTATACAGGCACTCAAATTTATCGAGGCGTACAACCATCTCAAAAAGCTCAGAAGCAAGCGGATCGAGTATCCGGCTATGGCGGCTTTGGATGGCGATATATCTGAGTTTGTCTTATCTTTGCCTTTTAGCTTGACAGATGATCAAAAGAAGGTGATAGAAGAGATCAGATCTGACTTGGCCCATACCGATAAAGCTGCCAAAAGAATGATAGTAGGCGATGTGGGTTCGGGCAAGACCATAGTAATACTCGCTGCTGCGATGATGGCGTTGCCTCACAAGAGTATTTTGATGGCGCCCACATCACTGCTGGCAATTCAGTTGTATGAAGAAGCCCAAAAATATCTCCCCTCATCGGTCAAAATGGCTCTTGTGATGCAGGGTAAAAGCGATGGGGATTACAAGGATGCGGATTTCATCATAGGCACTCATGCATTACTATATCTAGATGATCTACCCTCTGCGCCTTTGGTGATGGTGGACGAGCAGCATAGATTTGGTACGAGGCAGAGGCAGATGCTCGAGCAGTTGGGAATTGGGAGTGATGAGTTGGGAGTTAGGAGCGATAAAGACAATAAAGCATCTACTCTCTTTGTCAAACCCCACTATCTACAATTCTCAGCCACTCCTATCCCCCGTACTCAGGCGATGATGGAGAGCGAGCTGCTGGATGTGAGTCTAATAGAGAGCATGCCGTTTGAGAAAAAGATCACCACCGAAGTGATCGGCAGAAGCGACTTTGCCAATTTGCTGAAGCATATACAAAGTACGGTAGAGCGGAACGAGCAGGTACTCATAGTCTATCCTCTGGTCGAAGAGAGTAGCGAGATACCGTACCAATCGCTTGATGAGGCTAGAGGCTTTTGGGAGGAGAGATTTGAGCGGGTATTTGTCACACACGGCAAAGACAAAGACAAAGAAGAGGTACTCCTGAAGTTTAGAGAAGAGGGCGATATCTTGCTGGCAACCACGGTTGTCGAGGTTGGCATCTCTCTGCCCAGGCTCACTACTGTCGTGATAGTAGGAGCCGAGCGGTTGGGACTGGCGACCCTGCATCAGCTTAGAGGCAGAGTGGGGCGGCATGGGCAGGAGAGCAGGTGCTTTTTGTTTACCAATAATGTTCAGGGTTCAGAGCGCCTGCAAAAATTCGCTCAGACTACCAATGGATTTGAGATCGCACGACTCGATCTGCAGTATCGCGACAGTGGAGATATACTTGATGGAACGATCCAAAGCGGGCAGAAATTTAGATGGCTTGACATGGCAGAGGATGAGGAGATCATCGCGCAGGCAAAAAAGAGAATGTTATCGCCGTAGGGGCAGATCCCGTATCTGCCCGCAATAGGCGGGATGGAGAGGGCGGATATGGAGCCATCCCTATACACAATATGTGGATTGTGGGATTAATAGAGTCCAAACTTCCCATCGGCCCGCTTGTACATGACCCTCATTCTCCCTTCGTTGTCGTTAAATACATAAAACTGCCTTTTTTTGTCAGCTTTGAGCAGTTCTATCACTTCATCGAAATCCATCGGTTTGTGGAGATCAAGGTCCATAGGCACTATCTCCGGCTCTGTTTCTTCTTCATAGTCCAGCTGCTCAAGTACCGCTTCTGCTTCACTGCCAAGCTCTTTGAGGCTTACTACTTGATGATCTTTTATCTTGTCGGCGTATCTTCTGAGTGATTTTTTGAGCCTGTCGGTTGCCAGGTCTATGGCTGCATATACATCTTTGTCTTTTTGGGTTATGACTACTGTGTTTTTGTCCTTGAGGTTGACGACATATTCGGTACTGAAACCCTTCTTGCCGTTTTTGGTATCTCCGGAGATGACGACATTGGCTGATATGATATCGAGATTGTACTTCTCAAGACTATCCAGCGATGCTTCTATGTAGTTCTTTATCGGCTCTGTAAGCTCAAAATGTCTTCCTGTGATACTTCTATTCATAATGAATCCTTTTTCTAAAAATCACCATCAAGGTTTGTTACCTTAATGATAAATAAATTATATCAGAAATATGGTCAATGGAGGGTAAACAAAATGCATCAAAGACGTTGAATGGTACGCCTATGGTAAGTGATACCGTGATTAGAAGACCATGGTATAGATGATAGGGACCTTGGATCATCCGGGTCTCGATATCGGACATACGTATCCACTCTCAATACATTTGCCCTGGAATTTGGATATGTCAATGTAGATGTATTGGCATCGCAGCCTCCTATGTAGTGCACAAATACTTCTACGCGATATCCTTGTCCTTGTTTGACTTGGTTCTGATCTCCATCAACGTTGGCAGATATCTTCTTGACGCAAGACTTGGCAGTGGCCGCCATGATAGCAAATTCCGTATAGCTTTTGGCATAAAGTATTGCCTGCTCATGGCGATACTGTGCACTTGTCTCCTGTACCATTTTTCCGGATAGATTGAGGATAAAAGCTCCTATGGACGCCATGACCACGATCACAAAGATCGCTGTGATCATCGAAAAGGCCGGCCTCATATTGTTTTTAGGATTTGACATCTCTATCATCTTATCACCGCCTTTTCCTTGCATATGGATATGGTCTCATTCAGATCTGTTTGTTCGAGTGTACATATCTTGATCCTTGCACTGTTTGGCTCCTGAGAAAAGCGAAATACACTCACATTCTTGACAAGGAGCCTGATGGTGCCGGCTGTAGTGTAATTACCTCCGCTCCAAGGTTGATAGTTGGTATGCAGCTCAAGATCCCACACATCGGTTCCGTTTATTTGCCGCGGATTGGTCGGTACTATTGAATAAGCTGTAGCGGCCAACTGGTAGAACTCGGTATATTGCATATTTCCATTGGACCTGTCTCCACCTTGAAACAACATGCCTGTGCCGCTAAGAGACACTGGGAACATGCAGGCGTTGTTGCCACTGGCATACATACACGCAGGTCCGTAAGTGGCATTGGAATCAGTACGATATATACCTGATGCGCCCATAAACATGATGGCTGGACTGTTTTGGTTAAGATTAAGATTGGACAGAAAAGTATTTTCCGTTGAGAGGTTCGATTCTGGAGTAATGGCCATTAAATATGAGCTTTGGTTGAGATCCACAAACCCACTCCAGCCTCCGGCGACGAATCCGTCGTTGTCGTAGCCTATCCATTCAAGTATATTGAAATCTTTTTTGGCGCCATCAGGGACATTTATGAGCTCGTAGATATCAGTAGCTATAATGCTGCCAGTTTGCCCAGGTTTGCGGGCTACGACACTGCTGTCGATACGGTATGCCAGTCTGTTTGCTATCTGGTTGACTGCCAGCTCTGTTTTGAAACTGGCATTGTGAACTGCTTTTTGTCTGACATATGTCTCATAGGCCTGTACAATGATTTGAGAACCTATCGATGCCACTATTCCAAGCACAACAATAGCAAAAATAATCTCTAACAGAGTAAATGCTTTTTGGTTCTTGTTGCAGTCCATCAAAATGTCCTTTTTTCTGGACTGGCGGCACCGATATTGCACATAAAAAATTTCAGTTTGATTTGGGTATCTGTATCTATTGAAGAGAAATCCACTGTTACACGCTTGATATTGGATGTTCCTGCCGGGGTAGAGCTTGCGAAAGGCTGAGAGAATGCACAGCCGTTATTTGAAGAGCAGGCACTGTAATTGGCGTTGTCATTTCCGTATGTGACCGCAGTTGAGATAGTATTTTGGGTATCCATGTATCCGCCGGCAGAGGCACTGCTGTTTTCCAGCAGAAGAAGAGTAGTAGCAGTACCGTCAAAGTCATCTATATCGTCTTTGTTGGATGCAGACTCGAATTGTCCGTTTAATTCCCTGTCAACGCCCGGACCAAAATTGGTACTTGCGGCTATATTTTGCGAATAGTCTCTTATTCCGTGGCTTGCATTGCGGTCATTTAGATACTGGTTGCTACTGTCTGTATGAAGAATCTCATTTACCTGACCTGCAAGCTGAGATTGTGTGTTTTGCTCATCCCATGCATAGGACATCAGTGCATTTGCATGAGCAGCAGTCATGGCTATGGATTCCTGCTGGAAAGCGGTCTGCGCACTTTTGGTAGCGGTCGTGATTAGCATTGGAGCTGACATTAGAACTATGCCCATGATGACAACAGCAAATATCAGTTCTATCATTGCAATAGCATGTCTCATTACCAATTCATCCTTGTTTTGCCTTCGTTGCTTGATTTGGTATTGACCACCTTTCCTGTCGAGCCAACTCCTGCCCATGCCGACTTGCCGACGAAACGGACACGGTGGAAATCTTTTTCTCGACTTGGATGGTGGGGATCACATGGAGCATATATTAACCAGGGAACAGGATAGTAGCACACTTTGACTATAGTAGGTCTATAGGTATTGGGTGCAACAGACACTACAAGATCGCTGCGAGTGGCATTGCTGTCAAACCCCATATCTTGAATAGATGCAGTCGTAGGATTGTCATTACCAATACTCAAGTAATGAGGTACGTTTCTCTCAGATATGACATTACTATCAAGGTCTGTAACACCTATTCCGTTGCTTCCGTCAGAGAATGTGAAACGATCCTCCACCCAGTACCATACCGAACTGTTCTCATTCTCACCTTTGCTGAGAGTGGTCAGGTTGTATTCATCTCTACATATGGTCAAACCTTTATTGCAATACGCATCTACAAATAATGGTGTGGTAGCTCTGCCGGACTGTACATTGTCATAAAATCTATTTTTAGGGGTTATTTTTCCGTAAAGGAATATTACTGATCTGTTAAAGTCATTATTTCCTGTAGGCGTATGCAGATGTGTAGGACTCGTAGCAGTATCTGCTTTTGATCTATCGTTGTTTCCTGTAGCACTTATCGACTTGTATAGGAATTTGACGGGATTGAGACCATGATGCCCATTCCCGATACCTGATCTTTGCGGTTTGCGTATGGTTGTGGAGAGTATGAGTTGGGCTGTTCCTGCTCCTGATACCGTAGAGTTGCTGCTGTTTGTCTCGCTGATATTGATATCATCAAAGGCTTCCCTGGGGAGCGTCAAGCTTATCGGCGAATTGTCTATACTGCTGGCCATGTCTGCATATGAATTAGCACTGCTGCCATATTGCAGATATTCCTGCATTGTTCCATTGAAATCACCAGTGGCAACTTGGATAGATACATCCTCTGATGCACAGCTTTTGGTATAGTTGGAGAGTTTTGTTCCCTGTTTACCGAGTGCAATGACCGGCCCTGAGAATATAGCACCCATATCTATGGATTGAACGGCCGGATCTTCATAATATGTACTGTTGAAGTCATTCATAAACAGATATCCTTTGGCTGTCTGGGGGTTGAATTGCAGTTGGATTCCGCTGAGCCCGAAACTATATGGGTGATAGCTGAGGTTTAGATCCACATAGTTGTCATTAGCATAATCTGTCGGCTCTTGGGATGAGACGCTTGAGCTGACTGTACATCCTACTTTTCCATTGATCTCCTGTGTTGTCATGCTACCGGGGATACAATCATAGCATACACTGTTTGCACCATCAATTGCGCTTGGACGGGAAGCGCATGCAGGATCAAAGACAGTTTTGTATTTATAGTCACCTTGATCTACGCGTGTCCAGTCGGCATCCGTGACCCAAAATCTGTACCGCCCGGCATTTTTGTGGATAAAAGTTGGTGTATTGGACGGAACCTTGCCATCGATCATGACTATTTTATATGCTTCGTTGTTCTTGTCAGCACATTTTGTGCTGTCGTTAAAGTCCAGTAAAGCTACATTGCCTCTGGTGCGAATATGAGCAGGTAGAGGATTTACGGTCTGATTATCATCAAAATGATTATAATATGCTTTTACTCTTTTGTCTGGATTGTTATATTCTCCATGATTACCATATAGTGTGGCTTCTATTTTGAGCTGGTATTGATATCCTGCAGAGAGATTCACATCTTTTGTAGCACCTACAGGACTGCTATCATCATTTATAGACAGGAGATTTGCTGGGGCTTGAGCATCCTCTTCGTTTGTATCGTTGACTGCCACACGGAATCCTTCCGGCCGTATGGCGAAATTGTCTCTAGAGCATATAGGCTGGGCAAAATATTTTCTTAGGCATTCGTAGCAGCTGCTTCCAGAACTTCCGGAACAGTCGCTTGTACAATAGTGAGTTGTGTTGTCATCAGCATTTTGGTATACATCTCTGTAAAGATCATCAAAACAAGAGCTGTCTGTGGCGGACTCGCATTGGTGATTTACAATGATCCGCTCAGAGCTGTTAGTATCTTTTTTGGTCAAGATCCAAATACGAAATGCCGTATCATACAATGCTATAGTTTTGTCATAGTTATTGTAACTTGTGGGGTCAACTTCTACTTTTTCATGTCCATTGAAATGCACAAACCCCCCCTGTATGATTGGTTGCGGTTCCTGGCAAGTTACATCAAAACCTGTGGTAGCATTGTTGTCATAGGTGCTTGCATCAATCATATCGAATTCGACAGTAGCGTTGCTGGGGATCAGTTGGTCGAATTTACCGGAAGGACCTTTTGTATAGCTTGTGAAGTTGACCCTGTAACTTTTGCCGGCGATCTGAGTTTTTAGGGGCAGTCTTTTGTATATATCGGTACTATCAGAAGTGTTCTCCACATTGAATGTCCCCCATATTGGGTCATATACAGGGTTGGATGCGCACGGCCCGAAATACCCCGGACTGCCGTATGCAAAAGCTGTAGAAAAAGTAAAGTGTGTAGGCTGTTCCCCCTCTACAAATGTGATATTCGCATCCACTGTCAAATCCATTTTACCATCGAATTCATCAGTATCGAAATCATAGTACATCTGGGCATAAGTCGTTTCTTTGGCTCCTATTGTGCCGCCATCAGACGACTGGGTGATATCTGTTCCAATAGCAATTTGCCCAAGAGCGACATCTGTATCGACTGTGCTTATATAAGCATTCACACCATCAGGGGATATCTTGGATTCCCCTGCACGATAAGTGAACGAAGCAGGTGTGAATGTGGCACGAAGCTTGGCATGTTCAAGATCGAAGTCGGCTTCTTCACTTCTGATCATGGCTTTTAACAGCAGCGGCAGCTGACCCCATCTGTGAGCCCTGAACTCCCTGTTGATCCTGCTTGTAGGCTGTATCTTGATATACTGGCCTATACGAAGATCATAATTGTAGCACATTCTTGGCATATACAGTTCAGCCGAAAAAGCCATCATGCTTGGAGTTATGTAATCCCTGCTGGTACTTAACCCTATGTACACAGTACTGATATTTTGATCCGCATCACGATATTTTTTCATGATGGAAGATACATCATAATTTTCGACATCTATACCGTTATTGTTGTTTTTCTGTTTATTGTCCCCTATGTCATCTCGATCTATGTTTGCTAGTATGGCATCGAAGATATTATCTGGATCAGTGGCGCCGGGCATAGTATCAGGATTGGATAGGTCTGAATTTTTACTTATTATCATTCGGTCAAAGTCAGGGACTCCATTGGTATTGGAGTTCCCTCCACCATATACCCACTCGCCTTCTCCTGCGAAAGCTCCGAATGAAGCATTGACTGATCCTGTTTTTGGCAATTTGAAGCCCGAAATTCTAACTTTTTGTGTAGGAGAACTTCTGGAGTTCATGATTGCGTAGCCATTGTAGATGGATATATTGCGAGCTTTGGCATTTACGCCTTGTTCACGATATATTACCACTATGGACCATCCGGCATAATTTCCTATCCAACGTTCCCTTCCTTCATTTGTAGTTATATTGGCAATGGTGATAGTATGTTTTCCAATTCCAGGATTTTTACTTCGTATAAACTTGGTGATGTCGGTATACGCTGCATAGTATCCTCCGTTATTGGCACTGCCGAAGACACTGTTGTCATAATAAAATATTTTTGACTGGAGTTTGGTGTATTTGGGATCATTGTCGAATTTGATCATGATATCTCTGGCACCTGACTGTGGTATATTGATAGTGCCTTCCTGTGTGATATTGGTGTAGGTGTATCCTGAGCCGCTGGAAACAGCTCTTCGTTGTATATTCTTGCCGTTGTTGAAAAAATTGTTAACTGCACCCTGCCAGAACAGTCCGGCCCACACAATGCCTGTTCCATTGTGCTCATCATAGGATGAGGGCAGGGTGAAATTTGAGGATGAAGAGTTCCAAGTCGTATGGTCATCATCAATATCAATATATTTGATCATATAGTTATTATCATTAAACGTTTTATCATCTGTGCATGGAGCACCGTACTTGGTTTTTGAAGTGGTGACGCATTCGATAGTATTGCCTAAAATAGCATAGTTTCCTATTAGATTGCGAGAATACGGCGGATTGATAAGGGAAAAGTCGTGTGACCCTTGCTCTATGATAACATCAGTGACATCAATATTGAAACTAACGATGTTGGACCATCCGTCTATATCTTTGACTCTTGTATCGCAGGAATAAGTACCGTTTTGATCCGGAGTACCGTTCAAGATTCCTGTGGAGCTGTCGAAAGTAAGCCCATGAATCGAGCATGTGAGACGATAATCTGTGATATCGTCACCATCGGTTTTGGTTATATAATTATTGAGATCAAATCTAAATGAATTGTTAAGCTGGGCAGTCTGATCAGGGATATTCTGTATGATAGGAGGAGAGGAGGGATGCTTGGCAATAGAGATATAGGGTCCTTCTTTGGTAACACTCCCGTCAGTAGTCAACCTAATAGTGATCGTAGAGCCGGGTACAGTGAATGTCCCTGAAAGATTTCCATGAAACCTTCGCTCATTCCCCTGACTATCAGTAATATACAAAAAGTCATATCCTCTCTCTGTAGTTCCACTGATCGTCACATCAAGCGATCTTGCATCGGGGATTGAGAGTGTATCTGTGATATCCGTATTGTTGGTATATGGTGAAGGGTCGGTGTATGCGTAGGTATCAGCGCTGTTTTTGATCCATCTTGTGGTAGATGCTAGCCTGAAATTTAATGTCAAAGCATAATATTGTCGTCCGCGATTTGGTTCATTGCGGTCAGACTGAAGGCGTATATAGATATTTTCTCCAGGTTGCACATGTATCGTTATTTCGTGCTCTCGTCCATACTCGGCACTGATGATATTCCAGTCACTGTCACTGTTGCCGCAGCTATTGCTACTTACATAGAAATAATAATTGGCGTTGTTGTTGGAATTTCTATTCCTGGCCCTTATGTGAAGTGTGCCGGATTTGGCAAAATGGATTCGATAACGATCATTACCTCCACCACCGATAGCACCATTCTCAGTATGGTTTGCATTGCGTGAAGCATTGTTGATCTCTTCGATGGTTTCACCAGGACAGGTACCATTGATACTGTTGTTGTCTGCCAAAATGAATATCGGTAACATAGCAAATAGAACTGTCAGCCAAAAAGTATGTATTCTTATCATTTTAAACCTTTTTTGTTATGAGAATGAACCAAAACCGCTATATACAAGACGCACCCAATCTTTCAAATTATATCGTAAATTGTCATAAAATAGTCAAACATAATTTATGATATCATTATAAAAATATTTCAAAGCAAGGTGATCAATGTTCACTAAGAAGCAAAAAGCTTTTACAATGCTAGAACTTGTAATGGTGATAGTGGTACTCGGCATACTGGCAGCTGTGGCTATACCGAGAATGAAGAGGGATATCCGTCAGGAAGCAGGAGACAATATACTCTCGGCCATCAGATATACACAGCACCTGGCACTGATGGATGACAAAACCAACCCGAATGATCCTAACTGGCAAAAGACATTATGGCATTTTCGTATAGGATCGTACAGTGATGGAGGCAAGACAAAATTGTTCTATACTATTTCCTCCAATATGGACCATGATCATAATGTGGACAAGAATGAAGCGGCCATTGATCCTGCTAACGGAAAATACATGTACCATTTGGCAGGAGCTGGCGGTTCAACAATTGGCAATGACGAGAGCCCGAATATATTTATCGGAAAGAATTATGGTGTCAATAAAGTTACATTGAGCAATGCCTGCACTGATGCCAACCCAAATAGGCAACATATTGCATTCGATCATTTGGGGCGACCTTATGCCGGTATATACGGGGCCACAAATGACTTTGCAACCATGATCAAACAGAATTGTGAAATGAAATTTGAGTTTGAGGATAGTGATTTGTCGCCTCTGACGATCATCATCCTCAAAGAAACAGGCTATGCATACATCAAAGACCAAAATGCATCATAGCGACAAAGTTAAAGTTTATATTTTTGTGTGGATAATGTTGTTTTTGGGAGGTTGTGCACCGTCAACCCCGCCTATGTCGCCAGACACAAACAGCTCCGGCCGGTTTACTGATGAATCATACGTTACTTTTCGAAATACTCACGAAAACTCCTCCAAAATACCCTCTATGATCATATCTATGATCAAATCTCATACCGCAGCCGGAGAGTACCAGCTGGCAGAGTTTTACTGCGATGAGTATCGCAGGGACTTTCCATCCGGCAAGAAGAGGGCAGAGGTGGAGTATCTGAGTATCAAGGCCATGTATCTAAATAACAAACAGCACCGAGATGAGAGACTCTCTGAAATGATCAGAGCCAGGTCGAAGTTTTTTTTCGCAAATTTCCCAAAGTCATCGTATGGATCCAAAATAAAAACACTTTTGGAAAATATGACAAAAGAGGACAATGCCTATTATGCAGAACTTGCCAAAGAGTATGAAAAAAGAGGCAAGCCAAAGGCGGCTGAATTTTATCGAAGCAAGATCAAAAAATAAAAATATAGGAATCTCTCGGACTTCTTCTGCTTTGGCGGAGTTTAGATCTATCTTGAAAATACTCATTTAGTAACACAAATGTTACAATAATTAATATTTCACAAGAAAATATACCTAATTACTAAATAATTATGATATAATATTCATAATTGAGCGGAAATAAAGGATGAATGATGATGACCAACAGGCAGATTTCCGAGAATTTTGAGGTGCAGATCAATACTCTGTACAATTGGCGCAAAACAAAGCCGAGACTATACAAGTATCTCCAAAATGCTGATTATAATTTCGAGCAATCAAAAGAGATCAATATCCTGCTGAGCCGTTTTGCTGAGGATATAGAATATGATCTAAGGCCAGAAGAGATATTTGAAGTGGTCTCATCCAAATTTGAGGCGATGTCTCTGGATGATATCGAAAATATAGAACGGCATTTTATCAAGGAACATGCCAAAAGACTTGCCAAAGAGAGCGAATTTCTGCTTGGCATATACAATAAATTGCATGCAATGAATATAGTGGAGAAATATATCTTTTACAAAAGAGTCCATAACCTTAGATCAGAGCAGAAAAAGCCGGATATCAGTCATATACGGGAGTATTTTGATGTATTTTGCTCCAAGGCCAAAAAAGCTTGACATTGTAGCGATAATTTGATATTTTACCCTCCTAATTATATCAAGGGAGCGACATGCAACTGAGTGATTATGAAAAATTCCCTACAACACTGCCTATAGTGGTGGAGGATTCTCTTTTTTTCTATCCGTTTATGATAAGCCCGATATTTTTAACCAACCAAAAGGATATAGACGCTGCCACAGAGGCGATGGAGAATGACTCGCTTCTTTTTGTGACGACTACCCAGGCCGGTCAGGAGGGAGAGAGGAGGCTTGATGCCCTCTACCCTGTAGGGGTGGTAGGCAATATCATGAGGCGCGTGCAGATGCCTGACGGGAGAGTAAAGATACTTTTTCAGGGCTTTGCAAGGGCAAGAGCTTTTGAGGCGGTATCGGAAGAGCCGATTCTCAAAGCCCGCATAGATATTGTAGAGAATGAGCCGTTTAATAAAGCAAACATCGAAGCTATGCTCTCGATACTAAAAGAGAAGATCAAACAGCTCTCAACACTCAACAGCTCAATACCTGCCGACCTGGTAAAAACAATAGAAGAGAATGAAGAGCCGCACAGGATGGCCGATCTGGTCTCTTCCATGCTCCATATCGAAAAAGCTAAAGCTTACGAGCTCTATTCCGAAAGAGATATCGAAAAGAGACTGTTGGGACTTTTGGATGAGCTATCGGCGCAAATAGAGGCCGTCAAACTCCAAAGAGATATACATAGCAGGGTCCACAGCAGAATAGAGCAAACCAATAAAGAATACTTTCTCAAAGAGCAGCTCAAAGAGATACAAGAAGAGCTCGGTATCGACAACCAGCACAGAGAGGAGATAGAGGCTTTTGCCAAAAAACTTGAAGAGATCAAGGCTTATATCAGCGAAGATGCCTACAAAGAGATCAAAAAACAGATCGACAGGCTTTTTAGGATGCACCCCGAGAGCGGGGATGCCAATATACTGTTCACATATCTTGAGTGGGTTTTTGAGGTACCGTTTGGCAAGCTCTCAAAGACCAATCTGGACGTTAAGCGTGTCTCAAACGAACTGGACAAGGATCATTACTCACTCAAAAAGCCAAAAGAGCGTATAATAGAGTATTTTTCCGTCAGAGAATTGGCAAGTCTGAGGGGCAAAAAGCAGAGTGAGGGAAAGGCGGAGATATTGTGTTTCTCTGGACCTCCCGGTGTGGGCAAGACATCGTTGGCCAATTCCATAGCCACAGCCCTTGATCGTCCTTTGGTGCGTATAGCTCTTGGCGGGCTGGAGGATGTCAATGAGCTCAGAGGCCACAGGCGCACATATATAGGAGCCATGCCTGGACGTATCGTCCAGGGACTGATAGAGGCCAAAAGCATGGATCCGGTAGTTGTGCTTGATGAGATAGATAAGGTGGGCCGCTCACATAGAGGTGATCCTACAGCAGCGCTTCTGGAGATACTCGATCCTGAACAAAACAGCCATTACAGGGATTTTTATCTAAACTTTCATATAGATCTGAGTCGAGCCATATTCATAGCCACAGCCAATGATATTGGACGCATACCGGCACCTCTGAGGGACAGAATGGAGTTTATAGCTCTCAACAGTTATACACCCAACGAAAAGTTTGAGATAGCACAGAGATATCTTATACCCCAGGAACTCAAGAAGCACGCACTTCGCAAAAACGAGGTGGAGATAACCCCAAAAGCATTGCGAAAGCTGATAGAAGAATATACCAGAGAAGCTGGAGTGCGGAATCTACGCAGAAGGATAGCCGCTCTTATGCGTAAGAGCGCACGAATGATACTTGAAGATCCATCCATAGAGACAGTACGTATTACTGCTAAAAATCTCAAAAAGTTTGTTGATAAAAAAGTCTTTGAAATATCTCCGGTAGCAGAAGAGCCGCAGGTAGGTGTAGTCAATGGGCTTGCTTGGACAGCCGTAGGCGGCGATGTGCTCACAATAGAGGCCATCAAGATCAAAGGCAAGGGCCTTCTTCAGCTTACAGGAAGCCTGGGTGATGTGATGAAAGAGTCAGCCCGCATAGCAAACAGTGTCGTCAAGATATTGATAGATGAAAATGAGCTGTCCATAGACAACGATCTCATACCAAAGAGTGTCAAAGAGGAAGAGGAAGGCACAAAAGTCGATGCAAGCGAAGTGTATAAAAGATACGATCTGCATCTGCATGTACCTGAAGGTGCCACGCCAAAAGACGGGCCGAGTGCCGGAATAGCAATGGCAACGGCAATAGCGTCTATTCTTAGCGGCAGAAAGGTGGACAATCTGGTGGCTATGACCGGTGAACTGACCTTGACGGGCAAGGTATTGCCCATAGGCGGACTCAAAGAAAAACTGATAGCCGCCTACAAGGCCGGCGTCAAACGTGCGCTCATACCTCAGAAAAATGTGGAGAGGGATATGGACGATATCCCCAAAGAGGTCAAAGAGGCGGTGGAGATAATCGGTGTGGAGAACATAAAAGAGGTGATAGCCGAGGCTATATTGTAGGAACGCCTATATCTCGGGCGTCCATCTGCTTATTTTTTTTATCAACTCATCTTCATTGATGGGTTTTAGCAGGAAATCATCTGCTCCAAGATCAAAGATGATGCTTTTTTGGGAATCATCGGTGGTCAGGACCAATACGGGTATGTTGCTGTTAGCACTGTCTGAGCGGAATATTTTCAGGAATTCCTTGCCGTCAAGTACAGGCATGATGATATCTAAGAGCACCAGATTGATATCTGGATTTTCTCTGATGGCTGCAAGTGCTTCAGAGCCGTTTTCTGCTTCTACCACCTCCCGGACAACATCGGGATGTTTTTTGATAAGTGCCTGCAGAAGCTTGCGATTGATAAAATCATCATCTACTATCAAAACTTTCAAATTCATAAATTACTCCACATCTTTCAGAATAGATTCTATAGCGTTTTGGGACAAGATAGTATCTACTTTTTTGTAGTTCAGGTTTTCAAAAAGCTTCTTGTTTTCCGGATCACTGGTTATGATCACGGGAGTCTGTTTCTGAGCCAGCATCTCTCTGCCTGATCCTCCAAGAAACTCTTCATCAGTAAAAACGGCCATGAAATCATTATCCGCAACGGCCTTGTCAAATGCCGAAACATCTGAAACATTTACCGAGTCTATATCAGTCATGGTCGAAATGAATCTTTCTATGATCTTGCCGCTAAGAGCAGAGTGCTTGGCGATGAGGATAGTGTTGCTTTTTTTTGCAGTATTTTGTTCATTGGTACTCAAGGTGTGTTTTGACGGTTCTGTATTAAGTGTTTCATCAGGGGTATTTTCTTGATTTTTTGAATCAAATATGCTGCTTTCAGGCTGTTTGCTATCACGAATGGAGACGGGAGTTTCTTGGGAAGAAGTATGATCAGATTCGTGTGTACTTTCTCCTATAGAGGCTTTGTCTCGCAAGAATTTATTGAGCACATAGAGGAGCTCTGTCATCTCGATTGGCTTGGAGACATATTCGTCAAGACCTTCGGAGAGAAATCTTTCCCTGTCCCCCTTGAGAGCATTGGCTGTCAATGCCACGACAGGTACATGAGGCAGATCGTTTTCTTTTTCATATCTGAGTATGGCGTGTGTCGCTTCTACACCATCCATCACCGGCATCTGAATATCCATAAAAACGATGTCATAGTTATTTTCTTTGCGTTTCTCAAATGCTTCCTGACCGTTGTTGGCCAAATCCGTGCTAAGACCCATACTTTGCAGGATATTTTGGATCAGTCGCTGATTGATAGCATTATCTTCGGCTATGAGCGCTTTGGCATTAAATACCGTTTTGGCTACACTTATCTTGGGTTCCTGGGGGGCTTCTTCGTCTTTTTGTTTGGACTCTATCGCCCTTACAAGTTTTGTGGGGGTCAGAGGACGGAAAATGACAGAGTCCTGATCGATGCGGAATCTATCAGTGACATTGCGATGCGAGATATCTGAAATAAGGATCAGATGTTTACTGTCGATATGCTCAAGGGTCTCAAGAAGATCCTCTGACGCGTGCGAAATATCGGCTATTATGATAGCTGAAGGGTTGTTTTCCATCAGCTCTTTTAGCTTTTGCAGTTTGGTAAATGTGCTTGTCTGGACACCAAGGAACTTTAGGTAGTTGCCGAGGGTATTATCAAGTTTTGACGGCTGTTCATTGACGAACTGATAGGCAACTGTATCGGCATATTTATTCTGAAGGATACCCTCAGTGACGGGAACCTCCTCTAGAAGAAGAGTGAAAGAGAATGTGCTGCCTTTGCCTTTTTCGCTTTCTACATCTATATGTCCGCCCATTAGTTCTATATATTGTTTGGAGATAGTAAGACCAAGTCCGGTACCTCCATATTTTCTGGTGGTATCGACATCTGCCTGTGCAAAAGGCTTAAATATGCGCATTATCTGATCTTTTTCCATTCCGATGCCGGTATCAGATACACTGAACTTGATCAAAGATTGATAGTCTTTCTTTTTGATCTGTTGGATATCCAGACTTACTTCGCCGCCGTTATTTGTGAACTTGATGGCATTATTGAGCAGATTGATCAAAACTTCTCTGATCTTGGCAGGATCACCTTTGAGTTTGGGGTTTATATGCATATCGATTGAGTAGTTTAACTCGATATTTTTCTCAGCAGCTGTGGCAGCGAATGTCTCAATAGCTGATTCAAACTCTCTATGGCTGTCAAAGGGGATATCCTCTATCTCTACCTTGTCACTTTCTATCTTGGAAAGATCAAGTATATTGTTGATGATGCCAAGAAGGTTTTGGGAGCTTTTCTCAATGATATTAATAAATTCTTTTTGTTCTTCCGTAGCATCGGTATTTTTCAAAAGTTCTGTAAAACCTATAATGCCGTTCATAGGAGTACGTATCTCATGAGACATATTAGCCAGGAACAGTGATTTGGCCTCACTTGACTCTATTGCGCGGTGCCTGTCTTCGCGAGCAGTCTCAATGAGCTCATCCAAAAAAAGATAAGCAGAGTGAAGCCCTTCGGGCGTCGTAAGATCAAGACTTTCGAGTGTACGTATCTCTTCATCTGTGTATTCTCCGGACTCTTCAGCTACTGCTGCACCTTTTTTGATGATGGCTCTTAGTTCGGCAATGTTATTGTCACGTTTTTTTTCAAACGCCTTTGGGACAAATACCAAAATCAGTAGCGACAAAACGGCCATGAGAGCAAATATGATCATGTTTGTCAATGGCGACAGGTCTCCGGCTGACGCTGCCGTACCGGCCAGATAATCCATATACGACAGATAAAGATAATACGCACTCCCGCCAAACAGCAAGAAACCTATACCAAGCAGAATACCTTTAAGTTTGCTATTGTTCATTGTTCCCCTTTATATCCCGGATTTGCCGGTAAAGTTTTCAAGAGTTTTGAGCTGGCCAAGAAATTTTTGGACAAGTTCTGTGACATTGTTTATGTCTTCGTTATATTGGAGATCCTTTAGCGTATCGGCAAGAGGATCTATCCTCAGGTTGCTGGCAGCACCCTTGAGAAGATGTGCGGTTTTTTGGATAGTATCCAGATCCCCTTCCTGCTGAGCCTTTTCGAATATAGGAAGATTCTCTTTGGCCTGTTCTACAAAGTCTGCAACAAACTCATTGACAAGAGATTCAGGCAGGCCAAGCTCATTGGCGGCTGTTTTGGCGCTGAAATCAAACGGTATGGCCGAAACATCTGCCAGATCAATTTTGATGCTCTCTTTTTGCTCTATTTCGGATATATCCGAAATTTTTGTCTCCGGCTGTTTTTCTTCTTGGTCGATCACTTCTTTGACAAGTTCTTCGGTATGCACCTCTTCTGTCTGGTTGATTTGATCGGTTTCAAGGTCATGTTGGATCTGTGAAATATATTCATAAAATATATCCAGAAGAGGACCCTTCTCTTCAGATGTAGCACCTTCAATATCTCGCATATTCTCAAATATCTTTGATAGGTTCAGCAATCCTGCGGCATCCTTGATCGAGGATATGTGGTCTTTGAAAAGGGCAAAATCATTTCCTCTAAGACCGGATTCATAAGATATCGCTTCTTCAGTGAATTGTCTAAGGAAACTGATATATTCATCATACGATATACCGATAAGCTTTGCGTTTGCCTCATAGTCGGCAAAGGGCTTGTCGCCTATGATGAAATCTTTATAGGCACTTTCATCCTCCTCTTTGCTTTTCTCCTTTTTATGAAGCGGTTCTTTGCTATTATCCTCTTTTTCTTCAGTCTCTTTTGTGAAGTTCTCCGCGATATCAAGTCCCACCAAACCTATGCCAAGATCATCCGTTTCTTTGTGCGTATCTTCTTTTGGTTCAGGGATCTCTTTTGGTAGATTTTCGTCCACCAAACTTAGTATTTTATCTTCGCTTTTTTGGGGTGAGATATCAGGCTCTTGCGAAGAAATCTCTTGTTGTGAAAGAGTTTGAGTCTGTCCATCGGCAAGATCTATCAGCTCTTTTTCTTCCTGGGCCTCTAAATCTTTTACCTCCAGGAGCTCCTCTTTATCAAGCTCTAGTGCCGTCTCCTCTTCCGCGGGAAGTTTACCCGGTATCTCATCGGACTCCATAAGGTCCAGCAATTCCTCATCGGCTTCGATCTCTTCGGTAGCAGTTATTTGCTCTAGATCAAGACTCTCATCATCTTCTTTGATACGGTTCTCTGTTTCAAGTGGTTGTGTTATAGAGACAGCCCCATCTGTGGTCTGCTCTTTTTCCAAAAATGGGCTATGATACATATATCCGGCACCAAAAAGTGTCTGTATCGGAGTTTTGACAAATTCGAGATCATCCCCTTTGTTGAGAATATAATTTCCATTTTTTTCTTGAAGCTCTATATGGCCTGAGCGAAACTCCTCCGCAAGCATAAAAATGCTTTCAGAGCCGGTATGCTCCAATAATTCTTCATCAGCCGCAATGAGTGCACTTTCGCTGTTAATTATAAAAAACATCAATCAACCCCTTTGTCCTTGAAATACAAATTGATAAATAATATACTCTTTTTGGTTAAGGTCGACTAAAATTCCATTTTTTAATATGAATTTTTTGCTATATTCGTATTTTTTGTCAACAAGAGGGCGATTTTTTCTCCCGCCACATATTCAAGATCCTCCTTGCTTGCATTATCAATAGCTTCAAATGTGCCGAAATAGTCAAGTAGCTTTTTGACAGTTGCCGGTCCTATGCCTTTTTGTTCTAGCAATGAGATCCTGGTGTCGTTTTGCCTTTTTTTCTTTTGGTGATATGCTATCGCAAACCGGTGGGCTTCGTCTCTGAGTTTTTGGAGCCATTGCAGGCGCTTGTCTGCCGGATCCAGCTTTATCACTCCTTTGTCGCAATACAAGATATCCTTTGCCGCACCTTTGGCTCTATGGGCTTTTGTATCGAGCTTCTCTTTGGCTAATGAGACAACATCCAGGTTGACACCCGCTTCCCCTAGAAGTGTCAATGCCAGTTGCCTGAGTGTTTCACCTCCGTCAATCAACCATAGATCCGGGGGAGGGGCTGAGTCAAAGTCCCTTATTCGTCTGCCGAGCATCTCTTTCATCTGTGCATATTCATCTTTTGCTTTGAGCGCATAGTGTCTGTAGCTTTTTTTGTCCCATCCACCCTCATCCCATACTATCATTGCCCCTACGGGAGCTGAACCCATCAAATGGGAGTTGTCAAATATCTCCACACGATACGGATCAATGGGGAGTTCTAATAGGGATGATACTTCGTGTTCTATCGGTATATCTGTTTTTTTCTCCTGTCTGAGCAACTCTTCGGCATTTGCCAAAGCGAGCTCTATGAGACGCTTTTTGGCCCCTTTGAGAGGGTGCTTGATCTTGACTTTTTTTTCAATCCTTTTTGAAATGGTTGCCTCCAGGCTTTTGTCTTTTATTGGGTCGGCAGTGAGTATGATTTGGGGAGGCAAGGGCATCATATGGGTATAGTGATCAAGAAGAGCTTGTCTATATGCCTCTTCCGGCTCAAACAACTCTGTACGTCTGAAAAAAATGTGGGCTGATGATGTGATGCGGCCGCCTCTGAGGAACATTCGCACAACCACACCTTTTTCATTGGAAGTCTTTATGGCAAGAATATCAATATTCTCATTGTTGGCAAGATCAATATCCGAGATGATCTTGAGGTTTTCAATCACCTCTATCTGGTCTCTGACTTTGGCGGCTTCTTCAAATCTCTCTTGAGAGGCAAGAAGTATCATCCTCTCTTTGAGTTTGTCTATCAGGATGGATCTTTTGTTTATAGCCTCTATCGCATTGTTTATGATAGAATGGTACTCTTGAGCACTTATTTTTCCTTCGCAGGGTGCGGCACACTTGCCTATCTGGTGAAACAGGCACGCTTTGCCGCCGTTTAGACCGCTTTTTTTCTGTACCAGGGGATAGATCTCATATAAAGCATTCAGAAGCGTCCTCGCACCGCTTGGGAACGGCCCATAATATTTGATACGCGAGCCGTGGACAATTTTTCGTGTGAGTTCAAATCTCGGGAAATCCTCAGACAGATTTATGTATATATAGGGGTAAGTTTTGTCATCCCGAAGGAGGATATTGTATCTGGGTTTTAGCTGCTTTATGAGAGAGTTCTCAAGTATAAGTGCATCCTCCTCTGTGGGTGTGAGTAAGTACTCTATTCGACTGGCTTCATGCAGCATCTTGGCGATTCGGGCCCCAAGCCCCGGGCTTGGATGCAGGTCTGGTGTAAAGCGCCAGTAGCTTTTGACTCTATTCTTGAGGCTTTTGGCTTTGCCCACGTATAGAAGTTTTCCGTGAGCGTCAAAATACTGATAAACACCCGGCGAGTCGGGAAGGGCGCGTATAGTATCAATCATTTGGAAGATTTTTCTGGATGTTTAGTTTCAGCTTTTCGAATTGTTCTTGCAGCTTTTTGTCGTGCATGGAAATATCAAACTTGCCGCTGGCAAGCTCATTATATCGCGGTACGGTATCACTCTCCTTGTCAATAAGTTTTGGTGTTGAGTATTTGCTGTTAAAAAGCACGATCTTATCAGCAGCTATTTCGCGGCATTCGTCTTGATTTCCCGCAAGGATATTGAGCACCTCAAGAAGAGTTTTTTTATTCAGATCCATCTCCATTTTGTAGCCGGGATGCCTAAGCGCAAGATACAAAACACGATCTTTGACATATACAAATCCTATAGCTGATCTAAAGCGCATGGGGAGCATCTGAATATACTTTTCGTAGCATTCATGACGGCCAAAGTGGTACGCAAAAGTTCCGTTTCCAAGCTCTAAGATAATGCTTTTTGCCGTTTTCATAACTAAATCATACCGCTTTTTTGGTAAAATCACGCAACTAATTTTCAAAGGGATGACATTGAGGCATTATGATGTATTGATCATCGGGGCAGGAATAGCCGGACTCTATACTGCTATGAATCTGCCCGAAAAGCTTAATGTACTTGTCGTATGCAAGGATATCCCGTGGGAGTGCAATACCTTCTATGCTCAGGGCGGAATGGTAACTGTTGTAGATGAGCAAGATATACCTCTGCATATAGAGGATACGCTCAAAGCAGGCGCTTATCACAATATCAAAGAAGCTGTAGAGATATTATCCAAAGAGTCAATACATGTGACTGCTGATATCATCGGTAGGGGAATGGAATTTGACAAGGACGAGAAAGGTAATCTTCTCTATACCAAAGAAGCAGCTCACTCCGCCAATCGCATACTTCATGCCGGCGGTGATGCTACCGGTAGATATATGCACTATTTCATGATGAGCCAAAACAAGCACAAGCTTCAGCGAAATACACTTGTGTATGACCTTCTTATAGAGGACGGGCACTGCTATGGGGTACGTGCAATGGTCAACTACAAGCCGCAGACCATACTTGCCAAACATGTTGTGATAGCCAGTGGCGGTATAGGGTCGCTATATGAGTACAATACCAACTCTCGTACAGTCAGCTCTGATATACACGGTATCTGCGTAGAGAAAGGAATAGAGCTGGCCGATATGGAGATGATGCAGTTTCACCCGACCGTATTTGTCAAGACTCCCTATGCCAGGAAGCTTCTGTTGACTGAAGCACTCAGAGGTGAAGGAGCACACGTGGTGGATGAGGACGGCAAAAGATTTTTATTTGATTATGACCAGAGGGGCGAGTTGGCGAGTCGAGATATAGTCTCCAGGTCGATATTTGACTACAAACGCAAAACAGGAAAAGAGGCATATCTGGATTTCTCAATGTTTGAGCCCAAATGGTTCCATAAGCGCTTTCCCAATATCACCCGTACTTTTGAAGCGCTCGGTTATAATTTTCCTGCCGACAGGGTTCCTGTCTCTCCTGCTTTTCATTATGCCAGCGGCGGCATAGCCTGTGATACAGATACAAGGATACCCGGGATCAAAGGGCTGTATGTGGTAGGTGAAGCTGCCCGTACAGGTGTACATGGAGCCAACAGGCTCGCATCAAACTCTTTGCTTGAGGGGCTTGTATTTGCCAAAAGAGCAGCCGATACTATTCTTGAGAGTTGCTTTGAGCATCCGTCACTGCCTGTTTTTGACAAGGATTATGATACCATGCTGCACGAAGAGGACGACAAAAAGTACAAACACCAGCTACGCCATATCATGTGGACCTATGCAGGTATCATCCGCACAAGAGACGGGTTGCACAAAGCGCGCAACTTCATATACGATATCAAGAATAAAAAGATAGGCCGTCTGCTGGAGCTGAGACTCAATACTGCTGCAGCCATAGTGGATGCCGCTCTGTCGCGCAAAGAATCGCTTGGCGCACACTATATAGAAGGATAAACCATGCATAATCAACTGCACCTGACAAACACCTGGGTGGGGATTGCCTCTCTGATTATTTTCCTTGTGGGGTATTATTTTATTGCAACCGAAGACAAATACCGCATGAACAAGGCTAAGCCGGCCTTGTTCATCGGAACGGGTATCTTTATGTTGATTGGGATCTATTTTGCTCTCAACGGACTGGACGGTCATTATCTGGAGACGCAGGTGCACCATCTTATCATTGAGATAGCGCAGATATTTTTCTTCCTGCTTGTAGCGATGACGTATATCGAGGCGATGATCGATCGGGGTGTTTTCTCGGCGTTGCGGTACAATCTGGTCTCCAAGGGCTACACTTACAAAAAACTCTTCTGGATCACAGGGGTGCTGGCATTTTTCATGTCACCCGTAGCGGACAATCTGACCACGGCACTGATCCTCTCAACTGTATTGTTGACGATTGACAAAGACAATCGATCCTTCTTGGTTCCCGGTGCGATCAACATCGTTGTCGCGGCCAACGCCGGGGGAGCGTGGTCACCTTTTGGGGATATCACAACCCTGATGGTCTGGGTGGATGGCAAAGGTTCGTTTACTGAGTTTCTCTTCCTTTTCCCTGCATCGATCATCGGATGGTTTATCACGGCATGGCTGCTGGCACGGGTGGTGCCGGATGGTCAGCCACCCTTCCATGCAGATGAGGAGAAGGTTGAAATCGCCGAGGGAGGCAAGGTGATCATAGGGCTGTTTGCTTTGACCATCGCTACGGCGGTTTTATCACACCAACTGCTCCATCTGCCGGCAATGTGGGGGATGATGTTTGGGCTATCGATCCTCAAGCTCTATGTTTATTTTCTTAACAAAAGCCCATCTCCAACAAGAGTAAATGTTTTTAAGTGGATCTCCCATATCGAGAATGATACCCTGTTGTTTTTCTTCGGTATCCTTGCCGCGGTAGGAGGACTGCATTTTCTTGGATTTTTGGAATACTTCACTCAGTTATACGACAAAATAGGCGCTACCGCTGCCAATGTCGGTGTAGGATTTCTTTCGGCCATTGTTGACAATGTCCCCGTGATGTCAGCAGTACTAAAAGCTGATCCCAATATGGGTACGGGCATAGTAGAGAGAGCAGAGTGGATGCTGGTGACGCTGACGGCCGGGATCGGCGGGTCGCTCATCTCGTTTGGCTCGGCTGCCGGGGTTGGGGTCATGGGTAAGATGCACGGCATATATACTTTCAGCTCCCATATAAAATACGCTTGGATGGTACTGGTAGGTTACATCGTCTCGATAGCAGTATGGTATCTGCAGTTTATGGTGTTGCATATCGGGTAAACGCAGGGAAAAAGCAAAAAGTAAAATTAGGAATGCGAAATGAAAATTGAGTGGAGCACAAACTGCTCATTCTTGAGACTCAACACACTTAGCATATAAAACACAAAAGGAATTGCATGAAACATGTCCCTATAGTCGTACTTGATTTTGGATCCCAATACACACAGCTCATAGCCCGTAAGCTTAGAGAGTCCGGTGTATATACCGAGGTGGTCCCATACAGAGAGAGTATCGATGATATTAAAGCCCGCTCACCCAGGGGAATTATCCTGTCTGGTGGTCCTGCATCAGTATATGCTGAGGATGCTTATCACCCGGATGAGGCGATATGGGAGCTTGGTGTTCCTGTTCTTGGAGTATGCTACGGTATGCAGCTGATCACACAGCATTTTGGAGGCGAAGTGGTGGCGGCTGATCATCATGAATATGGTAAAGCCAAACTTAAGATAGAGAGTGAATCTCCCATTTTCAACGGTATTAGCGACAATCAAACAGTTTGGATGAGCCATGGAGACAGGGCCGAGAGGCTCCCTAAAGGTTTTGAGGTGATAGGCACCAGCGAAAACTCCCCATATGCAGCCATAGCTGATGAGAAGCGTAAAGTTTATGCATTTCAGTTCCACCCCGAAGTTCACCACTCGGTAGAGGGTACGGCGATGCTCAAAAACTTCGCCAAATATATCTGTGGAGTTGAGAGCACCTGGAATATGGGCAGCTTTGCTAAAGAAAAAATAGCCCAGATACGCAAACAGGTAGGGGATCGCAAAGTACTTTGCGGAGTCAGCGGCGGAGTGGACAGCTCAGTAGTAGCTGCATTACTGCATGAAGCCCTCCCCAAAGAGCAACTTGTATGTGTCTTTGTAGATCAAGGCCTGCTACGCAAAAACGAAGCCAAGCAGGTGCAGGATATGTTTGCTATGCTTGATATCCCTCTAATTACTATAGACGCCAGAGAGGAGTTTATGGATGCACTCAAGGGCGTAACCGATCCAGAAACCAAGCGCAAGATCATAGGTGAGAAATTCATCGAAGTATTCGATGCCGAGGCCAAAAAGCACACCGATGTAAGCTTCCTTGCTCAGGGTACTCTATATACAGATGTGATAGAGTCAGTCTCAGTCAAAGGGCCTTCCAAAACCATCAAATCCCACCACAACGTGGGAGGGCTTCCTGAGTGGATGACATTTGAGCTTGTAGAGCCTCTTAGAGAGATATTCAAAGACGAAGTGCGAAAACTTGGTCTTGAACTGGGGCTTCCCAAAGACATGATAGGCCGCCATCCATTCCCCGGGCCAGGACTTGCCATCCGCGTCATGGGTGAAGTCAATGAGGAATCCCTAAGACTCCTCAGAGAGAGTGATGCTATTATGCAAGAAGAGCTCAAAGCCACAGGCTATTACGACAAAGTATGGCAAGCCTTTACGGTTCTGCTCAATGTTCAATCTGTAGGCGTCATGGGAGATAATCGCACATACGACAATACCATAGCAGTCCGCATGGTAGAATCAGTTGACGGCATGACCGCGACCTTCGCCCATATACCTCACGATGTACTCGAAAACATCAGCCGCAGGATTATCAACGAAATAGACGGGATCAACAGGGTGGTGTATGATATATCTTCCAAGCCCCCGGCTACCATCGAATGGGAGTGATTTTCGCTTATTCCCCATTCCCAATTCCTCATTGCTTATGCCCCTTTGACTTTTTTTTGATTATTAATTGTTAATATTTGTTCAGTAGATAAAAAACATTGAAGGAATACCAATATGTTGAAGTGGCTGTTGGACCCCTGGCTTTTGATCACTATAGTATCCATCATAGCACTTTATTTTATTGTGAGAAATTTATTGCTGATCAAAAAAATAGACTCTCTTCGATCCAAAATGCTTGAATCCCAAAAAAATATCCAAACTCAGCTTGATAGCCTCTCAGGAGGAGAAAATGATTAAATTATTAAAATCCGGTTTTGTACTCAATATATTGCTACTAACAAATATACTCCATGCAAACCCATACTACGATGCACATTCAGGTAGTGATACAACTATTTGGATAGCTATTTTCGGCCTGGCTATAATAGGGATATTTGCACTATATCTCTCTTCTGAAAGGGTCAAATCTCTCTCGGCAGAGTATGAAACAATGAGCATGATACAGGATGAGATACAGCTTAGACATAATGTTATCCTATGGGTGATCGGCGATAGACTCCAAAGGTCCACGGCAGGTTTCAGGCGTCACAGGGAGCTGTTTGATGAGCAGTTGAGAGGATTGATTGACAGGAAGGTTTTGGAGGAGGAGATGGTACGTTTCAGGCGGGATGAAAATCTGCTTCTTGATACTATCAAAGATCTCAATGACTTTTCTGTTATAAGATCCAAAAAGGTAGAGTTCAAATCAGAAGAGTTCGTACTGTATGATCTGCTTGATAGATTGCTGCTGCACTTGGAGCCCCATTTTATTCTCAAGCGCAATCAACTGGTGTTTGGATATGACTATAATGCTATAGGTAGAATAAAAGGAGACTTGGACAGGATCGACCAGATACTTACTTCTTTGTTGTTAGAGATAGTTCAAATGACATATGAGAGTACTGTGGTTTTGTCTATAGATATGAACAGGGAGAAGAGAGAGCTGATTTTTGATATCGACGTCCCGGAGAATCAAATCGATCTGGAGAAATACGGAGAATTATCGGCCAATCAGGACCATACAGCAGATCAGTACAGCAGCAGAGGCCTAAAAAATCATATTGCACTTGAAATGATCCGGCTTATGGGGGGGAGTTTTTCGGTCCTGTATCCTCAAAATGGGACAAAATGCCGCGTTATTTTACCGGTAGCGTCTATAAGCAAATGCAAGTCAACACTCAGTATCGATATGGATATTCATCCGCTTGTCATTGCGCAGGATGAGAATATAGCCAAAGCTCTGGCCAAGACCCTGGCTTCTTTGGCAGGAAAAGACCATATAGATATATCCACTCCCGAGACTGTAAATGAGATAAATTTTGATGCTTATGATCATATCTTGATAACATATGCTGCCCTTGAAAAACTCGAGTCTGAACTTCTTGCCGTACAGAGCAAATATCATTCAAATATCGCTGTTTTTAAAACAGGATTTGAGAGAAACTATCCAAATCCAGTCGGCTTGAAAGTGTATAGAGAGATTTCATTGCCTATTCTTCTGAATGACAAAAGCTCTGATTTGTTCTGTCATGATGTGGAAGATGAGGAGTTTTGTGATAAATATGCCTAACTTTTAGTTACATAGACTAAACTTTCTTTCCAAAAAACTTGAAATATTTGTTATATTTGGATATAATCGCGATAAAAATATGATTTCAAGGAGTCGCGATATGGCAAAACATCAATACCAAACAGAGATTGGGCAGCTTTTGCAGTTGATGACCCACTCTCTTTATTCCAACAAAGAGATATTTATCAGAGAACTGGTATCTAATGCCAACGATGCTCTGGATAAATTCAATTACCTCAAACTAACAGATGAGAGATTCAAGGATGAAGATTGGGAACCGAAGATCGTAATCCGCATGGATGAGGATGACAACTCGATCTCTATCATAGACAACGGTATAGGGATGAATGAGCAGGATCTTATGGACAATCTCGGCACTATAGCCAAATCAGGCACCAAGGCTTTTGTGGAGCAGCTTACCGGAGATGCCAAAAAAGACAGTAACCTCATAGGGCAGTTTGGAGTAGGATTTTACTCAGTATTTATGGTAGCAGACAAGGTAGACGTGATCACCAAAAAAGCAGGTGAAGATCAGGCTTGGATGTTCAGCAGTGACGGTACGGGTGAATTCGAGACCAAACCTATCACCAAGGATGAGCATGGCACTATAGTCTATATCAAGCTCAAAGAAGATGAAAAAGAGTTTCATGATACATGGAGGATTAAGGATATAGTCAAAAAATATTCCGACCATATCCCGTATCCCATATTTTTAAAATACGAAACTGAAGAGACAAAAGGTGAGGGCGATGATGCCAAAAAAGAGAAGGTGACCAAATTTGAGCAGATCAATGACGCTACCGCGCTTTGGAGACTTCCAAAATCAGAGATCACCGAAGAAGAATACATAGAGTTTTATAAAACCATCTCCCATGATAGCGAGGAGCCGCTGGCGTTTATCCATACTCATGCCGAGGGCTCTTTGGAGTACACTACTCTTTTTTATATCCCGCGTACTGCTCCCATGGATATATTCAGGGCCGATTTTCAGCCGGGCACTAAGCTCTATGTCAAACGTGTATTTATCACAGATGATGAAAAAGAGCTGCTGCCTCTGTATCTGAGGTTTGTCAGAGGTATTATAGATAGCGAGGATCTGCCGCTTAATGTCAGCAGGGAGCTTCTGCAAGAAAACAGAATTCTTGCCAATATCAAACAAGCTTCAGTCAAAAAGATCCTTCAAACCATTAAAAATCTGGATGAAGATAAATTCTCTATTTTTACCGAGCAATACAGCAAGCTGGTCAAAGAAGGGATTTATACAGATTATACCAACAAAGAGACTCTGCTGGAGATAGTCAGGTACAAAAGTTCCAAAGTCGAAGGGGTTACGTCGCTTGATGAGTATATACAAAGAGCCGGCGAAAAAGCAGGCGAGACAGACAAGCACATTTATTATATCATAGGTGAAGATGAGAATATCCTCAGACACTCCCCGCTTCTTGAAGCTTACAAAAAAGCTGATATAGAAGTGTTGATAATGGATGATAAAGAGATCGACGAGATAGTCACGCCCTCTATCGGTACCTACAAGGATTGGGAACTAAAGGATATCACTACTATCGAGGCACCGCAGAGCCTAAGTGAAGATGAGCAAAAAGAGCTTGAGGAGAAACACAAGAAGCTTACACAGAAGCTCAAAGAGATCCTCGGTGATGCCGTCAAAGATGTCAAAGTCACCACAAGGCTCTCAGACAGCCCCAGCTGTGTAGTTCCCGATTCGTCAGATCCTATGGCAGGCATGGCTCATGTATTTAGACAAATGGGACAGGAGGCGCCCAAACTACCATTGGTACTTGAGATAAATCCCGAACATGAAATGATCCAAAAACTTGAGAAGATCAAAAAGAAGGAGAAGCTCGAAGCAGCCGCGTGGGTGCTGTTGGACAGTGCCAAACTGGCTGAGGGGCTTGAGCTTGAGGACAAATCCGCCTTTGCGCGCAGGGTGACTGAATTGCTTGGAAAAGCTCTGTAAAAAATATAGTGATATTTTGTCGAAAGTTTTGATATAATGCTCTTATCGCTAAATCAACAAAAAGGTGCACCATGGGAAAAATTATAAAAAACAGCATTGTTTTTTGGGCTGCTGTATCGTTTGGCACATTTGCTCAGGCCAATAGCTGCGATACGCTGTCTGACGATCCGTGCGCATTTGACGGATACTCTATCGTGGAGGCTGAGCCCAATGTTTATTGGCCTCACAATGAAATGGCGGCCGCCCACTGGGTAGGTTACAGGTACCACAAGTCTACTCACAAAAAAAGAGTTGCCCGCCGCCGTGCAACACATTATCGCAAAAGGGTGCACCATCACCACAAAAGATGCAGACCGGTAATCTCTTGTCGAAAAAGCAGATAGGGGCGGAGTCTTCATGCTCAAAAGCCCAAGTTCCAGATTGCAGGAGATGTCTGCTCAAAAAAGAGCCACAGTCGTTTCAACGAGTGTGGCTGTATTTCTGACTCTTCTTAAACTCATTATAGGCATAGCAAGCGGCTCTGTGGCCGTACTTGCTTCAGCGATAGATTCTACCCTTGATGCAGCAGTGTCGATGTTCAACTTTTTTGCGATCAAGAAAGCCGAGGAGCGTCCCAACGAGAGATTTCAGTATGGCAAAGGGAAGATTCAGGCGATTGCGGGAGTAATAGAGGGGACTATTATCACTATATCGGGCATATATATCATATATGAAGCTTTAGCCAAGATACTCAAACATACCCAAACCAATTATCTGGGAAGTTCAATATTGGTAATGCTGATATCTATAGTGGTGACATATCTTTTGGTGCAGTATTTGGTCAAGATAGCAGATCGGACTGACAATATAGTCATCAAGTCCGATGCTCTGCATTACAAGACCGATCTTCTGAGTAACAGCGCTGTCCTTTTGGCTCTTGTTTTGGTTTGGATCAGTGACTGGGACTGGATAGATGCTCTGTTTGGTTTTGCTATCGGCGCGTATATTATATATTCTGCCTATGAGATCATGCATGAGGGGACAATGATACTTCTTGATGAAGCTTTGCCTGGTGATATGGTCGCTGCTATTGGTGAGATCATATCTTCTCATCCCAAAGTCAACGGGTATCATTGGCTCAAAACCCGTACCGACTCCAGTGCTAACTTTGTAGAGTTTCATCTTGTGCTTGAGCCTGATATGACGCTTCAGGAGGCGCATGATATAGCTGAAGAGATAGAAGAAAAAATAGTCAGTCTCGATCCGACTAAGGGCTGGGCTATCACTCCACACTTCGATCCTCACGATGATGAGCATATCAATGAACTGATGTTTGCCGGAGAGTTTGAACAAAAGCACAAAGATGCATAGAGAGATATATCTTACGTCCCCATTGAAAAAAGAGGGCACACAGCACCTGCCTATGATCGATTTTAGGCTTCTTGCAGACAGGATCGATTATCAGGGGTGCGATACGCTGATGTTTACTTCCAAACAGGCCGTAGAGAGCGCTGAGAGGATAGATCCAAACTGGAAGAAGCTCCCAAGTGTCGCAATAGGTGCTGCCACAGCATCCAAGATCAGGTCTCTTGGCGGCAAAGTACTTTATCATCCGAAGAACTTTTATGGCAAAGAGTTGGCAGGGGATATTTTGGAACAATTCAAAGATAGAGATGTACTCTATCTGCGTCCGCGTCAAATCTCTTTTGACTCAAAAGCCTTTTTGGCAGGATACGGCTATGATCTCAAAGAGCAGATCATCTATGAGACCTCGTGCCGCTCATATGATCTGAGCATCAGACCACCTTCTGGTTCGGTCATTATCTTCACGTCCCCCTCTACCATTCATTGCTTTTTGGAAAATTTTGCATGGGATGATACATACACAGCAATCGTAATAGGTAAAGCCACAGTCAAGCATCTGCCTGCAAGTTGTGATTATCAAATAGCCGATACTCCATTGATCGACTCATGTATCGCAAAAGCACAGACCATAGCAGCAAAATAATATTTATTCCCCCCTTTTAATGCCGCGTAAACTCAAATAGGATATAATAAACTATCACCTTAGGGTGATCACCTGAGAAGTGCGTGAATGTGCACAAGGGGGTCCAACATCTATCTATAGGGGGACATGTAGTCCGTTGGTGTGCGGGTGACGCCGTCTGAGCTCTGGATACGAGCGAGGCGCTGCCCCCTAAAGGCGGCTCTCTCCTCCATCGTTGGCTATTTAGGGCCGACACCGGCACACTACGCCTTCTCGGGCTTTTCTGGGGTGTTCTTGGGTGTATAATGCACGCCCGTTAGAACGATGTACTTGATGTACGCCTTATCTACCGGACGAACATTCCACACCCAAGCACACCCAGAAAAATTTGTGTTGTGGATAAGGAGTAGATATTTTTTGGACACACTTGCTCTCCACAAGCACAACGCAGAAAATTAGGAATTAGGAATTAGGAATTAGGAATTATTAGTATCCAATTGAAGAATCTTGCGAAGCAAGTGATACCAAAGTTCCTCATTCCTTATTCCTAACTCCTCATTCATATATCATAGTACTTTGGAGAAAATATGAAAGTTCTTATTGTCGGCTCTGGTGGGCGTGAGTATTCGATCGGGCTGGCGCTTAATCGCGATCCGGACGTAGAGAAGATCTATTTTGCTCCGGGCAACGGTGCTACCGACGAGATAGGGAAAAATCTCGATATCTCCGATTTTTCCGACTTGGCTGATTTTGTTGAAACCAAGGAAATTGATCTAACTATCGTAGGTCCCGAAGCGCCGCTGGTGGATGGCATAGTGGATCTGTTCAAAGAAAGAGGGCTGAAGATATTTGGTCCATCTGCGGCTGCCGCTCAGCTTGAGGGTTCTAAAATATTTATGAAAAATTTCCTGGCCCGCCATAACATTCCTACCGCCAGATATATAGAAACAGATTCAATCGAAGATACTGAAGAATTTATCGATTCGCTGACTGCACCGATAGTTGTCAAGGCTGACGGTCTGTGCGGCGGCAAAGGTGTGATCATAGCCCAATCGCATAATGAAGCGAAGAAGACGGCCCAAGATATGCTCAGCGGAAGCACTTTTGGGGATGCTGGCACCAGGATAGTGGTTGAAGAATATCTGGATGGATACGAGCTCTCTTTATTTGCGGTGTGCGACGGCAAGGATTATGTGGTGTTGCCTGCCGCACAGGACCACAAGCGACTACTCAATGATGATCAAGGCCCCAATACAGGTGGCATGGGGGCATATGCGCCCACACCCCTGATAGATGACGAGTTGTATGCCAAGATAGAAGAGAGGATCATCAAACCTACGCTTGCAGGGATGGAAGCTGAAGGCAATCCTTTTGCCGGTGTGCTTTTTGTCGGTATTATGGTAGTTGACAGGGAACCGTTCGTGCTTGAGTATAATGTCCGTTTCGGCGATCCCGAATGTGAAGAACTGATGCCGCTGCTCAAATCTCCGGCAAGTGAATTGTTTTATAAAGCCGCTACGGGAGATCTGGCAGGTGCTGATATAGAGTTCTACGACAAATATGCGGTAGGTGTGGTGGTAGCAAGCAAGGATTATCCATACAAATCCTCTCCTCCAGCCGAGATAATAATAGATGATATACATCACTCCGAGCTCTCAGACAATGCCCATATTTCATATGCAGGTGTGAGTCGAGGAGACGACGGCAAACTCTATGCGACCGGAGGCAGAGTGCTTGTATGTGTAGGATTGGGAGATTCGATCAGTCAGGCAAGGGATAGAGCATATATGCTTGTAGGTCAGGTGCATTTTGCAGGAAAGCAGTGTCGCACCGATATAGCCTGGCAGGCTTTGGAGGAAGAAGAGTGATAGATGAGTCGATGCTTGCCCCTCTTGGAAGAAGGACTGCAGCGATGGCTATAGACTCCATAGTGCTTTCTTTGTTTGTTCTGATACTGTTCTATGAGCCTTTGATGGTTTTGTCATCAGATATAGCATCTGCCATCACGCCCGAAGCGACGCAGAAGGTGTATGAAGATCTCAGGGTTTTCAACAGACAGAGCCTTCCATATATCTTTACATTGTATGTGCTCTATCATGGGCTGCTGATATGGCAAAGCGGAATGACTCTTGGCAAATATATCATGAAGATCAAAGTAGTGGATGCCCAAAACGGAGAAAAGCTCGATCTGACAAGATCTATGATAAGAGCTCTGATGCGTACAGCAGGTGAGCTCTTTTTGTTCTATATCACCTTTTTGCCCGCATTTTTCACCCCCTGGAGACAAGCTTTGCATGATAGGCTGGCCAGATCTGCAGCAATAGACATCAGGAGAAGATGATGGATCTCAAAAAAGAGATCGAATGGGCACTGGACATGTTGGATCTGCCAAAGCTGGTGACACGCAATGAGATCAAAAGTCGATACAGGGCTTTAGCGCGCCTCCATCATCCGGATATTGCAGAAGATAGTGAAAAAATGGAAGAGATAAATCGTGCTTATGATATACTGATGGAGTATATCGATACATTTAGATACAGATTTGACGAGACGGAGATTTCTCAGCACTATCCGGAGGGGGATCATGCCCAAAAATTCAGATTCTAATCTATTTTTTAACGATAGGGTCGATGCAGCTATGCAGCTTGTGGCAGATATGCCCACAGAGAGCTTCAAAGAGAGGGATGTGATCGTTGTAGCTGTCAGCGAAGGGGGTGTGATAATAGCTGATAAGCTTGCAGAGGCTTTCGGATCGGATATGGATATACTCCTGAGCGCTCCCATCCTAGCCCCCAATAACCCCGAACTTCCTATAGCGATGGTGAGCGAGACCAAAGAGCTGGTGATAAACCGCCCCTTGGTTGAATCATTTGGAATCGATGAGGATTTTATCTATGCACAGGCACAAAGAGAATATAACGATAAGGTACTTGGGTATATATATAGATACAGACAGGGTCAGGAGATCAAAGAGGTAAATGGCAGAACAGTAGTGCTTGTCGATGAGTGTATAGAAACAGGTATCACGATACTGATGGCTATCAAGTCTATGATCAGTCTTGGCGCAAAAAATGTATATGTGGCCGCTCCTATACTTGATGAAGCAGTTCATGAAAATCTCATAATCGTATGTGACGGAGTATATTGCCCTCATAGGATCAGGGACTATATTTCGATAGAATATTACTACAAAGAGCTTCCAATACCTGCATTTGAAGAGATAGAAAGGATAATCAAAAAATATGAAAACGATTAAGATTCGCATAGAGAGCAACAACCTCAAAGACGAGTTCGAGATAGGCAAGATAGCCTCTCAGGCGAGTGGAGCAGTGATGTATCGTCAGGGCAAAGCGGTGATAATAGCTGCCGTGGCTATTGATGATATGGAGGTAGAAGAGGATTTTCTGCCGCTTACCGTGCAATATATAGAAAAAGCCTATGCCGCCGCCAAGATCCCTGGAGGATTTATCAAGCGGGAGAGCAAACCGAGTGATTTTGAGACACTTACCTCACGCATTATAGACAGATCACTCAGGCCCCTGTTTCCTGATGGGTTTAACTATCCCGTGACCATAAGCGTGCTGGTAGTCAGCAGTGATCCGGATATCGATCTGCAGGTAGCGGCTATTCATGCCGCAAATGCTGCCTTGCTGCTCAGCCAAGCGCCGATCACCAAAAGCGTAGCGGCAGTCAGAATAGGCAGGATCGATGATGAGTTTATCCTCAATCCTGCGCGTCCTCAGCTTGAGGAGAGCTCTTTGGATCTGCTAGTAACAGGCAGCGGCAAGGATCTGACGATGATAGAGATGCGAGCCATACCTACAGAAAAGATAGATGATGTGGAGTACGATGCCATGGGTCTTGGGATCGAGATCTCTCCCATGCCCATAGTGCTTGAGCATCAGGAGAGCAATGCTCTGTCCGAAGGGAAACTGATAGAGGCTATAGCTCTGGCAAACAGCGCCATAGAGGATGCCTCTATGATCTATCAAGCAGAGTTGCTTCCGTATAAAAAACAAACGATCAAGATGCCCGCCAAAGAACAGATAGATACACACAAATGGGTAGAACTTATAAAAACCAAATACAGCAGGCAGCTAAGTGAGGCCATAGAGACTGCTGCCAAAAGCGAAAGAGCCGAGGGCATCAAAGAGCTTGCTCTGTTGATAGCAGAAGAATATGATGGGGATATTACCGAGCAGGATCGCATAGCTATCAGGCAAGCTGTTGATGTAGCCAAAAGGGAGCATATACGCAACAGGATCATCAATGACGGTGTGCGACCAGATGGCAGAGCTCTTGCGGATATCCGCCAGATAGAGATAGAGACCAATCTGCTTCCAAGTGTTCACGGTTCATGCCTTTTCACCAGAGGTCAGACACAGGCTCTAGTCACAGCTACGCTGGGAGATAGCAAGGATGCGCAGATGTTTGAGATGCTTCAGAGCAAATCTACACAAAACGAAAAACTGATGGTACATTACAATTTCCCAGGTTTTTCTGTAGGTGAGGCTAAGCCCATAGGTGCTCCCGGGCGCAGAGAATTAGGCCACGGCAATCTGGCCAAAAGAGCTCTTGAGCCTGTAATAGATATGAAGCTTGACGGTTCTATACGTATAGTCTCTGAGATTCTTGAGAGCAACGGCTCTTCATCCATGGCCACAGTTTGTGGAGGAGCGTTGGCTCTTTGTGCGGCCGATGTGAAGATAGAGAAGCTTGTAGCAGGCGTAGCTATGGGATTGATAGTAGAGGGTGACAAATATGCCGTACTAACCGACATAACCGGACTGGAGGACCATGACGGGGATATGGACTTCAAGGTAGCAGGCACTGAGGACGGCATCACTGCCTTGCAGATGGATATCAAGCTGGGAGGTCTTGATCCGGCTATACTCTCCACATCTCTTGCTCAGGCCAAAGATGGGAGACTGAAGATCCTCAAGATCATGGAAAAAGCCAGAGAAGAGATCAAGCCAAGTGGAGCCTTGCCCGCAGTAGAGCATTTTGTCATCAATCCGGCAAAGATAGTAGATGTCATAGGCAAGGCCGGTTCAACCATCAGAGAGATCATAGACAAGTTTGAAGTAGCCATAGATCTTGATCGCGACAAGGGAAATGTCAAGGTAACAGGTGATGATTCTGACAAGGTTTTGGCAGCCAGAAAGCATATAGAATCTATAGCCGGTTCGCCTGCACGTGAGCAAACGCAATACGAGATTGGCGCTATATACCGCGGAAAAGTCAAAAAGATAGTAGATTTTGGCCTCTTTGTCGAGATGCCCGACGGCTATGATGCCTTACTGCATATCTCCAAGGTTGCCAAAGGTAGAGTAGATAACCTGCACGAAAGATATCATGAGGGTGACGAGATCGATGTTGTGGTCTTGGAGCAAAAAGGGCACAAAGTGGAGCTGGCTACGACGGAATATATAAATTAAGCCGCCAATTACCAATTACCACTACACCTATCTCAAATTATACTTTACAAGATCCGGTTTGGCCATGGGCATATATGTATTACGGGTGATCACTACTTTGGTCTGGTGTATCTTGGCCCATCTGAAAAGTGTAGGTATGTGCTTGGGACTTATATGGATACATCCGTGACTCATCCAGTCCACGCTTCCTTTGTGTAGAGCATGTCCTCTGTTGGTGAAGAAAATGCTGTAGTCCATATTGTTTATTCCGCTTGGATCGGGGAAATCCTTGGACATATGATAGCGCTTTTTTCTCAGGACTGTATATATGCCGGATGGGGTAGGGAAGTCGTTGGCTCCGGATGTGATGGGTCCAGTAAACCATACATCCCCGTCACGATCGACTGCATAGAATCTCCCGTCGCTTCCCCTTTCTCTGACCGATACGACGATGAACTCTTTACCTTTGAGATTGACTTTTGTATGTTCGCCATTGTCGGATACTATATCAAAAACAGTCTTGCTCAACGGTATTACCTCTCTGCCGGCCAAGAAAGAGGCCATAGACAATATCAATAAGATCACAGATAAAAATTTCACCATCATGTTTCGCTTCCTGAGACTTTTCGACACGATTGTATCCAAAAATTTCAAATAAATCCTTTTTGACAAAGAGAGGTTAATCACAAAAGAGATATAATTATGCCGTCTTGAAGAGGTGATAAGTAGGGATACGCAAGCCGAACGGATCTCGGATGGATAGTCGATGGGGACTATAAACCCGCCAAACTAAAGGATAAACAATGAAAAAGCTTTTTGCACTTTTCCTCGCACTTGGAGCATTTGCATTTGCAGGCGAGGGCGGTGAGTCTATGATCCAGGCCTACTCAGTAGTAGCAGCCGGTGTCGGTCTGGGTCTTGCGGCACTTGGAGGAGCTATCGGTATGGGTCATACCGCAGCAGCCACTATCGCAGGAACTGCACGTAACCCAGGTCTTGGCGGCAAGCTGATGACTACGATGTTTATCGCACTTGCGATGATCGAAGCACAAGTTATCTATACGCTTGTTATCGCTTTGATCGCACTGTATGCCAACCCTTTCCTCGGATAATCTCAGGAAAAGACAAGCATAGGGCAGATATAATTCTGCCCGTCCAAAACCTACCGAGTCGCAACAGACTCAGTTTCCGCGCGGCAGTGGTGGAACGGTAGACACGCCAGCTTGAGGGGCTGGTGGGCGCAAGCCCGTGGAGGTTCAAATCCTCTCTGCCGCACCATCTTTTTCTTTTTTTAAATTCTTCCAAAAGCTTGAGTACAATCACTTCAGAATGAAAGCCAACCATTTAAATATACATCAAAAACTTCTACAGATGGCACAAAAATGCCAAAAATAAGTTTTTTCTATAAAAAATAAAGAAAATAAAAGGTTAAATACTTTATGATACGGCCTTGTAAGCGTTTCACTAAAGTTACTTTATGAAACCTTGGGGAGAGTTGCGCTGTGCCGACAGGATCTAAATATCGGCCAAAAGCGTTAGTGTTAACCCGATTGTAAGGAATACCTCTATACAATCATCAGGTTAAATTATTTAAAAGGATAAATGATGACAAAAGCTGAATTTGTTGAATTGGTACAGAAAGAGGGTGGCTTTGAGAGCAAAGCTGCTGCCGAGAGAGCTGTCAAGGCTTTCACTTCTGCGGTTACAACTGCTCTCAAGAAGAAAAAGAAAGTCACACTGGTTGGTTTCGGTACTTATTATACAGTCAAGGTACCTAAAAAGACCGGCAAGATCCCCGGAACCAATAAGACTTATGAAAAAGCAGCCCATACTGCACCAAAGTTCAAATTTGGTAAGACCATCAAGGATGCTGTAGCATAATCGCAAGTATCTTTATATTTGAAGCACCTTGTGTGCTTCAAATCTTCTTTTAAATTATCTCATTTCTTTTCAAACCATTTCTTGACACGTCTAAAGGCGCTTTCAAACGCACTTTTGTGAGGATGACTCTCTACACCGAAGCTTTCCTGGAGTTTTAGAAGCAGCTCTTTTTGTTCAGTATTCAGTTTTTTGGGAAGTATCATTTTGATCTGTACTATCTGTCTGCCTCTGCGTCCTGTGTGAACATCTTCTACCCCTTCGTTAGCAAATACAAACTGCTCTCTATCTCTTGTGCCGGGTTTTAGCTTAAGTTCCAGTTCGCCCCTAAGTGAAGGTACTTTAATGGTCTCACCAAGTATGCACTGAGTGAAAAATACAGGGGCTTCTATGTATATATCATTCCCTTCCCGTATGAAGTGTTCGTCATCCTCTACAAAAAATGTAATATACAGATCACCTCGCCTGCCATACTTGTCTTCATTGCCATACCCCTGGGCTCTAAGTCTATTGCCGGTATCCACACCGGCAGGGATATCTACCGTAACGGTTTGCTTGTGTACTTCGTATCCTTTACCGTAGCATGATGAACATTTGCGGGTAGCTATCTGACCTACTCCATGGCATCTGGGGCACTCCTGTGCAAAAGTCATAAATCCCTGCCTCATTACCACTTGTCCGCTGCCGCCGCAGGTATCACAGGTGACCAGATCGCCTTTTTCGGCTCCTGTCCCTTCGCATGCACTGCATGGGACTTTGTACTGGATCTCAAACTCCTTTTTTGTTCCAAATACCGCTTCATTGAAATCAAGCCTCAACTCGATCTCAAAATCCATAGCGTATTTGGCCGAAGGGTCTCTTCTGCGAGCACTTCCTCCACCAAATCCTCCACCAAACATCGAATTAAAGATATCCATGATATCATCCATGCTGCTGGCATGAAAGCCGCTACCTTGTCTTTCCAGCCCCTCTTTGCCATAGCGGTCATATATCTGTCTTTTTTCGTCGTCGCTAAGGATCTCATACGCTTCATTTATAAGCTTGAACTGCTCTTCTGCTTCTTTGTCTCCCGGATTTTTGTCAGGGTGATATTTGATAGCCAGTTTTCTGTACGCCTTTTTGATCTCGGCTCCGCTGGCATCGCGGTGTATCTGTAGTACCTCATAATAGTCCATATCTCTTGACATGATATCTCCTGAAAATTATATCTACGGGCAAACTTTTCGCGAATTCTACCATACTTGTAGTATAATTCGTCAATATTTTAAAAGGATTTTTGGATGGTTACTCATATTGTTTTTTTCGAGTTCAAAAAAGAGAACAAGCAGGCTCACATGGAGGAAGCCAAAAGACGAATTGAAGCAATGATGGACAGGATAGAATCACTCAAGGAGATGGAGGTCGGCTTTGATTTTTCGCACAAAGAAAGAGCTATGGATATGGCGCTGGTGACCAGATTTGACGATAGAGAAGGACTTGAGATATATGCGACGCACCCTGTTCATCTTGAGGTGATAGAGTATCTCAAAGAGGTGGTAGAGTATACCAAAGTAGTAGATTTTGAGAATTGAGGATCAAAGTTGAAGCGCTATAAAATTGAGCCGTTTGAAAATCTTGTAGAGGCATTTAACGCACTTCCAGGCATTGGCCAAAAAAGCGCCATCAGGCTGGCATATCATATAGCCGTGGAGGATGGGTTTAGCGGTGTTAAGCTCTCTCAGGCTATAGAAGATGCAGTAGAGAAGGTGCATAAATGCGTTAATTGTCACAATATGAGCGAGGATGAGCTGTGCTCTATCTGCGCAGATCCAGCCCGTGATCGCAGCAAGCTTTGTATAGTCCAGAGCTCCAAGGATATCCTTAGTATAGAGGAGAGCGGGCAATATGATGGGGTATATTATGTGATATCCAAGCTTGAGGATATGGACGAATCGCACCTGCTGAGAGCTACTCGGAATGTGGAAGAGGTGATCTTCGCCTTTCCTCCGGGCATAGCGACCGATACCATGATACTATACATAGAGGACAAGCTTTCTGATAAGAACCTCCTCTTTACCAAGATAGCCCAAGGGGTACCCACAGGAGTAGAGCTGGAGAATGTAGATGTACTCTCTTTGGGGCGAGCAATAGAGGCGAGAGTTAGGGTGTGATCTTATACTCTCTCATCTATATAGTTCTGCACAAATTCCCGTATCTTGCTGTAGACAAAAGAGTCTTTGTAGTTTTCTATTTTGCCTCCGGCAGCATTGGGATGCCCGCCGCCGCCCCCTATCTTCTCGGCCATAGCGGAGACATCTAGTTTGTTGTTGCTTCGCAGTGAAAAATTACCTCTGCTGTTGACATCCATATAAAAGTCGTATTCGGGATTTGCGAGCAAAAAAGCGTTGCCTATGAGAGATGTATTGCCCGCACTGTAAGTAAGTATACCTTTGTAGTCGCCATAATGTATAGTAAGGCGCTGTTTGTCGTTGGTAAGCAGCCTGGTGATATACTCAGCTACAAGGTTGTCTTTGGTGTCGTTTTGATCTTGTCTGAAAAAATCCTTCTTGATACCGTGAAGATCCTCATCAAGTACAATGGGAGCCTGCGGGAGATTAGCCCTTTTATGGGCTGCCTCGATAAGAGAGAGCTTGAAAGCCCTGTCTTCATCAGGGAAAAGCACTCGATTGATCTCTCTGGCACCTGATATCATCCCAAGTCCCACTTTGCCGTATTCGAACAGATCATCTTCGCTTTGCCATATATCTATGGCATTTATAGCCTGTACGATGCCGGCATACAAATTTTCAGGATCAAAGTTATAGTTCTCCTTGAGCCAGTCGTAGGTAATCAGAGTAGCAGACCTGGAAGTATCGAGCTTGTACCATGCGAATTTCTCGGCAGTTTTGGCTCCGGTAGCGTGGTGGTCGAGCAAAACTATACCGGCTTTTACCCGCAAAGCTTCTTTTTCGATCCAATTGGCCTCTTTGGTAGCAAGATTGAGGTCGGTTATGAGTATGAGTCTCTCTTCTTCTTTGCCTATGAATTGATCTCGCTCTATCTGTGATATGATCTCTTCGAGTCTGGCACTTATTTCCGGTCCGTAGTTGGCATTGTAACATGATATATTCTCAAATGCTTTGTTTGTAAGATACTGACATCCGTATCCGTCGAGATCTATATGGGAGAGATGATAGATATGCATTACTGTTTGCCTGTATTTTTAAATATCTGATCTAGTGTCAACTCTCTCAGGAAAAGATCTATACGCATCTGAAACTGGGCCAGAAATGGAGAGATGGAGCAGTTTCCTATGGTACCGTCGGGGCATGTGTCACTGTATTGGGTGCAGTCAAACACAGATGCCGGTTTGCCCTCGGCAGCGAGAATCACATCATATACGGAAATATCTTTTAGATCGTTTTCCATCACGAATCCTCCGCGAGCTCCTCGACGGGATGTGATGATCTTCTCTTTGGCAAGGCTTTGGAGTATTTTTGCCAAAAAGCTCTTGGGTATACAAAGTTCATTGGCAAGATGCTCAGCACCTACAGGCACATCTGATCGGCGTATTTTATCAAGGGAAAGTAGGGCATACTCACTTGCGCGCGTTAAAAGCATATAATTTTACCTTGTCTTTTCTAATTAGGAGTATTTTACTCTAATATAAATTAAAGCAAGATAGAAGGATCCTTTTATCCACCCTGAAGTTTATTCATGTATAATTGCGGTCCAAAATATACCAATCAGGAGGTCATTATGGCTTTGGATTCGGCGAAAAAACGAGAGATAATCGCTAAATACGGACGAGATGAGAACGATACAGGTTCTACAGAAGTGCAGATAGCTTTGCTTACTGAACGTATCAAATATCTGACAGAACACCTCAAAACAAACAAGAAGGATCACTCATCCAGACTTGGTCTGCTCAAGCTTGTAGGTCAACGCAGGAGACTGCTTAGATATCTGCATAACAATGACTTTGGTAGATATACAGCCATCAAAGAGGCTCTCGGTATCCGCAACTAATCTTTTGAGTCCGGGATGACACTGTCCCGGTCATCTTCCCCCCCCCACAATAGCTCTTCCCCCGTTTATTTGCGTTTTTAGCACACCGGCTCGATTGGGCGCTGTTGCTTTATTGATTGGGTTCTATTGGCGGTGCAAAGCTGCATAATGGATGGATTGATTTTGGCAGACAAGCGGCTTTTATTGTATTTTAATCTCCCAAAAGGTAAACTGGAAGCAGAAGGGGGGTTAATGATGAAAATCCCAAAATTTACACTCTTGTCCACAGTGATCATTGTCTTTTCTTCAAGTCTCTGCGCTTTTGGCGAAGCTCCATCTGATGAACAAAATCTTACTCATGGGCAAATGATCGCCCGCATCATGGATCTTTCAGGGCTCAACGCACAAATACCGCAGATCGCCGACACCATCGCCAACCGTTCTGACATCAAGGCATTTCTCTCCACACTCTCAGATAAGAACAGGGAGGTGCTCGATAAAGAGATCTCTGCGGCATTTGACGGTAATGCGATGCTGGAGATCGTCCAAGATGAGTTGAGCAGGACGCTCTCTGCCCAGGAGGCCAAAGCACTTTTGGCGTGGTTTGCCTCCAAGGAGGGCAGGGCGATGACGGTGTTGGAGGAGATACCTAAGGAGCGGGAGGAGTGGCGCGAGATCTACAGCATGAAAAAAGATCCCAAACCTGATGCCAGACGGCTGGAGATCTACCGTCTGCTGCTTTATGCGATAAATTTTGCAGAGCACGCCGTCAACGAACAGACCATGCTGCAACGCTTTCTGAGAGGGTTGATCCTTCAGGATGTCCCGGGCTACAAGATAGAGAAAGACTTGAAAAGAGAACGAAAGAAGATGGCCAAAGAGGTCTGGGAGACTGCCATGCTCAGCCTCAGCTACGATTTGGCATCGGTGGATGAAGCAGTCTTGCTTAAATACGCTGTGTTTCTTGACAGCCCCGCGGCAAGGGCGTATCAGGAAGGCAAAAGCATCGGTCTCATCCGAGCCATATCGCTAGCAGGAGACAAGGTGCTCTCCAAGGCTGAGGATCTGATCGTCCGCTACCCCTATGCGTCCCTTTCTGATCTGCATCCCAAATCTTCCAAACTCAAAAGATACAAAGAGGCCTGTGAGGAAGGAGATATGCAGGGGTGTTTTGATCTTGGGTATGCTTATCGCCACGGCAAAGGGATAAAAAGGAATTATTTCAAAGCGCTTACCCCCTTGAAGATGAGTTGCAGCGGCGGTATCCCCAAAGGGTGTGCGGTCCTGGGCGATATGTACTGGCTGGGACTGGGGGTCAAAGTCAACTATACAAAAATGACACAATATTATTTAAAAGGGTGTAACGGCGGCTATCCCTCTGTATGCAACGGTGTCGCGATAAGCTACTCTACAGGGTATGGTATACCAAAAGACGAGAAAAAAGCTATTGTGTATTTCAACAAAGCATGCGATGCCGGCAATGAGTTGGCATGCCGAAGCCTGGCAAGGCGCTATGAAGGATATCAGGGTGTCGAACAGGATTATGCCAAAGCAAGAGAATTTTTTGAAAAAGCGTGTAAGTTGGGTGATATTGCAAGCTGTTGGATGGAGGGGAGATACTACTACAACGGATTGGGTGTAACAAAGGATCATAACAAGGCTATGGAGTTGTATAAAATGAGCTGTGACAAACGAAACATGCATGCTTGTTATGACCTTGGTAACATTTATGCAGAAGGCAAAGTTGTCAAACAGGATTTTGCCAAGGCAAGGAAATTTTTTCATCAAGGTTGCAAGCTTGGAAGCCAAGATGCTTGCAGCGCATATAGAGCACTTGAGAGGCAGAAAGAGAACAAGGCGAAATAGCATGAGTACCAAAACGGCCAAAAAACATTGTAAAAAAACGCACAGTAGAGGAGACAAGATGAAAACATCCGATATGATCACACGTTCTTTGCCGGTGTTGCTGTGGTTATTGCTGACTGCCTGCGGGAGCAGCACCGAGAAAAATGATACCGTTGACAGCAACGACACAAACGACAGCAACATAAGTCGACTCTATCCTGTTACAGCAGCTGAAAATACCGTTGTAGAGGCGGGTGATACCAAAAACTGTGTCGATCTCACCCATTTCGACAGCTACCCTGACTATACCGTTAAATGGACTATTAAAACTACCCGGAAGGAGACAATCGAAAATAATTCATACAGCAACTACACCATAGCTCATAGTGAAAAGACAAACAAAGGGATTCGAAGTGGTCAACAACGCAAAAGTTATCATCTTAAAGTAGAGAATAAATCTTTGCCTGTATATTACATGTATTCCGCGTATACGCTTGAAACAGATGATTACACCCTCGGGGACTACAATGGGATACTGATGCGGAAGGTAACAAAAAACACCAGACATATGAGTAATCCTATCAGTATATATGGTGACAAAACGATACACATGCCCAATGGCACAATCACGACAAGATATACTCCCTATCGGCTGTTTCGAATAAAGTCCTGTGTGGGCAGTACCATTAAACAAACATATACCGAAGAGAGTGAAGATCATGGATACCTTGTGGAGTACTACAATAAAGTCGTGGCAATTGGTGAAAGAAAATGCGTCAAAGCCGGTTGTTTTGATACCTTGCATGAGCATGAGATTTTCAAAAACAATGCCGGAACCAGCGATACGCAGGTCTGGGTTGATCTTAGGACAGGTGTTTTGGTGCGCATCGAAGGCAATATGGCCGATGCAGAGCTGATTTATCTATCGCCGACAATAAACTGAAAAGCAGAGAAAAGAATGAAGGAGACGACTGTACGATGAGGCTTACCCATATCAGAAAGATAAAATAATTTTTATATTGATACCAAGTGACTCAAGTATTTTTTGTGTTTTTTATAAACTTTGCTTGACAAATACCCGCTCAATATACTATAATCTGCCAAAAGAAACAGTGCTATATGCACCAAGGAGAATATCATGAGTGATAAAGAAAAGATTGAAAATACCGAAGAGGAAGTATCCGAAGAAGAGACAGAGAGTCAGGCAGGCAGTCCCGAAGAGGAGTGCCTCAGAGAGCTTGAGGAAACCAAGGCCGCGTTGGCCGAGGCCGAAGAGAAGGTTCTGAGGATTCATGCCGATTTTGAGAACAGCAAAAAACGGCTTGAAAAGGATAAAGCTAATGCCGTGGCGTTTGCTAATGAGTCGTTTGCTTCGGATCTTTTGAGCGTGCTTGATTCTTTTGACAGTGCCTTTGCATCTCTTGATCAGATAGACGCAGCAGATGCATCTGAGGCGATCGGCAAGATCAAGGAGGGGCTGGAGCTGACCTATAACCAATTTATGAGTGTTCTCAAAAAACATGGCGTAGAAGAGGTTGTCCATGAGGGTGAGTTCGATCCTGATGTTCATCAGGCCATCATGCAGGTAGATAGTGATGAGCATGAGAGCGGGCAGGTGGTGCAGGTGATGCAAAAGGGCTATAAATACAAAGATCGTACTCTTAGACCCGCTATGGTGAGCACGGCTAAATAGAGCATTTGCAACCTGCGTTGCATTCAATATTCAAAAAACATCATACAATACCACAAACCAAAATACAGGAGTAGAAAATGAGCAAACCAATAGGAATAGATCTGGGAACTACCAACTCAGCCGTAGCGGTATATGAAAACGGTGAAGCCAAGATCATAGCCAACAAAGAGGGGAAAAACACCACACCCTCGGTCGTGGCATTTACCGACAAAGGTGAAGTGTTGGTAGGTGAGACCGCCAAGCGTCAGATGGTTACCAACCCCGAGAAGACTATATACAGCGTCAAGCGTATCATGGGCTTGATGTGCAATGAAGACAAAGCCAAAGAGGCCAAAGAGCGTCTGCCGTACCATATCGCAGACAAAAATGGGGCGTGTGCTATAGAAATAGACGGCAAGACATATACTCCACAGGAGATATCAGCCAAGATACTGATGAAGATCAAAGAGGATGCAGAGGCATATCTTGGTGAGACAGTCACAGATGCCGTTATCACCGTGCCGGCATACTTCAATGACTCTCAACGTAAGGCCACCAAAGAGGCAGGAACCATTGCAGGACTCAATGTGCTTCGCATCATCAATGAGCCTACTTCTGCCGCATTGGCATATGGTCTTGACAAAAAAGAGAGCGAGAATATCGCAGTTTATGACCTTGGAGGTGGTACATTTGATGTCACTATCCTTGAGACAGGCGATGGAGTAGTGGAGGTGCTCTCTACCGGCGGTGATGCATTCTTGGGTGGTGACGATTTTGACAACAGAGTAGTCGATTATATAGCTGAAGAGTTCAAAAAAGACCAAGGTATTGATATCAAAGCCGACATAATGGCTTTGCAGCGCCTCAAAGAGGCTGCCGAAAACGCCAAGAAAGAGCTTTCAACAGCTACTGAGACAGAGATCAATCTGCCGTTCATCACTGCTGATGCTACAGGACCCAAACACCTTGTGATGAAGCTCACTCGCGCCAAGTTTGAGTCTTTGATAGAGGATCTGGTACAAAAAACCATCGATAAGATAGGTGAAGTGCTCAAAGAATCAGGTCTGAGCAAAAGTGAGATCAAAGAGGTAGTCATGGTGGGTGGTTCTACCCGTGTGCCCTTGGTGCAGGAGAAGGTCAAAGAGTTCTTTGGCAAAGAGCTTAATAAATCTGTCAACCCTGATGAAGTAGTTGCTATAGGTGCTGCTATCCAGGGCGGAGTGCTTACCGGAGATGTCAAGGATGTGTTGCTTTTGGATGTAACACCTCTGAGTCTTGGTATCGAAACGCTCGGCGGTGTGGCTACCAAAGTTATAGAGAAGGGTACTACAATACCGGTCAAGAAGTCTCAGACATTCTCTACAGCCGAGGACAATCAGCCAGCAGTCAGCATACACGTAGTCCAGGGTGAGAGAGAGTTTGCCAAAGACAACAAATCTCTGGGTATGTTCGAGCTTAGCGGCATCGCTCCGGCACCCCGCGGTGTGCCTCAGATCGAGGTGACATTTGATATAGACGCCAACGGTATCCTGACAGTAAGTGCCGAGGACAAAGCTACCGGTAAATCTCAGGAGATCAAGATCACAGGCTCAAGCGGCCTCAGTGAAGATGAGATCCAAAGAATGGTCCAAGAAGCCGAAGCCCACAAAGCCGAGGATGAGAAGCGCAAAGAGCTTGTAGAGGCCAAAAACCAAGCTGATGCGCTGGTCCATGCTACCCGCAAGTCTCTCGATGAACTTGGAGACAATGCCGATGCCGCTCTCAAAGATGAGGTGGCCAAAGTCACCGGCGAAGTTGAAGCGCTGGTCAAAGATGACAACGCGACCAAAGAGCAGATCGACGCCAAGGTGACCGAGCTCAATGCCGTAGCCCAGAAAGTCGCTCAGGCCGCTGCGGCCAATCAAGGCTCTGCATCAGCAGAAGGGGCTGAGCAAAAACCTGCCGATGATGATGTCATCGACGCTGAAGTAGAATAATTTCTGCTTCAGTCTTCTGACGGGCTCCCGCGCCCGCTTCCCCCGTGGAAGATACTTATACTGATAGCAAATTTACTATTTACAAATCTCATATAGAAGTTCCAACTCCAGGATAACGATCAGTAGGTGTAATGGTTATCAAAACTCCTTTTTTGTGTATTATATCCAAGTAGATGTACACTGCCAAGTTGATTATGTACATATTAATTTGCGCAATTGGCATATGAAGTTTGGGTATAGTTCCATATGTATACCAGACATCCTCATCCACATGAGCGTATTATCTTATGAACTGCTACGTAGGCAGCTTAGAAAAATCAAAAATTGAGGTGCACCTGCTGGCAAAATTAACATATGACAATGCAAGTCCTTACACAAAACATTATACTAAAAAAGACAAACAAAAGGAGAGCGCTATGAACTTGTCTGTCAAAGAAATTTTGGAATTTGATGATTGCAATGTGATAGCATTTTGTAAGCCCATTGGGTCAGACAAATATTGAGGGTTCGGGTTCCTTTGCTATTGGATATTACTTTCTTGGTCAATATAAACTCATCATTTTTTAGTACTGTATTTGCTTTTTACTCCCAAGTATAAGGTAGATCGCCACCGAGATGCCAGACGAGCCAAGTATCATCAGCATCACCATCATCTGATATCGTACCGCTATGAGTGGATCGACGCCGCTGAGTATTTGTCCTGTCATCATCCCGGGCAGCGATACAAGTCCTACCGCAAAGAGAGAGTTGATGATGGGGATGAGAGCCGCCCTATAGGCTGCTGCTCTGGCTACCCTGGGCCTCTTATTGTCACTCATTTCGCTATGCATTCTCTCTGCTGCTATGCTGACAGCATTCATGCTGTTGGCAAATATCATCCCGGCAAGAGGTATGACCACCTTGGGATCAAACCATGGCCTCGGGTTGAGTACCCCAAAGATCACAAGCCCAAGAGTCAAAAGTCCTCCGATGCTGATAGAGAGCAGGGCCAGCCAGATATGTTTGTTGGTATCCGGCAGCGGACGCATGGAGATAAAGGAAGCGGCTATAAGCATCACCGATAGGATAAGGGCGATCAGATATGGTGAACTGGTCTTGAAAATATATACCAGCAGATAACCAATACCAAGAAGCTGCAGAAGCATCCTGGATAGCGCATATGGCAGAGTCTTGGCATCCTTGGTCCAATAGTAGTAGAAAAACATTACGACAGCTGCCGGGATAAGCATCCAGAGCAGATCGATCAGGGCTATGTGGTATAGATGATTTTTCACAAAGGGATCCCTTGTGAAAATATTGAAGAATGAAGAGTGAAGAGTGAAGAGTTTGCCAGAGTCGTCATATCTGCTACCTGAGTTGGTGCATTAACAAACGCACCCTACATAAGTTCCCGATGCTCTACCATCGCGCAGAGGTTTTGTACTACTTTCATCCCCGCATTTTTAGCACGCTCGGCCGCTTCGTTGTTGACTAGCCCTACCTGTCCCCAGAACACCTTGACATCGCCCCTGGCAATGCAGGCATCGGCTATGGCATCAAAAGCTGCCGGCTTGCGGAAGATATCGACCATATCGACTTGATCCGGAATTTCTGCCAATGAGCGATAGACTTTCTCTCCCAGTATCTCATCTTCTTTGGGATATACCGGAATGATCTTGTATCCGACACTTTGCAGATATTTGGCTACTTTGTGGCTGTCTTTGGCAGGATTGGGGGAGAGTCCGATGACTGCAATGGTCTTAATGGAGTTGAAAATCTCTTTGATCTCCTCCGGATTTGAATTGACTCTTGGGATCTCACATTCGATCTTTTCCATAAATTATCCTTGCTTTTGATATAATGTGCCTCAATTTTACTCAGGATTTATAATGTTAGACTTAAAAGATATTCAAACAGCAGTAAAACGACTTGCAAATATCGTGCACCATACACCAATGTCACATGCACCTATCCTTAGCGATATGACCGGCTGCGAGATATATATCAAAAAGGAAAATCTACAAAGAACAGGTTCATTCAAGCTGCGAGGCGCATTCAATAAGATAGCTTCACTTGTCGAGGCAGGCAGCAAAAACGGTGTAGTTGCGGCAAGTGCCGGCAATCACGCTCAGGGTGTGGCCTTTGCTGCCAGGCATTTTGGGATAGATGGCACTATCGTTATGCCAGAATCTACTCCATTGACCAAAGTCATGGGAGTCAGGGAGTTTGGAGCAGAGGTAATTCTCAGGGGCACCAATTATGACGAATCATATGCTTATGCCGTAGAGTATGCCAAGGAGAAGGGTAGGGATTTTGTCCATCCTTTTGCCGATGAAGAGGTAATGGCTGGGCAGGGGACCATAGCTCTGGAGATGCTGGAGCAAAACCCAGATCTGGATGCGATAGTGGTCCCGGTAGGCGGCGGCGGCCTGATCTCTGGAATCGCCACTGCCGCCAAAGCCATAAAACCGGATATCAAGATAGTGGGCATCTCTGCAGAAGGCGCGCCGGCCATGAAACTTTCATATGATGCAGGCAGGGCTATAGATACTACAAGCGTGCGTACTATCGCTGACGGTATTGCAGTCAGAGATACATCTCCGATGACATTGGAGTATATCGAGAGGCTGGTGGATATATTTGATACCGTATGCGAAGATGAGATAGCCAATGCGATACTTTTCCTTCTGGAGCGCCAGAAACTTCTCGTCGAAGGTGCTGGATCGGTAGGTGTGGCCGCAGCTATGCACAGACATCTGATGGACCTGCCAAAAGGGAGCAAGGTCGGTATCGTCCTCAGCGGCGGCAACATAGATGTCACTATGCTCTCACTTATCATAGAAAAAGGTCTGGTCAAATCATACCGTAAGATGAAACTGGTAGTGACACTGATAGACAAGCCCGGAGCCTTGATGCATTTTACCGAAGTGATGAGAGAGGTGCAGGCCAATATCGTCCAGATAGGATATGATCGCACATCAACCGATCTTGAGTTTGGTGATGCGCATGTGAGTGTGGCTCTGGAGACCAAAGGCAAAGAGCACCAGGAGGCAATCCGGCACAAACTGACTGAACATGGTTTTCCGTTTCGGGAAGAACATTGAGGAGTGAGGAGTGAGCAGTGAGCAGTGAGCAGTTTTGGTATGCATTGTTTTGCAATGCTCTTGTTTTGATGGGGGACATAAGATATGTAGGGTGCGTTTGCCCGTACACCCATACTATTCAGGAGAAAGAATGAAAAACAGCAATCGTACCATAGGCATCGATCTAGGCTCCAATACCCTAAGAGCCGTTGAGTATGATTGCGATAGCGGTGAGTTTGGGGTATCATTTGGGGCGATTGTCAAAACAGCTGACGGGTTGGCGCAGACAGGACGAATATCCGATGCGGCTGTGGAGCGGGTGATTGCTGGATTGGCGCAGATGTCCAAAGTCATTTCGTTTGACGGGGCACAGGTGCGCGCCGTGACCACTGAGGCGATGCGGCGGGCAAGCAACAAAGATAAGGTGCTGGCACGTATCGCTGAAGCGACCGGTATTCATTTTGAGATCATCGATGGTGACGAAGAGGCAAGATTGACGCTGCTGGCAGTCAAACACCGCCTCCAAAATCTACCTACTTCCGACTACCCGATACTCTCTGGATATGAGAGCCTTGCTCTCATCGACATAGGCGGCGGATCGACCGAGCTGATCTTCGCATACGGTGATGAGGTGATATCTGAGAGTTTTCCGGTAGGGATCGTGACGCTCTCGCAGAGTTACGGCACCCTGGTAGAGATTTCCGAAGCGCTGCCCGAAGTGATGCGGGATATGGAGCGATTTGTTGCCGAAGTCTATATAGGGCGCGGCAGGCCGGAGGTGTTTGTTGCTACGGCCGGCACACCTACCAGCGTAGCGGCCATTGAGCTTGGGATGGAGTATGATACATATGATCCTAAGCGCATCAACGGCACCATACTTGGCCGGAGTGCCCCGATGGAAGCACTCGATACGCTGCTGGCGCTGCCTTTTGAGGAGAGAGAGCGCAAAGTAGGGGTGGGGCGTGCAGATCTGGTCACGGCAGGGATACTGATCTTTGAGAGATTGTACGATATTTTAGGATTTGATGCGTGTGTGGTGATCGATGACGGACTGCGAGAAGGGGTGGCTCTGGAGCTTTGCTAAAAGCCAAAAAGCAAAAATTCTGGCATGCATTGCTTCGCAATGCTTTTATTTTTTTGTTTGCGGCAACGCTATTGGCTTTTCGTCCGCATTTTTGAGCAATTTTGTCAACTCCTTTTTGAGGTTTTTGTCTGTACTTTCGTGGGCGATGATCTCGAGCATTTTGGTGACTCTCTCATGGTGCTGGCGACTCTCCTGGAGGTATGCCTGATGGCGCAGCTCCTCTTCGTGGAGCTTGAGTTTAAGGTTTTGGCGGTGACGATAAAGGAGATAAAGAAATACCATGAGCACCAGCAACAGTACAACAATGACAGCTGTCAGCTGTCTGTAAAAGGCAAGGTCGGCTTTTTGTTTGGCAAGTAGATTTGCCTGCTTCTCCTTTTCTATAGTTATCTGAGCTTTGGCCTGGAGAGCGGCTATTTTGCTTTTTGACTCATTGGAGCTGAGAGCCTTTTGGAGTTCGAGTTCTTTGATCTTCTGGGCTTTTTGGGCTTCGAGTCTGGCTATCTGGGTAGCTTTTTGGGCTTCAATCTCTTTCAGTTTGGCTGCCTTTTGTGCTTCGATACGGGCAAGACTGGCCTTGGCTTGTGTCTGAGCATTTAGCAGTTTGATATTCTCTTCTATTTTGGAGGGTGTTTTAGTATGTGTGCGGGGATTGTATCTAAGCGGAGGATTGGTATTTTTCATCAATGTAGCCTTGGAGGCCTCATCACTACCGCAGGCATTGAAAATAGATATAGAAATGACAAGAAAAAGCAGTTTTTTCATCTGTTTGTACCGATTTTTAATTGCATTTTAACATAATTTTTTTCCACCTAAGCATAATTTGCTATAATCCACCTACTAAATAACTGGAGTTTGCTATGCAAATGAGCGGTGCGCAAATGATCATAGAAGCGATCATAGCCGAAGGGGTGACCAAGGTATTTGGTTATCCTGGCGGAGCTATAATGAACGTCTATGATGAGATATACAAACAAACTGATTTCGAGCATATACTAACGCGCCACGAGCAGGCCGCTGTACATGCGGCCGACGGGTATGCCAGAGCGAGCGGCGAAGTGGGAGTGGCCATGGTGACAAGCGGCCCGGGGTTTACCAATGCTGTGACTGGACTTGCAACGGCATATACCGACTCTGTACCTCTTGTAGTGATATCCGGGCAGGTTCCGCTCTCACTGATAGGGACCGATGGATTTCAGGAGGTTGATGCAGTGGGGATATCCAGGGCTTGCACCAAGCATAACTATTTGGTGCACGACATAGCAGACCTGCCTCGTATCATGAAAGAAGCATTCTATATAGCCCGCAGCGGTCGTCCCGGTCCTGTACTTGTCGATGTGCCCAAAGATATCACCGGTGAAATCGGCGAGTTTGAATATCCTGAAAAAGTGGAGCTCAAAACCTACAAACCAAACTACAAGGGCAACGACAGGCAGATCAAAAAGGCTGCTGAAGCGATTATCAATGCCAAAAAACCTCTGCTCTATCTCGGTGGCGGTGTGGTGATAAGTGAGGCTTCGGATATCGTGCGCAGGCTGGCCGAGATCACCCAGATACCTGCTGTAGAGACCTTGATGGCTCGCGGCGTAATGGGGGCAGATAATCCATTATTGACGGGTATGCTTGGTATGCATGGGAATTATGCGTCCAATATGGCCATGAGTGAGACCGATCTGATCATATCTCTTGGGGCAAGATTTGATGACAGGGTCACAGGCAAGCTAAGTGAGTTTGCCAAATATGCCGATATCATCCATGTAGATATTGATCCTGCCAATATAGCCAAGCTTGTCGATGTGGACTATCCTATAGTTGGTGATGTCAAGACAGTGGTCGAAAAGCTGATAACCCATCTTGAGGGCAAGGTCAATACTGACAGATATCAAGTATGGAGAGATATCCTGAACAGATATGATGAGCTTCATCCTTTGACATACAATGACAGCGACGAGGTGATCAAACCCCAATGGGTGATTGAGCGGATCGGCGAGCTTGTCGGCAAGGATGCTATTATCACTTCAGATGTGGGGCAGCACCAGATGTGGGCTGCTCAGTTTTATCCATTTGATCGGCCCAGGCAATGGATAAATTCAGGAGGTCTTGGAACTATGGGGTATGGTTTCCCTGCCGCAATAGGCGCCAAGGTGGCCAAGCCGGATAATATAGTGATCAATATCACCGGTGACGGATCGATCCTGATGAATGTCCAGGAGCTGGTAACCGCATCGGAGAACAAGTTGCCTGTGATCAATGTTATACTAAACAATCACTATCTTGGTATGGTGCGGCAGTGGCAGACCTTTTTCTATGAAAAAAGGTATGCCGAGACTGATCTGAGTTATCAGCCCAACTGGAAACTGCTCGCTGAAGCTTGTGGCGGGGCAGGGTATGATGTGGAGACCAAAGAGGAGTTTGATATGGCTCTCAAATCGGCCATAGAAGGGAACAAGGTGACATTTATTAACGTAGCCATAGACAGACTTGAGAATGTTCTGCCGATGGTGCCTGCCGGCGGGGCTTTGTACAATATGATGCTTGAGCACAAGGAGGATAAATGATGGAAAGCGTAAGAAGAGTCATCTCGGTAGTAGTCCTCAATGAAGCTCAGGTATTGGCACGTGTTTCAGGATTGTTCGCAGGCAGAGGGTACAACATAGAGACCCTTACGGTCGCACCCATACCCGATACTGACCTCTCTCATATGACGATAGTAACCCGCGGCAACAGAAAAGTGATAGAGCAGATCACCAAGCAGCTCCACAAACTAATACCTACTCTCAAAGTCATAGAGCATGAGGAGATGGTGGAGAAGGAGATGGTATTGGTGAAATTCCCTATAGAAGAGAAGCTCAGCGATATACAGACCTTATGCGAAGCATACAACGGGGGTATAGCAAATGTAGGTGAGAGTATGGTGATAGCGATGGTAGCAGATGAGCCTGTGCGCATCAAGCATTTTATAGAAGCTACCAAGAGATATAATCCTATCGAGATCGTAAGAGGCGGAGTGGTGGCTATCGAGAGATAAACTTGAGTGAGGAATGGGGGGCGAAAGCTGTAAAAATGTATGACAAGGCATTTTTGAATAGATAAAAAATAACAAAAGGAGCATAAAATGAACAAGACCGTAACAGAAATAGCAAATATCGCACTAAGCGGCACAAAAGACGGCAAGATAGAAGTAGCGACTCTTGGCAACCCTTACGGAGAGGGAAGTGAATCTGTAGTGAGCATAGGGATATTTCTAAGTGCCGGAAGCCAAGAGCCTGACTGGAAAGTACATATACCCAAAGATAATGTAGATGCCGTAATAAGCGCACTGAACAAGGCAAAAGAGCAAATCTAATATTATTTAATATATAAAGGTGACCATTGAATACCCGTCAACAGATAGAGGAGATCATACGCAACAGATATCTTATCCTTGACGGGGCGATGGGGACGCAGATACAGGATCTCAAGGTTCCTGCCAAAGCATGGCTGGATGAGGAAGGCGCTCCCCAAGAGGGGTGCAATGAGCTTCTCAATGTTACCGCACCCGAGATCATCTCCCGCATACACAAGCGCTACGCAATGGCCGGGGCGGACATGATCAAGACCAACACCTTCGGCACCATGCCGTGGGTGCTCGATGAGTACGGGCTGGGGCACCGGTCGTACGAGCTCTCCAAAAGAGGGGCCGAACTTGTCAAGGCGATCTGCGAGGAGTACAGCACGCCAGAAAAACCCCGCTACGTGCTGGGCTCTATCGGTCCTGGGACCAAGCTGCCGTCTTTGGGGCACATTCACTACGATGAGATGTACGCAGGGTACGTCGAGGTGGCCCGGGGGCTGATCGATGGCGGGGTGGATGTATTTTTGCTGGAGACCTGCCAAGACCCGCTTCAGATCAAGGCTGCCATCCACGCCTGCAATGATGCGGCCGAGCAGATGGAGGTAGAGATTCCTATCATGGTCTCGGTCACCATTGAGCTGAGCGGCACAATGCTCATTGGCACCGATGCAGCTACGATAGTGACGATCCTTGAGCCCTTTGATCTACTCTCTTTGGGATTTAACTGTGGGACCGGCCCAGATCAGGTACTCAAGCACCTAAAGACCTTATCAAGGCTTGCCGATCTGCCACTCTCAGTTCACTCCAACGCCGGATTGCCCCAAAATAGAGGAGGATTTACATACTATCCTATGGGTCCGGATGAGTTTGCCGCCAAAGAATTAGAGTTTACCGAGTATGACGGTGTGGCATTCCTGGGGGGCTGCTGTGGTACGACGCCACAACATATACTGGCTCTATCCAAAGCTATAACGGGCAAAGTGCCGCGCAAACCTACAGGCAAGAGCAAGCCGGCTATCGCATCTTTATTTGGTACGGTTGATCTTTTCCAGGAGCCGGCTCCTCTGCTAATAGGTGAGAGGAGTAACGCTACAGGCTCCAAAGCCTTTAGGGAATTGATACTAGATGAGAATTATGAGGGCACTCTCTCTGTAGGCCAGGCTCAGGTGCGTGACGGGGCGCACTGTCTTGATGTCAATGTCGAATTTGCCGGCAGGGATGGAGCGAGGGATATGGATATAGTGATGGGGCTATATAATGAGAAGATCTCTATCCCCCTGATGCCCGATGCTACCAGAGTAGGGACTATAGAAGCAGCCCTTAAACGCATTGGCGGTAAACCTATTATCAACTCAGCCAACCTTGAAGACGGTATAGAGAAGTTTGATGCTATCTGCTCGCTTGCCAAGCGTTTTGGCGCGGCTTTGGTACTTTTGACTATCGATGAGCAGGGGATGGCCAAGAGCACTGAGCGCAAGATAGAGGTAGCTGCCAGAATGTATGAGAGGGCTACCAGATTGCACGGGCTTGATCCAAGTGATCTGCTTTTTGATATGTTGACATTCACTGTAGGATCCGGGGATGAGGAGTACCGGGACGCGGCTATCCAGACACGCGATGCGATCAAGAGATTACATGAGATGTACCCCAAGGTAGGTTCTACGCTTGGGCTTAGCAATATATCGTTTGGGCTGGATAAACACGCCAGAATGTATCTAAACTCTGTCTTTTTGCACCACTGCATCCAGGCAGGACTTACATCTGTTATCATCAATGTCAAGCACATTATACCGCTGTCAAAAATGGAGCCTGAAGACATAGCAGTATGTGAAGAGCTACTTTTTCATCCTGATGATCAGTCTCTTTTTAAGTTTATCGAACATTTTTCCGACAAAACAGTAGACAACCAAGAGAGCGATGAGGAGTTTGAGGCTCTAAATGGTGAGGAGAAGATCAAAAAGCTCCTGATGGATGGCGACAAAGAGCGGATGATACCTCTGGTAGAGGAGCTTCGAGACAGTATCCATCCTGATCGGATCGTCAACGAGATCCTAATCGATGCGATGAAGGTAGTAGGGGAGCTTTTTGGTAGTGGGCAGATGCAGCTGCCTTTTGTCCTTCAGTCTGCTGAGACCATGAAGGCAACAGTCGATTATCTAAACCCATATCTTACCAAAGAGGAGAAAGAGACCGATACTACTTTGGTGCTGGGGACTGTCAAAGGTGATGTGCATGATGTGGGGAAAAATCTCGTCGATATCATTCTATCCAACAACGGATTTAATGTGATAAACATAGGGATCAAGTGTGAGCTGGAGGATTATCTCAAGGTCGCCAAAGAGCACGATGTGCAAGCTATCGGCATGAGCGGTCTACTGGTCAAGTCTACAGCTGTAATGCGCGACAATCTCGAAGCGATGGCTGCGCAGGGGATCACTACTCCTGTGCTGTTAGGCGGCGCAGCGTTGACCAAGGGCTTTGTTGACGAATACTGCCGACCTATCTATGACGGACCGATCTTTTACTGCCGCGATGCGTTTGATGGGGTGATAGCTATGAGCAGAATCGAAGAGTGGCATAAAGATCCATCCAAGCCGCTTGATACCAATCTGGGCAGTGACGGCAAGGAGACTCCAGAGAAAAAATCCAAAGAGAAGATAACTATACCCCCATTTGAGCAGATCAAGATGCCTAAGTTTGTCGATATACCCATTCCTCCATTTTGGGGACGCAGGGTGCTTGAGGCCAAGGATCTCAATTTGGAAAATATCTTTGAGTGGGTCAACAAAAAGCAGGTGATCAAGCTTCACTGGGGATACAAATCCAAAGGAATGAGTAAAGAAGCATACCAAAAGCTGCTTGAGGAGAAAGTCTATCCCAATTACGAACGCCTAAAAAGGCAGATCATTGATGAGGGGTTGCTGGAGCCTGTGATCATATATGGCTACTACCCTGTGCGCAGCAATGATCAGGAACTTTTGGTATTTGATCAGTCAGAGGGTTGGCATATAGACAAAGATGCCTGCCGTGAGCCGTTTGAGGCAGTGCAGGGCAGAGCGGTCGGGGTCTTTTCGTTCCCAAGACAAAGACGCAAGCCACACAGAGCAATTAGCGATTTTTTTAGACACGATAGACACGATGTGCTGGGACTTAGCTGCGTGAGTGCCGGAGCAAGATTTAGTCAGTATGAAAAGGAGCTCTACGATGCAGGAGAGTATCTGGAGTATAGTATGATACATGGACTATCGGTTGAACTGGCTGAGGCTTTGGCTGAGATAGCACACAAGCAGATCAGGATGGATCTAGGGATTTTGGCTGAGGATGAGGGGGCAACTTTGCGGGATGTGAGGACTCGCCGCTACAGGGGAGCCCGCTATAGCTTCGGCTATCCGGCATGTCCTGATCTGGAGCAAAACCGCCTGCTTTTTAATCTGCTGCGACCGGAAGATTATGGGATTACTCTGAGCGAAACCCTCCAGATGCACCCCGAGCAGACCACCAGCGCCTTGGTAGTTCATCACCCCGACGCTACTTATTATGCTGTTTGATTATTATATTTTGGCCAATTAAGCGGGTATTCATTGTTCTGAAAATATAATTGAAAAATTATTGCGCACAGAATAGAAAGGAAAAATATTGCAAAAAATAGTATTGATTGTTTTTGCCACATTTTTCTTATATTCACAACCTTTGGCGTTGACTTCAGATGAAAAAGCCCTTTTGAAGTCGTACCCAATGAGATGTATCGCAACAGGGACCTGGCCTCCCTTTAATACCTTGATAAACGGAAAGCTAGCAGGCATAGGGATCGATCTATGGCATAAAGTTGCCGAAAGACTTGGCATCCCTTTTGATTGCTCTGTGGCAGGTAGCTGGTCGGAAGTCTTACAAGATATAAAAAGCAAAAAATACGATCTGACCATCGCTGCTCAAAAGACCGAGGATAGACTCAAATATGCTGTTTTCTCAGAGCCTTTTGCAAGATACCCGTATGTGGCGGTCAGCAAAAAAGGCTCCGGCTTTAGGCTGGATACAAATACCACAGTTGCGGTAGGCAGAAATTATTCTGCTGCTAAAATGCTGCATAAACTATACTCAAAACTCCATATCATAGAGACCGATTCGGTAGAGAGTGCACTCAAGATGGTAAAAAGCGGCAAGGTTGAGGCAGCAGTGGATGTATTGCCGGTGATGGCTTTTCTTCTGAAAGAGACAGACGCCAAGGAGTTGGAGATATCATTTAGATTTCCGGAAAAATTCTCTTTTAGGATCATGCTTCGCAAAGACTATGCTCCCATATTGCCCCTGATAAACAGATCCATCAACTCTATCTTAAACAAAGAAGAGCAAGAAGTGGTCATGAGAAAATGGGAGATGATAAAAAACAAAACGATAATCAATCCTGTTTTTATCTATGGCGCTCTCGGTGCTCTGCTTGTGGCACTTGCAGTGCTGTTCTATTTTATACGCTCATTGAAAAAAGAGATAAAGAACAAAGAAAAAGATATCAAATACTACGAAGAAAAAGCGAGTTTTGACAGTCTTACGCTCATATATAACCGTCATATGCTTGATACCATCCTTGCCCAGCAGCTTGCCATAGCACAAAGATACAGGCAGCTGCTGAGTGTGATCTTTTTTGATGTAGATGATTTCAAAGTGATCAATGATACATACGGTCACAACGCAGGAGATGATGTGCTTATAGAGCTTACCCGTCTGGTCTCAAGTACTATAAGAGGCAGTGATATTTTTGGACGCTGGGGTGGGGATGAGTTTATGATCATTCTCCCTGAGAGCAGCCAGAAGCAGGCTAATCGCTTGGCAAGCATCCTGGATAGCAAGATAAAAAACCACAACTTCTCGGCTGTGGATCACCTCTCGTGCAGTTTTGGTGTAGCCTCTTATCAGTATGGAGATACCGCCAAGGATCTTTTACATAGAGTCGACCTGAAACTGTATGAAGCCAAAAAGAATAAATACAAATAGAAATTACATTTTGTGCCTTTAGAGAGTATTGACCAATTCATGACAATAATTAAGTAAAATAAAGTTTGAAGATTTTATAATTCATATGATAGTGTCGGCTCAGGTTTATTGCTCCAAGCGTTAGCCAGGCAAGGGTGAGATGTGGTAAATGCAATTTTGATTTTATCTATATTTTTTGTCGGTGTATTTGCCAAACCTCTCAAGCTCTCTCAAGATGAGAGGCAAATGTTGCAAACCCACCCGCTTTCATGCATCTCTACAGATCTTTGGCCTCCGTTTAATACTACTGTTGACGGCAAACTTGCGGGTATAGGTATCGACTACTGGAAAAAGATCTGCGAAAAATTGGATATACCGTTTAAATGTACAAAAGCAAAATCGTGGTCCGAAGTGCTGTTGAATATCAAAAATAAAAAATATGATCTTACTGTCGCAACCCAACAAACCCCGGACCGACTGTCTTATGCTGTTTTCTCCAGGCCATACGATAGATACCCACTTGTTATTGCCACAAGAAATGATATCGGATTCATAAATGCCGCCGATCTGCTGAAGAACAAAAAGATAGCAATAGGCAGAAATTATGCAGCCGCTTTCATGATACACAAAAATTATCCACAGCTCCATATTGTTGAGGTTGATTCATTGAAAGAAGCTTTGAAGCTAGTCAGTGAAGGCAAAGTATATGCGGCTATAGACGCTTTCCCGGTCGTGGCATTTATGCTCAACAAAAACACTTTCAGCAATCTGAAAATATCCGGAACCCTGCCGGAGACATTCTCGCCCAAGATCATGTTGCGTAAGGATCTTGCAAACATTGTGCCTCTGATTAATAAGGCGATCGATTCCATAAGTGAGGATGAAAAGAAGAAGATTCATACAAAATGGATAAAAACCAAAGGTCTTAATCATTTGCCTGTTGTATACTTTTATGTTTTTTTTGCTTTACTTTTTGTTTTGGTATTATGGCTCATAGCGTGGATACAATCACTTAAAAAAGAAATAGGCAACAAAAATAAGGATTTGAAATATTTTGAAGAACTCGCAAGTTTTGATAGTCTGACTCTTATTTATAACCGTCATATGCTTGATACCATCCTTGCCCAGCAGCTTGCCATAGCGAAAAGATACAGGCAGCTGATGAGTGTGATCTTTTTTGATGTAGATGATTTCAAAGTTATCAATGACAAGTATGGTCACAACGCAGGAGATGATGTACTTATAGAGCTTACTCGCCTGGTCTCTGGCACCATCAGAGGAAGTGATATATTTGGACGCTGGGGTGGGGATGAGTTTATGATCATTCTCCCTGAGAGCAGCCAGAAGCAGGCCAAACGACTCGTCGATATCCTCAATACAAGGATCAGAAATCATGTTTTTTCAGCTGTGGAGCATATCTCATGCAGCTTTGGTGTGGCTTCATACCAGTATGGTGACAGTGTCAAAGATCTATTGCACAGAGTTGATATCAAGCTCTATGAAGCCAAAAAGAACAAACACAAAGATCATTTTCATAAATAATACACAAATATTTGATATATCTTATGTATAATCACCAAAATATAAAAAAGGTCTGCTGGTATGAAAATAAGCAAATATATCTTAAGTGCCGCATCAGCGGTATTTCTAAGCACCGGATGTGGGGACACTTCTGGCAGTCAGGTTGATTTGCATGCTTCACCTATCTCTGCTCCCAAATTGAGTCAGGCGACGATAGATCAGTTTTTGGATGCCATAAACACTGCCAGGAGCAAGACACAAGACTGCGGCTCAAAAGGCATAAAAGAACCTGTAGATGCTCTGGAGTGGGATGAAGCACTCTACAGGGCCGCCTATGAGCACAACAGAGATATGGCTTGGAGCGACACCATTAATCATGATCATACCGGCTCAGGTACCAAGTGGGACTACACTGCACAGGTAAATAATCTAGGCAGAGGCAGTACATTCAACGAGCGCATTATAAATAACGGCTATAGCGGGGCTTATCCCAGACTTGAAAACCTGACTGTGGGACAAGGTATAGATACTGCGCAAAAAGCAGTAGAAGAATGGCTCAAAAGTGATGGTCACTGTGCAAATCTGATGAACCCTGATGTTAAAAAAGTGGGGATGTCGTATCTGAAAAAAGAGGGCAGCCATATGCTCAATTACTGGACGCAGGATTTTGGCGGATAAATCCCTGGGCACTATTCTTGCGATTTTACTCTGTAGATCACCGAATAAAGTATAGGCACATATATTAGATTGAGCACGGTCGCCCAGGCTACACCAAAGCCCAGAGATATAGCCATAGGCTGCACAATAAGGGATTGGCCGCTGGCAAAGAATATGATAGTCGATAATCCAAGCACCGTAGTAACGGAAGTAAGAATGATAGGGCGCAGTCTGATCCTGGCCCCTTCGACGATCTGGTCGATATGTTTGGATCTACGAATGAAATCTATCATGATCAGGCCGTCATTGACCACCACTCCTGCCAGACCTATCATCCCCATAACCCCAAGCATAGTCATATTGAGCCCGAAAAGCTTGGTGCCCACAAGAGCTCCTAATATCGACAGAGGAATGGTACTAAGCACTATCAGCGGTTGGACAAATGAGTTAAACATCCAAACCAGAGAGATAAAGATAAGAAATATGGCTATGATCGCAGCTTGAGACATCTCACTCGCAAGCTGCTTATTGGCTTTTTGCTCACCTTTGATCACTACAGAAATCCCTTGTTTGCGAAACGAAGAGAGCAATGGTTCTATCTTCTTCATCACCTCCATAGGCAGGATGATATCCTTGTCCACACTTGCCGAGACTGACCAGAGTCTTTCGCCGTTTTCTTTGTAGAGGTGAAGCATTCTTTTGTGATATACGAAATTGGCTATATCCTTGAGCAGTACATGCTGTTTGCCGTCTGGTGTCTGCAACTGGAGGGATGCGATATCATAGTCATCCTTTTTGCGCGGATTTTCCATCCGTAGTCTTATCAATCCTTTTTTGTCAAACATTTTGCCGTATTCTGCCTCCATGAACATGCCTCGAAGCTCGTTTATAAGCCCTGCCTCAGTAAACCCAAGAGACTGGCCGTAGTTGTTGATATGTATTTTTAGCTCCTGAGGCCCTTCTTTGGCGTTGGATGTGACATGTTGGGTACCGTTGATCTCTTCCAAAGCTCTTTTTAGTTTGTCCACCGCAGGGAAGAGTACATTATCGTCCGCTCCTCCCAGACCTATCTCTACATCGTTTTTCACAATCCCCGCTTGCGGGACAAATATATCGAGCTCATGAAATATCGCCTTGCCATTCTTTGTACGCATGGCTCTAAGCTTGGGCAGTAACTTCTCATTGAGCTCTTTGGCTATCTGGTGGGCATCTTTTGAGCGAAGCATGTCCGAATCGTCATATTCAAGCGAGAGGTATGGGTTGATAAATCTATCAAAGAAGTTCTCTGCCTTTCTCTCATGCAGATTGATAAAAATATGGAAGAGATGTTCTCCGGTATCGACGGATTGATCGGGGTTGAATTTGAGTCCGACTATTGAGGTGACTGATGAGACATCATCTGTGGAAATGCTGCTCATAAGCTTTTTTTCAAGTTTGTTAAGCGCTTTTTCTGTCTCAAGCAGACGACTGTCGGGATCGACCTTGCCGGTAAAATATATCTGACTTCCGTCAAATTTTTGGAAAAGCTCAAATTTGGTAATCTTCAGCATCCCCACAGTGCCGAGTATGATCCCTCCGAGTATCAATACTAAAGAGAGTTTTTTAAATCGCAGCAATGTACCAAGCAGATTGCCATAGAATGAAGCCATACCGTCCCAGAGGCGACTGGGCTCATGGTGATCGATGCGCTTGCCGAGAGAAAAAAGCTCTTTGGAATGGAGCGGCAGAAAGTAGAAAGCCTCAAGCAGAGAGCTGAGCAGAAGCACTGTGATCATGATGGGCAGTATCTTGACGAACATCCCCATCTGCCCACTCATTATAAGCAATGGCAAAAAGGCAAAAACAGTAGTGGCCGTAGCGGTCACTACAGCGGGGAACATCTCCGCAGCACCCTCTATGGCCGCCTCCTTGGGAGGTTTGCCCATCTCCATATGTCTATATATATTCTCTGCTACCACGATAGCCTCATCCACGATCATCCCAAGCGCTACAAGTGCGCCAAGCATGCTAAGCAGGTTCATGCTATAACCCAGCATCTCTGCAACGATCAGCGCAATAAAAAAACTTGTAGGTATCCCAAGCCCAACCACGGTGGCTATACGCCAGTTCATACTCAAAAACATAGCCCCAAAGACAAGAATAAGACCGAAAAAGATATTGCTTGTTACAAGATTGATCCTGTTTCTGATCCAGACTGAGGTATCGACATATACTTGGAAATTGAGGTCAGGATAGCGTTTTTTGAACTCTTCAAGATCTTTTTTGATCTGCTTGCTTAGAGCTATTGCATTTCCTTTTTTTGTTTTCGTGACATTTAGCGAGATATTTGCCTTGCCATTGAAGTGAGAAAGCTCTGCGGGAGTACTGAGCCCAAATTCGACATTGGCTACATCCCCAAGCCGTATATGCCTGTTGCCTATATGTAGCATTGTGTCTGCCAATTCTTTGGCACTTTTGGCACCGTTGGCAGTAGATAGATAGAGCAATTTACCATTATGCTTGAGTGTGCCGGCCGGATAGATAGAACTAAGCTCGCTGATAGCCTTATAGAAGAGAAGTTTTGGTATGCCGTAAGCTTCAAGCCTTGCCTCGTTTATCAATATCCTTACTTCTTCGTCGGTATCTCCTCTGATCTCTATGGCATCGAGAGCTTTGATCTGGCTGAGCTTTTGCTTGAGATCATTTGCCGCTTCAAGCAGCCTGATAGTAGGCTGATCGCCAGAGATAGCTATCAGCAGCAGAGGGAATTTGTATATTGATATCTTTGCTATGGGCTCATTCATATCAGCAGGCAGGTCTCTACGCACAGAGCTCAATACATCTTTGACATCACTCAGTATCAATTGGTTGTCGCTACCGGGCTTGATATCTGCTGCGATAAAAAAACTACCGTTTTGTATAGTGCTTCGCATATTGTCAATATTGTCAACCGCTTTGAGCCCGTCCTCTATAGAGCGAACCGCCATCTTATCAAGTACATCGGCACTAGCTCCGGGATAACTGCCTTGGATGACGATCTTGTCCAGATTGGCAGGAGGAAAGATCTCTTTGGGTATTTTCTGGTAGGCAAAAAGAGCCATGATCAGCAGAAGTACAAAAAAGATGTGATTAAGTACGGGCCTATTGATGGCAAAGTCAAGGAATTTTCTGATCATTGTGCCCCTTCCTTCTCCTCGGCTCCGTTATCATCGATAGAAAAGATCGTGTCAGCTATCTGACTTTTGTATTTGAGCTTTTCAACCCTCATTTGCAGTAGTGTGTTCTCCTCTTTGAGTGCGGCTGTTTCCTGCTCAAGTAGGTGGGCTTGACGACTTTCGTAGTAGATCCTGTTGCTTAGATCTATTTTGACCAGAGCGAGTATCAGCACTATTGCCATAGCTATGAGCGCGATCGAAAGCGCCCCCAGTGTCACGCCCTGTTCTTTGCTTTTGCTCATTTATGCTCCTCAAATACAAAAGTCCTGAGTTTGGCACTTCTGCTGCGTGGATTGGCCAGTATTTCATCGGATGAAGCCACTATAGGTTTTCGTGAGCGTATTGTACCCAAAGAGTGGTCGTTGCCGCAAGTACATCTGTAAGCATTTGGATCGCAGATACACGACTTGGCCCATTCCTGAAAACGATGCTTGATTAGCCTGTCCTCAAGCGAATGAAAAGTGATCAGAGAAACTATGGCTCCGGAAGGCCTCATCTTCTCAAGAGAATCGAGCAATCCTTCTATCTGTCCCAATTCATCGTTGACCTCTATTCTGACAGCTTGAAATACCAAAGTAGCAGGGTGTATCTTTTGTCTGCCTCTGATGATCCTTTTGGATATATTGCTGAGCTCAACCGCACTTGAGATAGGTTCTTTGGAGCGTACTTTGATGATCTCTTCGGCAAGCCTTGAGGCCTCTTTTAGTTCTCCGTATGTGCTGAAGATATATCTAAGCTGTTCGTATGAATAACTGTTGATCACGTCGTATGCGCTAAGACCGGATGTTCTGTCCATTCTCATATCAAGCGTATCGCTTTCAAACCCAAAACCTCTTTCTGCTTTATCAAGCTGCAGGGATGACACGCCAAAATCTGCAAGCAAGGCCGCAACAGGCTTGTTGGATAGAGTGGGCACAATGGAAGCAAAATCGCCTTTTATCAGCTCTACTCTGTCTTTGAAAACAGATAGCCTCTTTGATGAAAAATCAAGAGCCTCTTGGTCTCTATCGATCCCTATAAGCTTGAGTTTGGGGTACTTTTTCAGGATTTCGCTGCTATGGCCACCGTACCCTAGGGTGCAATCTACTACATAACCCTCTTTTGTGTCTCTAAAAGAGTCCAAAACGCTCTTTAGCAAGACGGGAATATGAGGTATATCCATAATATATCTTTTTTGCTGGTATAATAGCGAAAAAGGACTCAAGGACACTAATGGCAGATAAACATTTGATAGAATATATAAAGCATGTTTCACTCTCTATGTTTAGAAAAAGTTTCTTCGGAGTTTATCACGGCTCTATCTCGGCTCGTATAGACTCAGGTTCTTTTCTGATCAACACCAAGGAAGCGATATTTGATGAGATCACAGAAGAGTCACTCATAGAACTAGACAGTCAACAAAGGGATTACAGGTGGAATATAGCCAGTTTGGATGCTCCGATCCATGACGAGATCTATCAGCAGATACCGCATGCCAAATATATTGCCTACACCATGCCTCCATACGCTACGGCATACGCTTTGTCGCATAATGAGTTGATCCCGGCAGATTATTTCGGAGACAAACTTCTCGGCGGAGTCAGGGTTTATGATCCGGGACAGTTTGTTGACTGGTACGATAGGGCACCCTATGAGATAGCCGAGTTTTTCAAAACAAACCCCGAACATATGATGTTAATAAAAGGATACGGTATTTACACTTATGACAGAGATTTAATAGAAATTGCCAAAAAGATAGCAATTTTGGAGAATAGCGCCAGATTATTGACACTTTGACAAATGTTGACAATCTTACCAAAGTGTTAACCTCCATTATGCTATAATGGTGCATTTTTGAAACGGGGAGAGTTTTCATGGAAGAGATCGAAAAGCGTTTTGAGATCATAAGGGCAGCAGTAGATCTGTCCGATTATGAAGTGATAGATATCCAGATCAGACGTCTGAGAAACCTGAGTACCGACAAACATCTGCACGAAATCTTGCAAGATCTTGAGCGCAAAAACTTCAGACAGGCACTTTATCAGATGCAAGACTACTCCAAATCCGTCAAAGATGATTTTTTCGATTCTTCTTTATCAGACACTTCTCTGTCAAGTACCGATGATGTCACGGCGACAATAAGCCAACCACAACCTCAAAGTACTGCTGACGCTGCCGTAGATGTAAATCTTTTCGATCTTGCGGAAGTGGAGGAAGTGGGCGCGGAGGAGCATATCATCAGTACTGAGGAGATGCTTGAGATGACCAGAGAGAGTGCATCGGCTCCAAGAGCATATGCTACAGCCGAGCAGTCAGATATGAGAGATACGAAAAAAGATGAAAAAGCAGAGATTGACGAGTCTGTGGAAAATGAGAGTATCCTTGATGATCCGCTATTCTCTCTCGATCAGGATATGTCTTCATTTGACAGCACAGAAACTTTCCGCGATGATATCAGTGAGGATGCTGTTGACAGCAAGGAAGATGTGTCAACACCCGAAAGTGCAGTTGTATCTGATGATCTGGATACGGCACCTTTGTTTACTGATGACATCCTGGGCGACATTGATGAGCCCGAATTTTCAACGGTAGCCGAAGATGTCATAGAGCAAGATCTAGAACCTGAGCCGCAGGAGCCCGTACCGTATATGGCCGAGCCAAGTACCGAGGAGATGTTCTCTTTGGATCCATTCGAAGAGCTCTCAAATGAATCAGAATTGCCTGATGAAGCCAAAGACGCACAGATGGAAGTTGACAATGCGGAATTTGCTGCGGATGAAGTGTTTGCGACAGGAGCTGCCGCTACCATAAGTGCATCTGCACAAAAACCGCAAGAAAACGAATCGGAAATGCAAAATCCAGCTCAATCCAAGGAGCAAAAAGAGCTCAAGAATATCAAAAGAGCTTGGGAGTTTGAACCGGATGAAGATGAGAAATTATATGAAAAGTTTGCATATATGGACCAGAAGTTTCGCAATATGCTGCATCAACATCCCCAGAAGGAAGAGCTAGAAAGCGGTGTCTGTGATGAAGTGAGAGACTTTATACATTTTGTCAGCACCAATGACTACTCGGAATCTCAGGTAGAAGCAGCCATATCAAGATATCAGGAGCTTAAAAAGGAAGGCAAAACAGCCGAAGCAGCACAGATGTTGATAGCTGCAGCTACTACCGAATCAACCTTTGCGCAATTCATGCTTGCGCGTGAACTTTTCAAAGGAGAAGTGCTGCAGCAGAACTATCCTGAAGCGTTTACTCAGATCAATCATCTTGCGGAAGAGGATTATCCGGAAGCCATCTGTGACCTTGGGCAGCTTTATGAATATGGCATAGGTATAGACAAGAACAAACGCCATGCCATGCTTTTATACGAAGAGGCTGCCGAAATGGGTATAGAGCGTGCCAGAAAGCATTATGAGAGGCTTAAAAATGCAAATCCTCTGCAATCTGTCAAGTCTCTTGCTTCGACATTTTTGAAGAGAAAAAACAGCGTTTAATCACAACTTGACTAAAATGGCGGATAAAATTTGACACAAGGCAGTATGCAATGATCACTTGGATGCAAAGACACAACAGATGGCTTGTTTGGACTATTTGGGTCGCGACTATAGCCTTTATAGGTGCAGGATTTGTTGGCTGGGGGAGTTATAAATACGGCTCCAAAGCCAGCGCTGTAGGACAAGTGGGGGATATAGAGATATCAAGAGAAAGACTCAATTTCACCTATAGCAATCTCTACAGTAGATATAATGAGATATTTCAGGGCAAGTTCGACGAGGAGCAGGCCAAGAAAATGGGACTGCTCAAGCAGGCATTTGACTCACTTGCCTCCCAGGCGCAGCTTTTGAATTTGGCAAAAGAGTTCGGAATCACTGTCAGCGAGAAAGAGCTTGCTGAGTATATAGCCTCTATGCAGGCTTTTAAGGAAAATGGGGTATTTAGCAAGAAGGTTTACAAGACATATCTGCAAAATAGAAGGATCAAAAGCAGCACTTTTGAGGATATCCTAAAAGATGAGCTAACGATCCAGAAGCTGATGGGATTGATAGAATTTGATGCAATGCCCTTCGAGAGGGATGTTGTCTCTGCTGCACTGGGTATCGAAGATAAAATAGCTTACAAGGTTTTGTCGCCTGATGATTTTCAGATTAAAATAGATGAGAGTACGCTTAAAAAAGAGTGGGAAGCCAGCAAAAACGATTACCTGTCTCCACGTTCTTACAAACTTTCGGTCTTCTGGACAGATACAAGTGATATCAATGTCAGTGATGCGGATATCAGAGATTATTATGATAAAAACAGTTTCAACTATGTTGATGCCCAAGGCAAACAGATATCTTTTGAAGATGCAAAAAGTCAGGTAGCGCAGGATCTCAAGATCAAAAAAGGGAAAAAGCAGGCGCTTCTGGACTATATAGCTGTCAAAAAAGGAAAGATGGATAATGGCGATACCCTTGTGTTGCCGCTTAATGACAATAAGCTCAGTCAGGATATATGGAAAGAGATATCTCAAAGCGATGCAGGTGCACTCCTCAAGCCAAAACCTGTTGGAAGCAGATATGCCACTGTGCGTGTTGAAGAGGTGATAGAGCCCAAACCCTTGCCGTTTGAGGAGGCCAAAAAGTCGGTAGAAGCAAAACTGAAACTTGGCAAATCTGTTGACATGATGGAGCAAAAAGCCAAAGAGTTGCTTGATAATATTGACAAATCCGACTTGACAGAAAGTGCCTACCTTAGCCTTGCAAAAGCTGGGGAGATTCCACCCCTTGATAAAAAAGAAAGTTTACAGTTTTTGCAAAAGCTCTTTACAATTTCAGGAAAAAAAGGTATCATTAGGTTGTCAAAACGTCTGGTGGTTTACAAGATAGTGGATCAGCGTATGGCTGAAGCCGATCAAAACCTTAGTGTAGCCGTTCAAAACGAGGCAAACAAGATCAAGAAGGGTGTATTTGAAAGTGCTCTTTTTGAGAAGTTGAATGAAAAGTTCCCTGTAAAGGTGTATATAAAAGGACTCTAAGTGAGCAAGACAATCTTAGCTGTTGATGTCGGTTCTACTAAGATAAGTGTTGTAATAGCTGAGGTTGCCGAAGACGGGAGTCTCGAAGTAACAGGGCATGGTTTTGCTAAGGCCCAGGGTGTCAAAAAGGGCATCATCACCAATATAGAGCTTGCATCCAGGTCCATCAAAAAAGCGCTTGCAGACGCTCGCAGGATCGCGGGCAATAATATTTCTCTTGCTACTATATCCATCTCAAATGCCTATGCAAAAAGCCTCAACTCAACAGGCATTGTCAATATACCTCACAAAGATATTTCTCTAAAAGAGATAAATAGAGTAATGGAGACAGCATTATACAATGCCAATATCCCCAATGAATATGAAGTGATTCATGTCTTGCCTTATAATTTCAAAGTGGACGATCAGGACTTTATAGAAGATCCTTACGGCATGAACGCAAGCAGAATGGAAGTAGATACCAATATCATACTGACCCAAAAATCAAGCTTGAGTAATCTGACAAAAGCCGTTCGTTCTGCAGGTCTTGAGATCGAGTCGATCGTGCTTAACAGTTATGCTTCGGCCATAGCTACCATGAACGAGGATGAGAAAGAGCTGGGAGTCGCTGTGATTGATATGGGAGGACAGACCAGCAATCTTATCATCCATACCGGCAATTCTATACGGTACAATGATTTTATTCCCGTAGGCTCCAATCACATTACTAATGATCTTTCTATGGCACTTCATACGCCTTTGCAAGTAGCAGACGAGGTCAAGATCCGTCATGGTAACTTGATAGAGAACAGCAGTGAAGTCATAGATCTGCCGGTCATCGGTGATGAGGAGAACAGCAATAGTATATCTCTGGAGATTGTCCATAGTGTGATCTCTTCAAGAGTGGAAGAGTTGCTTGTGTTGCTTGAGAGATCGTTTGAGAAGAGTGCTTTGCGCGAGCAAGTGGGTTCTGGAGTGATCCTGACAGGAGGCATGACCAAGCTAAAAGGGATACGGGATCTGGCTCAAGCAATCTTCCATGGCATACCGGTGCGCATAGGGTATCCAAGAGAGCTTGGCGGACTATTCGAAGATCTTAACGATCCGTCATTCTCTACTGTAATTGGCTTGTTGTTATATAGAGTAGGGGAGCATACCCAATATGAGGTCGATAATGCCCGCAGGCTTCTGCACGGCAAACATGAAGATGAGATCAATGAAGATGACCTGAGCAATATCAAACTCAAAGACAAGGAGAATATGGCAGCTGACAATAGTGACGATCCATTCGGCGGCAAGACCATTAAAGATCCGGTGAAAAACAAAAAGGTGCAAACAGACAACAATTTCTCTTTTGATGATCTTCCACGTCCTGATGGAGATGATCAAAGCAGTATGAGTCGTTTTGCCAACTGGTTAAAACAGTTATTCTAAACAAGGGAGAGAATATGACAGACATTTTTGAGATAGAGGTAGAAAAAGTTTCTACAACAGCACCTGTGGGTGCCAAGATCAAAGCCATAGGAGTCGGAGGCGGCGGAGGCAATATGATCAACCACATGATCAATGAGGGCGTATCAGGCATAGATCTGATAGCTGCCAATACCGATGCTCAGGCTCTTGAGACATCATTGGCGCCATATAAACTTCAACTCGGTATCAACGCAACGAGAGGCTTAGGTGCCGGCATGATGCCCGAGAAGGGCCGCGAGGCCGCACTTGAGAGCTTCGATGAGATCAAGGATACACTCGCGGGTGCAGATATAGTCTTTATATCTGCCGGAATGGGTGGCGGTACAGGAACCGGCGCGGCACCTATCGTAGCCCAGGCCGCCAAAGAGGTGGGTGCTCTGACCGTATCTGTTGTCACAAGCCCTTTTAAATTTGAAGGACGCAAAAGAAGCAAACTCGCCAAACTCGGTCTTGAGGAGCTAAAGCGCGAAAGCGATTCCATAGTGGTAGTCCCTAACGAAAAGCTCCTGAGCATTGTAGAGAAGAATCTTGGTATCAAAGAGAGTTTTCGTCTAGTCGACGATGTGCTTTCTCAAGCTGTCGGCGGTATATCAAATGTTATCCTCTCTCACGGACCTAATGATATCAACCTCGACTTTGCCGATGTGCGCACTGTCATGAGTCACAGAGGACTTGCGCTTATGGGTGCAGGTAAGAGTGTCGGAGCCAATGCGGCTTACGATGCTGCCAAGGCTGCCCTTGAGTCTCCATTGCTTGACAATATCTCTATCAACGGAGCAATGGGTGTTCTGGTGCACTTCCATATCCATCCTGAATATCCGATACTTCAGATCTCCGAGGCTATGGATATCATTGAGGAGCATGCGGATGAAGATGCCAACGTGATCTTCGGTACCACCACCAATGCCGACATGGATCCGGATGAAGTACGTATTACTATCGTAGCCACAGGATTTGAAGATCCGAACAGTCTGGCAAGCGATCAGGCCCAAAAAGCCAAAGAGGCTTCTGACCTGCTCAAAAACGGCAGTGCCAATACGCCTATGCAGCCAACTCTCCAACAAGCCAAGAGGGTAGTCGGAGCCGACTATGTCTCTACCAATGAAGATGTTTTGGATGTGCCTACATTCTTGCGCAAGCAGATGGATTAGACAAAAATACTTTTTTCTCCCTTTCCTCCGCCTTTGGGCGGTGATTTAATATGACTTTTACTTTTTAAACACTGTTACTAATAATCCGGCCAGGACCACCAGTCCCATCCCGATCCAGCTCCATATATCAGGAAAAGCATCTCCCATTAACGCGCCTATGATGACCGCATATAGTATCTCAAGATAAGTGATAGTGCCCACTATGCCTGCTTTGCCCAATGAGTACGCCTTGGTCATAAGCAACTGCGAGACAGTAGCAAAAATACCCGTAGCAGCAAGATAAAACCATGAAATACCATGAGGCAAAACAAATTTGGCAAACATAAAATCGTACGCTTCAGGCATAGAGACAAACTGTGATACAAACATCAGCAGTAACGGACCTATAGTCCCTACAGCCATAAATGACAAAGCTATAGTACGTATGTCATAATAGTTTTTCAGTTCCCTGATAGCCGTATATGCCAGCGCGGCTCCGATGCCGGATATCATTCCCAGCACCATATCATGATCCAGATGCAGCAGGCCCTGTGGTTTGACCATGAGAACTATACCGGCAAATCCGGATATCAGGGCCATGACAGCTGTACGAGGGAGTTTTTCTCCGAGAAATATCCACGCAAAAAACGCAAGATACAAAGGTGAAGCTTTGTTGAAGGTCACAGCTGTTCCAAGCGGAAGATTTGCCATGTTGTTAAAATATGCCAAAAGAGCGGCAAAACCGGCCAAACCTCTAAAAAAGAGCAGCAACGGTTTTCCTCCGCCTGAACGTGTGGGACTTTGCCGCAGACTCCATACCAATACAACTGTCCCGAAAATGTTGCGGAAAAATACGATTTCCAAAGACGGCAATTCTCCGCTTAGCGCCTTGACGAAACCTCCCATTGCAGCAAAGGATAAAGTGGAAAGAACCATATAGAAGATTCCGGCATCGATACCGAGTATTTTGTATTGGCTCATACCGATACCTTGGATTTTTGGATGAATTATATCAAAAAGAGTTGAGCTTTGGCGGAATCCCAAAGCTCTAAATTTGGCTAATGCTTATATTTGCCGTCACCTACGATGACAGGACCACCGTCTCTTCTGATCTTGGCTTTTTGCATGAGGTATATCAATACATATATACCAAAACCTATGGTGTAGGAAAGGTATTCGCTGCCATATCCAAGCCAATTGGCAGTCATATTTGGTATAAACATGAATGGAACGATTGCCAGGAAGAGCAGTCGCTCAAACGCATTGACCCTGGTCAGGAAGTACCCTTGTGTGGCTGATGAGAAGGCGAACATACCCAGCACAGCAGCTATAAAGATCAGGGCAATCTCACCTGGATTGCTGATCCATTGCCATTTGGAGGCGTCATTAGGATCAGCCGCGTCAACTCCGCCGATAAGGAGGAGTTTGGTGTTGAAAAAGAACATAAACGGCAGGATCGCTGTACGGATATCGTATGCAAAGCCCTGCAATCCGGTTTTGATCGGATCAGATCTTGCTATACCGGCTGCGGCATAAGCTGCCATACCCACCGGAGGTGTATCGTCAGCAAGGATACCGAAGTAAAATACAAACAAATGAGCGGCAATAGCAGGCAGCAGGAAGCCCAGATCGCCGGCCAGTCCCATGATCACCGGAGCAGTCAGTGAAGCCATAACGATATAGTTAGCAGTCGTTGGCAGCCCCATGCCGAGTATCAGCGAAACTATGGCGGTAAAGAGAAGAACAAGCAGTATCTGTCCGTTGGCAAGCTGCTCGATCACGTCAGCAAGTATCAGGCCGATACCGGTCAGCGTAACGGAGCCGACTACTATACCAGCTACACCGGTAGCGACGGCTATGGGGACCATGTTTTTGGCTCCAGCTACCATACCGTGCCATATATCGACAAAGCCTCTAAGCCAAACCTCTTTGGTCAACGGCTCGTTTTGTATCATGGCAGTAATGGGGTGCTGGGTCACCATGATCAGCAACATGAACATAATAGCGTTGAAGGCTGCCATTTGAGGCGATTGTCGAAGCACTATCAATGTATACATCAGGAAAAATATCGGTACGATATAGTGGATACCTTTAATAAAGATACCCCAGGCACGAGGCAGTTTGGCAGGATCTTCTCCCTTGATACCCAGTTTTTTGGCTTCGAGGTGAACGATGTAGAAGAGTGCGAAATAGCTCACAAAGGCCGGAATGGCAGCTGCCTTGACGACATCTACATAGCTAAGTCCCAGAAACTCTGCGATGATAAATGCCGCAGCGCCCATGATCGGAGGCATCAACTGACCGTTGGTCGAGGCCGCCACCTCTACAGATGCGGCTTTGTGTGGAGGGAATCCAAGCTTTTTCATTAGAGGTATCGTAAATGTACCAGTGGTGACGGTGTTGGCTATGGATGAGCCGGAGATGATACCCATCATCCCGGAAGCTGCTACCGAAGCTTTGGCCGGTCCGCCGTCAAATTTGCCAAGAAGCGCATAGGCCAGATTGATAAAATACGCTCCTGCACCCGCTCTTTCAAGCAATGCACCAAAAAGCACAAACAAAAATACATAACTGGCAGAAACACCGAGAGGCACACCGAAAATACCTTCAGTGGTCAAAAACATCTGTCCCATGATCTTGTTGATGCTTGCGCCCTTGTGGGCGATGAGATCGGGCATATACGGTCCGAGATAATCATACAGCAAAAAGAGTATGGCGATAACAGGAAGCGCCAGCCCCAGCACCCTCCTTGCGGCTTTTATCAGCAGTATCATACCTGCAATAGCAGCTACGACATCCAGTTGCGACCAGTCACCCGATCTGGCGTTGAGCGCATCGTAGTTGAAAAATATATAAAGTGACGTAAGTGCGGCTGCTGGGGCTATAAAGTAGTTCCAAAACGGAATAGTGTGCATTGTGCGCTGGTTTTTAAACATCGGATACATAAAAAATGCAAGAACAAGTGCGAATGCAAGGTGGAAAGCCCTGATAAACACACTGTTGAAAGGCACCACAACCACATATATCTGAAACGCAGCCCACAAAAAGGCGATGATGGATATCATCCAATCCTCTTTGCTGCCAGGTTTGAGGATACGCTGACCCTCAAGCTTCTCTACCAGCTCTTCATTCTGGTGAAGCTCCTCCTCTTCGACCTGAGTTTTAACCTCTTCTTTCATCCTTGCCTCCTTCATATTTCTGATCTACCAAACTTTTTTGATAGACGACAAATATGATTACAGCTGCCGAAGCAGCTGAATAGAGGCTTGATTATTTGAGTATGCCGGCCTCTTTGAATGCTTTGACAGCGCCCTTGTGTTGAGGGACAGAAAGTCCATCAAGCAAAGACTCTTTTGTGATAGTCTTGTAGGCAGGATGAAGCTTTTTGAAAGCCTCGAAATTGTCAAGAATAGTCTTGGTAAGCTCATACACCACCTTTTCATCTATCTTGTCACTTGTAGTAAGCACTGCTTTGACACCGATACTTGGTGTGTCATGCTCAACACCTTTGTAGAAAGTGCCTGAGATGATACCCTTGGCATAATATGGGTATTTTTCTACAAGCTTGTCGATAGGCTCCCCCTCGATAGGTACCAGATCGATATCTACAGAGTTGGCTGCATCTTTGATATTGGCTGTAGGGTGGCCAAATACACCAAAGTAACCGTCGATCTTGTGGTCTTTGAGCATAGTTGGGCCCTCGGTTGACTTGAGCTCGTTAGCAAGAGCCAGATCGCTTTTTTTGATACCAAAGGCATCCATAACTATCTCTGTGGTCATGCGGGTACCTGATCCGGGAATGTCGATATTGATCTTCTTGCCTTTCATATCGGTGATCTTTTTGATCCCTGCATCCTTACGTACTACAAAGGCCAGAAGTTCAGGGTAGATAGCCATAACGCTTCTGAGCTCTTTGATCGCTTTGTCTTTGAATTTGCCCTCCCCATTATATGCCTGATATACAGTATCAGACTGAGCAATACCAAAATCAAGCTCTCCAGCCTTGATAGTGTTGACATTATAAACAGAACCGCCTGTTGATTCTACCGAACAGCGGATACCCGTATCCTTCTTGCGCTTGTTCATCATGCGGCAGATGGCCCCACCTGTGGGGTAGTATGTCCCTGTGACTCCACCAGTACCGATAGTGATAAACTGTGCTCCAAATGAAGCGCCGCCAAACAGCACTGATGCTGTAAGAATCGATTTGATCGTGATGTTTTTCATATACTCTCCTTTTGAGTAATTGTAGTGTATGTTTTCCGATCGAAAATCCAGACCAAAAGCCCATATCTTCAAATCGGCAACACAAAATGATACCTATAAAAAAATTAGAATAAACTTCAATATAAATAAAAACATAACAAATAATTTGTGCTTATATCTATACTATATTGTATAATTATCTATATTTTTGATACAATCCAGATCATGGAACAGCTAATACCTTATATCAATCAAAACCTGCCAGAAAGCTTGATGAAGATAGCTTTGGCCTTTCACACTACACCCGGTCATATCATTGTCGCTTTTGCTTTTTTGATCATATTGTTTTTGATCGATATCGTGATCCGGTATCCTCTCAGAAGCACCGTCAAGCTGGCACTTTATCTCCATAGAGACAAACTTTCTAACCGCCTCCTTTTTCGTCGTTATGACAAATTGACCAAGCCTTTGAGGTATCTGATCTATATTTTTTTCATCAAACATATTATTTCTCTGTTTGCTCAGACTGATTCAGTAGATTTTCTTTTTTCCGTTTTGTATATTCTTGTCGTATCATGGTGGGCCTACGAAGTGGTCAAATTTCTCCTATATACTTTTCTTTCTATTCAGATCAACAAACAGGAGCATGTGCGCAGGGAGTTTTTCAATCTTTTTCTAAATATCGTCAAGATCATTATTTTTATAGTTGCTGCATTGATAATCCTGGCCAAGATGGGAGTCGACCTGACAGGCTTGATCACATCTCTTGGTATTGGGGGTGTACTGATAGGGTTTACCGCCAAAGATACACTGACCAACTTTTTTGATTCTATCAGACTGGTTAGTGAGCAGGCATTCAGTCTGGGGGATTGGATAGAAAGTGGCGATATCGAGGGATTTGTGGTGGAGATTGGTCTGGCCGCTACTCGTATCAGAACATTTGATAATGCTCTAGTGACCATACCAAACTCCAAACTTGCCAACAGCGCCATACTTAACTGGTCAGCCAGATTGGTAGGACGTCGCATCAAGTTCGATCTGAGACTTAAGTACACTTATGATACCGCAGAGATATCAAGAGTGGTTGATCAGATTAGAAAAATGCTCAACACGCATCCGGGTATAGTCAATGAAGCCAAATTGCGTGATCTGGTGCGTTCCAAGCGCACGGTAGAGAACGGACTTTTCAATATCGAGGATAAATTTGGGGTCAAGAAAACCCTTCTGGTATATTTTGATTCTATAGACAGATACTCTATGAATATATTGGTATATGCTTTTTCAGAATCGGTCAATTGGGAGGAGTGGTTGCGTATCAAGCAGGATGTGCTTCGGCAAATCATTGAGATTATTGATGCATCAAGCCTCGAACTGGCAGTGCCTGCCGAAGAGATATTGTTGGAGGCCAAAACTCAAACCAGGCAAACGTTGCAATAAAAGATCATAGCCAGCTCTAAGCACAATATCTTGTTGAGTGGCTATATGCGGCAAGAATTGAGATTGGCATAAGTCCCGTCGTCATACACTGTTGTATTGGACGGGAGATTGTGTGTAGCTTCTATTTTTTGCGAGAAGCAAGCTTGAGCAATGTAGTAAACTGTTCTTTGGAGAGCAGGCCCTGGACTGTGTGTATACAATCTAAATGTGCCATAGTCATTTTTTCTTTTGCCGCGGCTATTTTTTTGACCAGTTCCTCTTGACTTTTTGGATCTTTGCCTTCTTCTACTACAGCTTTGGCAAGCTGAAGCTCCATGTTTTTGACCTCTTTAGCCATTTTAGCTGAGACAGGAACGATTGTTTTTGCCATATTTTGCAATTTTTCTATCTGTTCTTTAGATAGCTTGAGCGTATCACCGTTTGGATGATATAAAGCTGTACCCACCAAAAACGGAAGGTTTTGGCTTACCAAAAAGTAGTCTTTGGGAAAATCCTCTTTTTGTGCTCTATAGTAGGGACCTGTTTTGCCTCCCATTTTCATAAGCTTTTGGAAAGCCTCAGGGTCTTTTTGGGCATTTGGTTTGGCTACGCCCTGAGTCGCAACAGCAACGCTTAGGGCAGTCGCAAGTAGTAGATTTTTTTTCATTTTTCATCCTTGTTTATGTTAATTTAAAATGATAGTGTAACTCATTATCGCTTAATAAACATTGATCAGCTTATCAAAAAATTTCTTGCCAGATTGTGTCAAACGGTGAGGAAAGTTGTTGTATAATATCCGATTGATTTTTTGACTATGAGGGATAAGATTTGAGCAAGCATGATCTGATACGGGTATATGGCGCCAGGGAGCATAATCTCAAAAATATTGATGTCGAACTGCCCAAGAACAAGCTGATCGTTATCACAGGCATTAGCGGCAGCGGCAAATCTACTTTGGCATTTTCGACTCTATACGCTGAAGGGCAGAGGAGATATATCGAGTCTCTCTCAAGCTACGCCAGGCAGTTCCTGGGACGTGTTGGCAAGCCCGATGTGGATAAAATAGAGGGACTCACTCCGGCAATTGCGATAGATCAGAAAACCACATCCAAAAACCCGCGCTCTACCGTGGGGACTATCACTGAAATATACGATTACCTGCGTTTGCTCTTTGCGCGAATAGGAGTGCAACATTGTCATCAGTGCGGCAAGCCCATATCCTCTATGTCTGCTTCAGATATCATCACTGAAGTATTGAGGCTGCCTGAAGGAGCCAAAACAGTTATCATGGCTCCTCTTGTCAAGGAGAAAAAAGGTACTTTTGCCGATATGATAGAGTCGTTGCGGCACAAGGGATTTGTAAGAGCGCAGATAGACGGTGTGATGGTGAGGCTTGATGAAGAGATTGAGCTTGCCAAGACAAAGAAGCACACCATCAAAGTAGTTATAGACCGCGTAGTGATCAAAGAATCCAACAAAGAGCGCATTGGCCAGGATATAGAAAAAGCCCTCAGCGAAAGCTACGGTGAGGTAGAGATAGAGGTGCTCAATCACGAGGAGCTTGGATTGAGTCGCAAGCATTATCACTACTCGGAGCATTTGGCATGTTTTGATTGCAAGCTTAGTTTTGAGCCTCTTGAACCTGTGAGTTTTTCATTCAACACCCCTAAGGGTGCATGCCCTGTATGTGACGGGCTTGGGATCAGGTATACACTCGATATGTCCAAGATTATCAACTCGGCTCTAAGCATCGAAAAGGGTGCGATCAAGATCATGTATGGATTTAACAAAAGCTACTATACAAAGTTTCTAAATGCCTTTTGCATAGCCAATGATATAGATATCACTGTGCCTTACGAAGAGCTCCCAGAGCATCAAAAAAAGGCGATCCTGTATGGGTTGGGTACCAAGACCAAATTTACATGGAAGCGTCATAAGCTGGAGCGTGAGTGGCCCGGAGTGGTGAAATTTGCCCATGAGATGTTCAAGGATGAAAAAGATGTAGCGGAGTATATGACTGAGAAAGTGTGCGATGCCTGTGAGGGCAACCGCCTAAGGCCCCGTTCGCTTGCAGTCAAGATCGAGGGTAAAAATATAGCAGATATCGTCAATATGCCTATCGAGGATGCTTATAAGTATTTTGACGATCCTGCCAACTTCTCGCACCTGAGCCCGCAGCAGAAGCTGGTAGCTGCTCCGATACTGAGGGAAATCAGGGAGAGACTGTTTTTTCTCTATGATGTGGGTCTGGGGTATCTGACACTCGGGCGTGATGCCCGCACTATCAGCGGAGGTGAGGCACAGCGCATCAGGATAGCTAGCCAGATAGGATCGGGACTGACAGGGGTGATGTATGTGCTTGATGAGCCAAGCATCGGTCTTCACGAGAGGGATACTCTCAAGCTCATCCGTACTCTCCAGTCTCTGCGTGACAAAGGCAATACCGTCATAGTCGTCGAGCACGACAAGGAGACAATAGAAGCAGCCGATTATATCATCGATATTGGTCCTGGTGCAGGGGAGCACGGAGGAGAGATAGTATTCTCTGGCGATGCCAAAAAACTCCTCAAGACCAAGACCCTCACAGCTGACTACCTCACAGGCAGAAAAACCATCAGCTATCCGCACGAGAGACCTCAAAAGGAGTGGCTGAGTATTGAAGGTGTAAGCATCAACAATATCGAAAACCTTTCAGCATCCATACCTCTGCGCAACTTCGTATGTGTCACAGGCGTGAGCGGATCTGGCAAAAGCTCTCTGATACTCCAAACCCTTCTGCCGGTTGCGAGGGAAATACTAAATCACGCCCGCAATGTCAACAAAATTGACGGCGTGACAGTCAATGGACTGGAGCATCTAGACAAGGTTATATACCTTGATCAAAGCCCTATAGGCCGTACCCCGCGCTCCAATCCCGCCACATATACTGGCATTATGGATGAGATACGCAAGCTATTCGCCAAGACCAAGGAGGCAGAGCTGCGCGGATATAAGCTTGGACGATTCAGTTTCAACGTCAAAGGCGGACGTTGTGAGAAGTGCCAGGGGGATGGGCAGATCAAGATAGAGATGCATTTTCTGCCCGATGTACTTGTCACATGTGATGCGTGCGGGGGCACGAGATACAATGAACAGACCCTTGAGGTCAAATATCGAGGCAAAAGTATAGCCGATGTGCTCTCAATGAGCGTGGCTGAAGCGTTGGAGTTTTTTAAATCTATCCCTGTCATAGCATCCAAGCTCTCTACTTTGGAAAAAGTAGGGCTAGACTACATCAAGCTGGGCCAAAACGCCACCACGCTCTCAGGCGGTGAGGCTCAGCGCATTAAACTTGCCAAAGAGCTTAGTCGCAAGGACACCGGCAATACGCTATATATACTTGATGAGCCTACTACAGGGCTGCATTTTGCCGATGTGGACAGGCTGACCGGAGTGCTGCATCATCTTGTGGAGCTTGGCAACAGCGTAGTGGTGATAGAGCACAACCTTGAGATGGTCAAAAATGCTGACTGGATTTTGGATATGGGACCTGAAGGTGGAAGCAAGGGTGGGCAGATAGTAGCCACAGGCTCACCTGAAACATTGGCAAAAGAATACAAAAAAACAGGAAGTTATACCGGTAAATTCTTGGCTCAGGAGTTGGGATAGAGGTTATTTGCCAAAGACATATGATATGAGTTTTTTAAGGATAATCAATAATGCCGCCGCTGCTAAAATCTCATACCCTATGGCCCAGTCAAGCAGATAGCCGCCTGTATGGACTTGTCGGTATAGTTCCGAGTCTCCTCCTGCAATATAGAAAAAGAAAAAAGCCATGCCCAGTACCTTGGGTGTGGTAAGAAACAGGACAAACATGGTGATCCCAAAATACTCAGGAGGTATCAACCAGAAGTCTTCGCTGCTAAGCTCTTGTTTCATAAATTCGTTCAGTCGATTGCCGGTTGAATTTGGGTCCAGGGATCTGCGTTTGCGTCTTGAGCTTCTGTTTTGAGGAGCGGTGCTGCGTCCCCGTCTTTTCCTTACGGCTTCAAGATACGGATCGTCTTCATCAAAAATTGATTTCTTCATTGCATCTTTCCCCAAGTATATGAGCTTTGATTGGTCTTATATCCACTTATTGTGAGCTTTCGAGCATATTATAATCATATTTTAGCTAAAATTATTCCTAATTTCCCTTGCCCAAGGCTGTCAATGAAAACTCTTACTTTAGTCGATACATTCGGCTTTTTTTTTAGAGCTTATTATGCTCTTCCTCCGCTTCGCAACTCCCAGGGCTTTCCTACCGGACTTCTGACCGGATTTATCAATATGATCCATAGATTTGAAAAAGAACATACTACCGATTATATTGTCTTTGCTCTTGACAGCAAAGGTCCAACTTTTCGTAATGATCTATACAAAGAGTATAAAGCCCACAGACCTCCGCCGCCTGAAGAGCTTTTGCAGCAGCTACCTGTTGCCATAGAGTGGATAGAGAAAATGGGCTTTGCCAACGTCTCAAGGGATGGATTTGAAGCGGACGATGTGATAGCGACCATATCACGCTGCGCGGTGGAGGCTGGTATGAAGGTGCGTATCATTTCTCACGACAAGGATCTCTACCAGCTTATTGATGACGACAAAGTGGTAATAGTAGATGCGATCAAAAGAGTTGAGATCAACGAAGAAGAGTGTTTGAAAAAGTTTGAGGTGCATCCGAGGGATTTTGTCGATTTTCAGGCGATAGTAGGGGATAGTGCCGATAATGTACCAGGCGTCAAAGGTATAGGACAAAAAGGTGCATCCAGGCTTATTAACCGCTTTCATACACTTGAGAATATATATGCCCATCTCGATGAGGCAGGTACCCCAAGGATACAGAAGCTGCTGGAAGAGTCCAGAGAGATGGCTTTTTTGTCCAGAGAGTTGGTCAGACTGAGATCTGATATTTTCCCAAGTTGTGATCTGGAGCAGTACAGGTTTGAAGATAGAGACTATCTGTCAGCGATAAAAGATGAGTTTGAAAAGTATGAGATGAAGCGTGCGCTGCAATGGGTCAATACGGGATCAAGCAGTACAGAGCTTGAAAATGTTTCAAGAAAAGAAGATACAGTCCCCTATCGGGAAGATGTAGCTTTTGAGGCAGTTATGCTTGATACCAAAGAGAAGCTTGAGAAGGTACTCAAGGAGATAGGTCCCAAGACCATAGTGGCATTTGATACGGAAACTACCGGACTGGATACAAAAAATGATACAATAGTCGGATTTTCATTCGCTATCGATGAGAAGAAAGGATACTATGTTCCCATAGCTCACAGCTATCTCGGCGTAGGCCCTCAGCTAAGCAGGGAAGATGCCTTGAAGGCACTAAAGCATTTGATGCAAAGCAAGGTAGTAGGGCAGAACCTCAAATTCGATCTTAGTCTGCTCTATGCTTCGGGTCTTGGCGAGACGGTGCCGTACGCAGATACGATGATAATGGCATGGCTTCTCGATCCGGGCTCCAAAGTAGGGCTTGATGCCCTTGCCAGAAAATTCTTCGGCTACGAGATGAAAAGTTTCAAATCAACTGTCAAGAAGGGTGAGAACTTCTCCAGTGTCCCCCTTGAAGAGGCGACCTTTTATGCGGCTGAGGATGCATGGATGACTATGAAGCTGTATCATAAACTCCAAAAATTCTTTGAGCTTTCAGATCCGAAACTTGCCAAAGAAGCAAAAGAGGTGGAGTACCCGTTTATCAATGTGCTCATACACATGGAGAGGGCCGGCATCAAGGTCGATATAGCTCATCTGCAGTCATCGCAAAGCGAAATGTCAAGCAAGTTGACCGAGCTGACAGCACAGATATATGAACTTTGCGGTACGGAGTTTAATATCAGATCCACACAACAGCTTGGTACGGTGCTTTTTGGGCAGCTGGGTCTTAAAGGGGGCAAAAAGACCAAAACGGGGTATTCTACCAATGAGGCGGTTTTGAGATCATTACGCGATGAGCATCCTGTGATACCTCGGATACTTGAGTATAGAGAATATCAGAAGATGCTCTCTACCTATGTGGAGCCTTTGATCAAGCTGGCGCAAGAGGACAGCGGCCACCGAATATATACTTCGTTTTTGCAGACCGGCACATCTACAGGCCGTCTGAGCTCCAGAGATCCGAACCTTCAGAATATCCCTGTGCGATCCAAACTCGGCCGTAGTGTCAGAAGAGCATTTATAGCTTCAGATGGTAAGAGGCTCATCTCTATCGATTACTCCCAGATAGAGCTTAGACTCTTGGCCCATTTTAGCAGTGATGCGGCTCTCAGGGAGGCTTTTGAGAGTGGAGAGGATATACATATGGCCACAGCCGTCAAGCTTTTTGGTGCGGAAGAAGCGGCCAGGAAGAGAAACTTTGCCAAGTCTATCAACTTTGGTTTGCTATATGGTATGGGATCGCGCAAGCTGGCTGATGAGCTTGACATCACAACAGCTGAAGCCAAGGATATCATACAGGCATATTTCTCCACCTTTCCAACTGTCAAACGATATCTCGAGCAGATACAGGATGACGCCAAAAACGACGGATATGTAGAAACTCTATTGGGACGCAGGAGGATATTTGACTATGAAAACGCGAGCGGAATGCAAAAAGCCGCCATCATGCGCGAATCTGTCAATACGGTCTTTCAGGGAAGTGCTGCTGATCTGATCAAACTCTCTATGCTGGAGATAGACAGGCTTATAAGTGAGGAGAAATTGCCGGTGCAAATGCTGCTACAGATACACGATGAGCTGATATTTGAGGCAGATGAAGCCGTATCATCGCAAATTGCCGAGAAACTAAAAAATATAATGGAAAATATATACAAGCTGGAAGTGCCCTTGGTGTGCTCTGTGAGTATAGACACAAGTTGGGATAAGCTGAAATGAAACTGAAAACAAACTGAAGAGATAACAGAAGATGAGTATTTTACGAGATGCTAACAAAATAATCTATACAATATCACAAGCAAAATAAAGATCCGGAAGGGACAAGAATGTTTTCCAAACTTTTTTCTATGAAAATAGCAGAGATACTTATGCTCATCTTTGCCGCGGTTATAGGCGCGGCAACATTCATAGAAAACGATTACGGCACCCAGACGGCTAGAGCTCTTGTGTACAAATCACGCTGGTTTGAAGCATTGTTGTTCTTTTTTATCGCTACACTTATATACAATATTTTCCGCTACAAGATGTACAAAAAAGCCAAATGGGGACAGTTGCTGCTGCACTTATCCTTTTTGATGATCGCACTCGGTGCCGCTGCTACCAGATATATCGGATACGAGGGGATACTGCATCTGCGTAACGGTCAGACAAGCAATACCATGGTTAGCGATCATATGGTGCTTGAAGTCTCACTGCTCGATGAAAATGGAGGGATGAGGTACACCAGGCCTCTTTATCTCTCTTCTATGACCAAAAACAATATACATGAGAGCTATGAATATAATGGCAAAAAGGTGGATGTCGAGCTTGACAAATATATCCCTTCCGCACACAAAAAAGAGGGTCATTACATAACCGGTGCCATTAAGCCCGGAGGTAGATTTCCGCAGGTAGTAGTGCTAAATGTCTCCCACAACGGCAAGAAACAAAAAGTCGAACTCGAAGGTTACAAAGCCGAACCCGGTAAACCTGTGATCGTGACCTTTGGGGATATAAGGGTGCAGCTTGCTTACGGAGCCAAGATCATCAAAATGCCTTTTGCGGTAAGGCTTGACAAGTTTGTGCTCGAGAGATATCCCGGGTCAATGATGCCTTCGTCGTATGAGTCATACGTGACGGTCATAGATACAGAGAACAACACCACTTTTCCTTACCATATCTATATGAACCATGTACTCAGCTATAGAGGGTATAGATTTTTTCAGTCATCGTATGATCAAGACGAGCTTGGTTCGATCCTTTCTGTCAACCATGATCCGGGTACGCTGCCTACATATATAGGATACCTGATGCTTTTGATAGGTTTTGTTTGGAGTTTTCTCTCGCCCAAAGGACGCATATCGCAGCTTAGAAAAAAGCTTCAAAAGCTCAAAGGCGAGACAGTAGCTGCCGCATTTTTGGGGATAATGATCTTTGCGGTATCACAGCCTCTTCAGGCTCAGTCAAAAGCAGATCTGACTCCATTGCACAAAATATCCAAAACTCACGCAGAGAGGTTTGGCAGACTGGTGGTGCAAGGAAGTGGCGGCAGGATGAAGCCTGTAGATTCTTTGGCCAGAGAGATACTTTCCAAAATAAGTCACAAGAGCAGTTGGGACGGTTTGGATCCGGAGCAGGTTCTGCTCGGTATGCTGACAAGACCACAGATCTTCCAAAAGGTGCGAATGATTAAAGTATCCCACCCGATGGTGCTCAAAAAACTTGGACTGCCCAAAGACTACAAATATATATCCTATGACGATATGTTTGATGATAGTGGCAAATATATATTGGCCGATGATATTAGAAAAGCTGCGCGCAAAGCTGCCGGCGAGAGGGATCAGTATGATAAAGAGCTGATCAAGGTGGACGAGAGGGTAAATGTAGAATATATGGTTTTCCAGGGTGCCCTCCTGCGCCTTTTTCCAAAACCCAAGGATAAGTCCAAAAAATGGTATTCTCCTATGGAGGCGGTCAAAAGCTTTGATCCCAAACTTGGAGAGATGGTCAGATTGCTGGTCTCGAACTACTTTCAAAACATTGATGAGGCGATCAAAAGCGGTTCATGGGAAAAAGCAGATACGGCCCTGGATATGATCTCCAAATACCAAAAATTCTACGGCTCGGATGTGATGCCTTCTGCCAGAAGAATAAGTGCCGAGATATGGTACAACAAATTAAGGATATTTGACTGGCTTGTCCTGGCTTATATCTCTATCGGACTGATAGTCCTTATCCTTTCTTTTATCTCTATCGTCAAGCCGTCATTCCAGCCAAAACGCACTATGAGAGTCATGGTAGGACTGCTTGTTGCGGCATTTTTGGTTCACACCTTTGGCATGGGGCTTAGATGGTATGTTGCCGGACACGCACCATGGTCAGATGCATATGAATCGCTTGTATTTATCGCCTGGGCTACCGCTTTTGCGGGATTTTATTTTGTCAAGCGCTCCTCTTTGACTTTTGCGGCTACTTCTATTTTGGCCGGGATATTTATGTTTGTGGCTTTTTTGAGCTATCTTGATCCACAGATCACCAATCTTGTGCCGGTGCTCAAATCATATTGGCTGACCATTCATGTTGCAGTCATTACCTCCAGCTATGGATTTTTGGGACTGGGTGCTCTTCTGGGTCTGCTTGTATTGATTCTTTTTATTGTGCGCGGCAACAAACATCAACCGGAGATAGAGCGCTCTATCCGCGAGCTGACATATATTAATGAAATGGGACTTTTGATAGGTTTGGCTTTGTTGACGGTTGGCAACTTCCTTGGAGGAGTATGGGCCAATGAATCGTGGGGGCGATACTGGGGCTGGGATCCCAAGGAGACATGGGCGGCCGTGACTATACTTGTCTATGCTGCCGTGATCCATATGCGCTTTGTTCCCAAACTCAACACTATTTTTGCGTTCAATGTAGCTGCAGTATTGGCATACGGCTCAGTGATAATGACATATTTTGGCGTCAATTACTATCTAAGCGGACTCCATTCATACGCCGCAGGAGATCCAGTGCCAATACCCGGCTGGGTCACTCCTGCGCTTATAATGCTGACCATTATCATTTTATGGGCGTCAAGGTACAGGAAAAATGTGAAATAAATTATATTTTATGGTATAATCCTTGCTGAAATCAACCAAGGAGTAACAAAATGAGTATGATGAAAGAGTTCAAAGAGTTTCTTATCAAAGGAAATATGGTAGATATGGCGGTAGGTTTCATATTTGGAGCCGCTTTTGCTACACTTGTCAAATCATTGGTGGCCAATGTAATAATGCCTCCTGTCGGTAAATTGCTTGGAGGGGTTGATTTTTCTCAATTATTTTATCCGCTTGACGGCAAGGAATACGCTTCTTTAGCTGCACTTGACAAGGCCGGAGCACCTGCTATCAAATATGGTGTTTTTATAAATGACACTATCTCTTTCCTGATCCTTGGCTTTGTTATGTTCATGTTTATCAAGGCATACAACAATATGAAAAAAGAAGAGCCCGAACCGGAAGCAGAGCCTACCACCAAAGTATGCGGCCAGTGTGCCATGGAGATCCCTGTTGCTGCCAAAGTATGCGGATATTGCGGCAATACAGATGTATAAAAAGTGTGCCTTGGCACGCTTTTGTTTAAAGTAAAAAGCAAAACTACTCACTATTAATTATTAACTATTAACTATCCACTATTAACTATTTTTGGTATCCCCACGAGGACTCGAACCTCGAGCTATCCCTTAGGAGGGGACTGCTTTATCCAGTTAAGCGATGGGGACAAAAGAGAGCTTGGAATTATACCATTTTAGGCTAATAAATTCATATAGTAACACTTCAGATATATTTCTCTGCGATCTAGCAGTATCACTGTCTCAACATACAAAATATAAGCAACAACAAGATATAATCCCCCTAAATAAATTTATTCGTGTAAGGTTGCTGATATGATGGAAGCCAGCGTATTTACCTATTTAGGTGCGATATTTGGTCACAGTCCCTGGATGGTTATCGCTCATTTGCTTATAGTGTTCGTTCTTAGTCTTTTGGTGGCGAGTGCCGCAACAAAAAATCTCAAAGCAGTCCCGGGCACTATGCAAAATATCATGGAGGCCTATCTTGGCGGTGTGATCTCTATGGGCAAGGATGTCATAGGGGAGGAGAAAGCCCGTCAATATCTTCCACTGGTAGCTACTATCGGAATCTTTGTGTTTTTCGGCAATGTCATAGGGATCATCCCCGGATTTGAATCACCCACTTCAAATATCGGTGTGACACTGACGCTTGCTCTGATTGTTTTTGTATATTACAATTACGAGGGGATCCGCAAAAACGGTGTAGTGCACTACTTTGCTCATTTTGCTGGGCCTGTAGCGTGGCTGGCTCCTTTGATGTTCCCTATCGAGATAGTATCACATCTCTCCCGTATAATATCTCTTAGTTTTCGACTTTTTGGTAACATCAAAGGTGACGATCTGTTCCTGTGGGTTCTTCTAATGCTCGCACCTTGGCTTGTGCCGCTGCCGGGCTACTTGCTGCTTACATTCTCTGCATTATTGCAGACTTTTGTTTTCATGATCCTGACATATGTCTATCTTGCCGGTGCGGTAGCTATCGATGAAGAGCACGAAAGCGCACCAGATCCGGTGGTCGATACGATGGGTGCGGTATAAAGGATCATGCGTCTTGGCAAACCTGCACTCTCATTCCTGGTGAGCTTTTTGCTTGGAGCGGGGTGGGGTATTGCCTTTATCGGTGCGCTGAGTATGTTTTTTTCTTTTTTGCATGCCAATTTTTTCATTGCACTTGTCTCAGCGCTCATAGGTGCTATACCCGGGCTTTTGATGGTGGTTTTTTTGGAATATATGCTGCTCAAAAGCGAGATGCTTGCTCAGATAAAACGCCAAACCCATATCCTCGAAGATATAAAAACAAAAATCACGAAATAAGTGATAAGTACGTTTGGATATAATATCTTAAATACTTGATTATAGGAATATCCATGTTTGAGACTGTGATTGGACTTGAGGTGCATATACAACTCAATACCAAAACTAAACTTTTCTGCTCCTGCCCGACAAGCTTCGCAGAGCACCAAAATCAAAATACATGCCCCACATGTCTGGCTTTGCCTGGAGCCCTGCCGGTACTTAACAAAGAGGCAGTGAACAAAGCGATTAAATTCGGCTATGCGATAGATGCCAAAGTGCATAAAAGATCGATATTTAACCGCAAAAGCTATTTCTATCCCGACAGCCCCTCGGCCTACCAGATATCGCAGTTTGATATCCCAATTGTGGGCAAGGGTACTTTGACTATCGATCTTGATGGCGGCACAAGCAAAGAGATAGGGATCACAAGGGCGCATCTTGAGGCTGATGCCGGCAAGAATATGCATGAAGGCAATATATCCAAAGTTGACCTAAACCGTGCCGGCACTCCGTTGCTTGAAATTGTCTCTGAGCCGGATATCAGAAGCGCAGATGAGGCAATAGCCTATCTCAAAAAGCTTCATTCTATAGTTCGGTATATCGATATCAGCGATGCCAATATGCAGGAGGGTTCTTTTCGCTGTGATGTCAATGTATCTATTCGCCCCAAAGGGCAGGAAGAGTTCGGTACGCGCGTAGAGATAAAAAACATGAACTCCTTCAAGTTTATACATTCTGCAATCGAATATGAAGTCCAAAGGCAGATCGAGGCATACGAAGATGGAATCTATGATCAGGAGATATGGCAGGAGACTATGCTGTGGGATACCCAAAAGGGCCAAACCCGTTCGATGAGAGGCAAAGAAGAGAGTGCTGATTATCGCTATTTTCCCGATCCTGATCTGCGCCCTGTGATTGTGACAGATGAGATGATGGAGGCTGCCAAAGATATACCTGAGCTACCGGATCAAAAGCTCAAACGATATACTGAGGATCTAGGTCTCAAAAGATATGATGCTCTTGTCATAACTGCCCAAAAAGAGCTGGCATACTACTTTGAGGAGCTCATATCAAGCGGCATCAGCCCGAAGGGTGCTGTAACATGGCTCACCTCAGAGTTGCTTGGTCGTCTCAACAAAGCAGGGCTCTCCATCAAGGACTCACCTGTGGATGCCAAGACTCTTGGCGCATTAATTGCCAGAATAGAAGATGATACGATATCTGGCAAAGGCGCCAAAGAGGTGCTGGATACTATGATGGACAGCGGCAGAAATGATGTGGATGTGATCATAGATGAGCTTGGACTCAAGCAAGTAAGTGATGATGGAGCCATAATGGCCATGATAGATGAGATACTTGCTGCCAATGAGGACAAGGTAGAAGAGTATAGAGCCGGCAAAGAGAAGCTGTTAGGCTTTTTCGTAGGTCAGGTGATGAAAGCAAGTAGGGGCTCGGCAAATCCCGGCAAAGTAAACAAACTGCTCAAAGAGAGGCTCGCAGGATAATGGCTGTAGATACGCAAATGCCGCCCATTGTCGCGTTTGCGCTCAAACTGTACCGCAGTGCCAGATACCAGAATGTCAAAGGTTTTTTCCGAAATATACTCAACAACCCCGATTATCCTTACAAAAAATATTTCGATGTCTTTATGATATTGTTGATCCTCTCGTCTGTTTGGATATTGGTGCACGAGGTGAAAAATCCTCTGCCTTACTGGGTGGATGTGTATGATCTGTATGTGGTGACTTTGATATTTATCGTTGAATACTTATTGAGAATGTGGGTGTACAGCGATACTCACGAGATGATACTGAAGCACTATGACGAGTCGCTGATACTTGGCAAACCTATTAGCAGATGGAAGATATTTAAGTCTTTTTTCAAAAGCAAATTCGAATACGCGACTACACCCGCTGCTATCATAGATCTATTCGCTATATTGCCGGGCTATCGTCCGCTTAGAGTCTTGAGGATTTTTATACTTTTCAGACTCTTCAAGCTGCTTCGATACACTAAAAGCATAAATGAATTCGTGCAGGTACTCAAAGAGAAGAGATTTGAGCTGCTAACGCTTTTGTTTTTGCTTCTATTTATCGTGATGACGGCGGGTATTGCTATATATGTATTTGAAGCCCATGTCAACCCAAGGATCAATACATTGTTCGATGCTGTATATTGGGCCTTGGTGACCATTTCTACAGTGGGATATGGAGATATTGCGCCTGTTACTACACAGGGGAGAGTGATCTCTGGAGTCATAATCATCAGCGGTATAGCGATGATCTCGTTTGTCACCTCCGTGATCGTATCGGCTTTTTCGGTCAAGCTTGAAGAGCTCAAAGAAAATCGCCTGATTCATGACCTCAACAGGCAGGAGAAGTTTTTGATCATTTGCGGATACGGGCAGATGACCAAAATGTTTATGCGCCAGATAAATGAGCCTTTGGAGTATATCATTATCGATAAGGATCCTGTCAGAGTCTCTGATGCGGTCAAAGACGGATACAGTGCCATACAGGAAGATGCAAGCCGATATGAGGTACTCAGCAGATTTAACACTGAATACTCTCAGATTACTCTCATTACACTTCTAAATGATGATGTAGAGAATATATATATCACTCTCAATGCCAAATCAGTCGATCCGGATATCAAGGTGATCGCCAGAGTCAGCCAGCCCAATATGACTAGCAAGTATCGCCTGGCGGGAGCAGACCATCTGCTGATGCCTGATGAGGTGGCTTCCCGTATGCTGCTGATGGCGATAGAACAGCCTGCTATGCAGGATGCCATAGTCAAGCTTGTCACAGGGAAAAGCAAGGCCAAAATCGATGAGGTGATTGTCCACAAGCACGACATCTATTGTTGCAGATCGATAGCGGATATAGATTTTGCCAAGTATAAACTCCTGTTCGTTGGAGTGTATAGGCCTCAAGGCAATAATTTTATTTTTAATCCCGCCAGAGAGATGGTGATAGAGGAGGGCGATGTATTGCTTGTAGTGGGGTATCATGTAAGCATAGATCAGTTTAAAAAAGAGATCAGGAGCACATGATGGCAGCCACAAAAGTGCACCTGTTTGGATACGGTAGGCATGGCAGACTGATCGCCAAAGGGCTTCTAAAGAGCGGATATTGGATACATATTCTCGAAATTGATAACAAAAAGATAGACAGCGCCAAAGAACATGGCTTTGTGAATGTCGATCTTGTGGAGATGACTGATGATGAACAATTATCAAATCTAGATATAGATCCTGATGATCTGATAGTGTGCGTGATGGATGATGAGCATTTCAATGTCTTTTTGACCCTGAGTCTCAGGCAGATACATCCGGATATCAAGATATTTGCCATCTCAGACTCCATCCATACTGCAGAAAAGCTTAAAATGGCAGGTGCGAGTAAAGTGATCGATCTGTATCAGGTGAGTGCTACTCGCATACACAATTTCCTTAACAAGCCTGTAACTACCTATCTTTTATCCGGTTTTCTCGGTGACAAGCAAGAGATATCATTTAGGCAGTTTGTGATACCCGAAGGCTCCTTTTTGCATGGTCTCTATACAGATGATCTGGATTTTGATTCATTCAATCTTTTGCTACTGGGTATCATCGATCTGGAGCTTAGTGATGATCTTATATTTGTCACAGAAGGGATAAACCACAAACTCGACAGCGGTGATATCCTTGTCTGTATGGGTAAGGATGCGGATCTGGAAAGATTTGAAGAGACGATCAAGAAAAAAACCATTTGATTCAGGGGGCAAGCATGGATATAGCTATCATAGGAGCCGGAAAGTGGGGACAGGCTCTTTATCATGCCTTTAGTCAGAAAAACAATGTAGTGATAAGTTCACGACACAAACGGGATATTGTTGATTTTGTCTCCGTGGAGGAGGCACTTGAATATGAGTATATAGTGATGGCCATACCGGCCCAGGCGGTCAGAGGATGGATGGAAGAATATTTTATTGACAAAAAACAAAATCTCCTGGTAGCCGCCAAAGGGATCGAGACGAGTACGGGTGCGTTCCTGAACGAAGTCTACGGCACGTTTGTAGCGCCGGAGCGGCTGGCCTTTATCTCCGGACCGTCGTTTGCTGCCGAGGTTCAAAAATCTCTTCCAACCGCACTTGTGATCAGCTCTATAGACCTGGCGCTTGCCGACACTTTTGCCCAGGCACTGCCCGATTTTATCAAAGGGTATGTTAGTGATGATGTAATCGGTGCAGAGGTGGCGGGCGCATACAAAAATGTTATAGCAATAGCCGGAGGGGTAAGTGATGGCCTGGGACTTGGCAATAACGCCAGAGCAGCCCTGATCTCAAGAGGCCTGGTGGAGATGACCAGATTTGGTTTGAATTTTGGAGCCAAAGAGGAGACGTTCCTCTCGCTTGGCGGAGCGGGCGATCTGTTTTTGACTGCCAGCTCCAAACTATCAAGAAACTATAGAGTGGGGCTGGGCCTTGCTAGGGGTAGAAATATGGATGAGATCCTCGAAGAGCTTGGAGAAGTAGCAGAAGGAGTACCTACTGCCAAAGCACTGCACGATTTAGCTCTCCAAAGAGACATTTATCTCCCCATCGCCAGTGAAGTATATAGAATGATATACGAGGCCAAAGATCCGAGGCAGAGTGTGGGAGATCTGTTAAAATAAAATCAGCTCTTTGATCATTATGCTATAATCTGAATCAAATATGCTGCAAAAAGGCGGGGGCAGATGAAAAAGTTTTTGACTATTTTTTCTATTTTGATATTTGTTTTTGGGATAATCTATGGCGATGAGGCGAGCGATGCTGCAAACGAGAAAGAGATAGCAGAAGTTGAAGCAGCCATAGCAGCTGAGCTTGCCGCAGAGGAAACACAGACAAACGAGGAGTCCAATATCACTGTGGAAGAAACTGACCAAAATACAGGGATAGATGAAACTACAGATATAAACCGCCAATCCAGCAGTGATAGAGTGCAGGAGGGTACCGCACCAAAAGAGGACGGGACTCATGCGGACGCAGCAGAGGAATCAGGCGATGTGACATCGAGCGAAGATGCTGCAGAGATAAAAACCGAGGATGACACAGCAAACAGGGCAGGCGACGAAAGTGAGCAAGATGATAGCACAACCGAAGAGAATTCTGAGCAGTCATCGCAGCCGGCTGAGATATTCCCAGACCAATAAGCATGTCTACATACTAAAACTTACTTTTAAGGGCACTCGAAAAGTTATCCGCTTTTATTATTGTTTAAGTAAAATAAAACTAAAATTTCATTGACCGACGGTCAGTCAAAATATTCAAGGGTACTGATGGCAATCATTGTAGATAAAGAAAAAAAGCGTCGCGATATAGCGATAGCATGTTCCGATCTGTTGCTTAAACACGGTATCAGAAATCTCTCGGTATCTCAGATAGCCCAAACAGCCGGAGTAGGCAAGGGGACTATTTATGAGTATTTCGAGAACAAAGAGGAGATAGTCTTCGAGATCATCTCTATATTTATGTCTGAGCATCAAAGCCGCCTTAGAGAGCTGGCAGAGGATTCCGATCTGAATACTCGCGAAAAACTTCGCATATTTTGCGGCAAGCTCTATCAAAGCGAAGAAGGTAGGAAGTATCTGGATCTCTATCATGAGTTTCTCGGTATCTCTCTGATACACAAGGATCCTCAAATGCTGGAGTTCAACATGAAGGTCAGAGGCGAATTCATCTCTATACTTCAACAAATCATAGATCAGGGGATCTCAAACGGTGAACTCGATAAAAAGTTATCAAGCAGTGCCGGTCTGTTGACGATATTTGTCAATGGGCTTATGGTCAATTCGAGGTTGAGAGATTTTGATGTCGAAAAAGAAATAGAACAGTTGCTTGATCTTCTTTTTGCCATCAAAACAGACGGAGAAAGCTCATGAAAAAGATTTTGATCTCTACGGTTTTACCGGTATTGATATGGGCAGGCGGGCTTGATCTAAGAACGATCATCACCAAAGCAGAGCACAACAGTCTGGGCAAAGCCAAATCTTTAAATATTCGCTCTAAAGAGCTTGATATCAGGGCGGCTGAGAGCGGATATGCGCCTACAGTTGATATAGGACTTTCGCAGGTGATCAATTCGCCGGTTACCAGGCAGACTCCGGGAAGTGTTGGTACGGCTTTTATCAAAACACAGATGAATCTGTTTGACGGAGGTCGCAAGGCTTTGACCAAAGAAGCCAAAGATTTTGAGCTGGATGCGGCTATATATGAGAAAGAAGCGTATGCCAAAAGTACGGCGCTACAGGTGGTTAGACAATATTTTGCCCTCAAAAAACTCAAAGCCAACTTCAAAGCCCTCAAGCAAAGAGGAAAGGAACTCAAAGCTCAGCTTGCCAGAGTCAAGAAGCTCAAAAAAGCCGGCATGGCTACCAGATCATCAGTAGCCAGACTCAATGCCGCCTATGAGGGCAACAGGTATGCTATAGAAAATATGCAACTGGCTATAGAGAGCAGCAGAGAGAACCTCAAGCTGCTAAGCGGCTTAAAGATACAAAATCTCAAACGCAACTATTTCACCGAGCCAAGGGGTGTTGGGTTTAGAATTTTTGAAGCTACAAGAGCTATGCAAGCTCAAGCTAATGCGGTTGGTAAAAATGCCCAAGCTGTCAAAGCAGCATATTCTCCACAGGTCAATATGTCATATGCATACAATAAAACCGCTTTTGGAGACTTGGCCAAGGGTGTCCCGCCAGCTTCTTTGCCTGATCACAGCCACAAATTTCAGATTACGGCTGCTATGAGGCTGTATGACGGCGGCACTATGGAAAGCAAAAGCGAAGCGATCCGATACAAGAAGCTTGCACTCCTATCTCAGATCAGACATGAGATCAAAAAACAAAAGATGAATTTTAGGCTGGCAAAAAAGAGACTATCTGCCTCAAGAGCCCAGATCAGAAGTGCCCGCAGTGCATTAAGTGCCGCAAAAAGCGCATACAATGAAGCCAAGAAGAATTATGAGGCAGGAGTGATAGATAATGTTACATACCTCGATGCTTTATCAGGCTTGACTGAAGCCAGGGCCAGATATCAGGCAAGCAGATACGATTATGAGATCAACAAAGCTATGTATTATTTCTATGCAGGAGCAAATCTAAAAAGGTATATAAGATGAAAAAGATCATTATAGGCATATTGGCTACCGGGATCACTCTATATGGGGCAGAGGTGTATGCTACTTTTACCGTACAGGCTAGACAAAGCGCCTCCTTGGCATTTAACGGCAGCGGAATAGTGGACAAAGTCAATGCCGATACCGGTGACAGGGTGCGCAAAGGTGAGCTGCTTGCTGCTCTTAAGAGTGATGATATCAAGGCGGGCTTGGAGGCTGCCAAAGTGGCCTTGAAGTATGCCAAAAAAAGCTATGAGAGGATACAGGAAGTAAAAGATGTAACCGATCAGGCCAAGATCGATAGTGTAGCGTTCAAGTATGAAAATGCCAAGGCTCAGGTAGCCTATAAGCAGGCTTTATTGGACAAAACTATCCTAAAAGCCCCATTTGACGGTATTATCACCATGAAAAATCTCGAGATAGGAGATACTCTCAGCGGTATGCGCATGAAAATAGTCTATAGGCTTCAAAGTGAGCACGAAAGAAAGCTGATAGTGGAATTTGATCAAAAGTACTGGAAAGCGATCAAGCCGGGTTTGACATTTATTTACAAAGTTGACGGCGATGAGAGTGAATACAAAGGTAAAATCATCAAGATCTATCCTTCAGCCGATCCGAAAAGTCGCAAGATAAAGGCAGAAGTTCCGGCACTTGATATCCCTTCGGGACTATTTGGAGAGGGCAGGATCATCATCCCTGACCAAAGCAATAAAACTCAAGAATAAGTGATCAAATATGTATAAAATGGCCATCAATCGCCCCATCACTACACTGATGTATATGGTGACACTGATATTTTTCGGTTTTGTGAGCTTTCGCACTATGCCCTCGGCTCTTTTCCCCAAAGTAGATTTTCCAATGGTTACGGTAGCTACCGTATATCCGGGAGCTACCCCATCTACTATCGAGTCACAGGTAACAGACAAGATAGAAGAGGCGATCTCTCAGATAGGCGGTGTAGAGATGATCAGCTCTACCAGCAGCGACAGCCGCAGCGTGATTCTGATCAAATTCTCCATGGATCGCAGTATAGATGAGGCAGCCAACGATGTGCGCGACAAGGTCTCAGCCGTGCAGCTGCCAAGAGATGCCCGCAAGCCGCTTGTGAGCAAGCTGGATGTAGGCGGAGGCTCGGTGGTCAATATCTTTTTGACGACCAAAAACAGCACTCCAAAAGAGTTGATGCTCTTTGTGGATCACAAGGCCAAACCGTTGCTTCAAAATATTCTTGGCGTGGGTGCGGTGGATGTGATCGGCTATCGAGACAGGGAGGTCAGGGTATTTCCTGATCTTGCCAAGCTTGATAAGTATGATTTGAGTGTGCGCGAACTAAACGGCATCATCTCACGACAGAATGTCAAGCTTGGAGGCGGTAAACTTATATCAACCCAACAAGAGCTATCGATCAAAACCATGGGAGATGCCAAAAGTATCGATGAGCTTAAAAATATGATCATCAAGCCGGGTGTGAGGCTCAAGGATGTAGCAAGAGTAGTCGATGGTTTGAGCGACCCCCAAAGCTACGCTTCCTACAACGGCACCAAGGGGGTGATGCTGGAGATCAAAAAGATCTCAGATGCCAATACGCTTGATGTAATCAAAAGGGTCAAAAATAAGGTGCCTCAGCTTAGACAAATGGCTGGAGAGCAGTTTGGTGTAGCCATTTTGCAGGATACTTCATCGTTCATAGAGCACTCACTCAGGGATGTGGAATTTGATCTGATGTATGGCGCCTTGCTGGCTGTGCTGATAGTGTTTGGCTTTTTGCGTAACGGTACTATTACGCTGGTTTCTGCTCTCTCGCTGCCTACATCTGTGCTTGGCACTATTGCTTTGATGGATTGGATGGGATATGATCTAAACAAATCAACCCTCATAGCCATGACGCTCGCTATAGGTATCATCATAGATGATGCGATAGTGGTGATAGAGAATATCTACAAAAAGCTGGAAGAAGGAATGAGCGGATTCCGTGCTGCTGTAGAGGGTGCCAAGGAGATGGCATTTCCTGTGATCGCCATATCGGCTATGTTGTTGGCAGTATTTTTGCCTGTTGCCAATATGAGTGGAATAGTGGGGCAATTCTTCAAAGCTTTTGGTATGACCATAGCCTTTGCCGTTATTATCTCATACACGGTAGTCATGACCATTATTCCAAGCCTCAGCGCACGAGTTTTGAGCAAAAAAGAGAGCTGGTTTTACAATATCACAGAGCCTATATTTAGGCTGGTAGAAAAAGCGTACGAGATAACACTGCGTATCGCCTTGCGTTTTAAATGGCTGACATTGATTTTGGCAATCGGGGCTATGGTGTGGAGCTTGACTCTTTTCCCAAAGATCGGTATGGATTTTGTCCCTGCTGAGGATAAGAGCGAATTTGAGATATTCCTCAGAGCCAAACCAGGCATCTCGCTAGAGCAGATGGTGAGGGATTCCAAAAAGATAGAGCAGCTCATCAAGCAGGATAAAACAGTCGATTCGACCACGCTTAGCGTAGCATACAACAGCACAAAGGATATACACAAAGCCAAAATTTATGTACATTTGGTGCCCAGAGACAAACGTACTGCGGGACAAAAAGAGATCATACAGAAATTTAGGACTAAGCTTGAGGCCTTACAAAATGAAAATCTCAAGATAACAGCTGCGGCAATTCCAAATATCAAAGGTGCAGGCATATCGGTGCCTTATCAGATAGTGCTGATGTCAGATAGCTTTGATAAACTCAAAACCGCCAGAGATCGCCTGGTGCAGTATCTATCCAAAAAAAAGGGTTTTGTGGATATAGACAGCAATATGGAAGAGGGCAAACCTGAAGTAGATCTGGTGATCAACCGCAACAGCGCCAGCAGACTTGGTATCACTGCATTGCAGATAGCACAGGCTATTTCAATAGCTTTTTCGAGTGATCTGGAGGTCTCTCATTTTGAGGAGAACGGCAAGCAGTACAATATCACTTTGAGGCTCAATGATGCCAGCAGACAACATATAGACGACATAAAAAGGCTACAGCTTAGAGCAGCTAACGGACAGCTTGTTTATCTGGACGGCTTGGTCGATTTGGTCAAAAGCAAATCCCTATCATCAATATTCCATTACAACAGACAAAGGCAGGTGACTATCTATTCAGCATTGTACGGGCTTGATCTGGGTGGAGCGGTCGATTATACCAAAAAGGAGATAGATAAACTTTTGCCTCAGGGCGTCAACTACAAGTTCACAGGATTTGCCGATGAGATGGTTAAAACTGCCGATGCGTTCGTGATGGCGGTCAAGCTCTCGGTAATCCTGATGTTCATAATCCTGGCAATCTTGTATGAATCTTTGGTGCAGCCTGTTATCATCATGATGGCTTTGCCTATGAGTATCATGGGGGTGATGATAGCCCTTTATCTGAGCGGATACCACTTCAGCCTTTTTGTAATGATAGCCTTTATTCTTCTGATGGGAATGGTGGGCAAAAACGCTGTACTCCTTGTGGATTTTGCCAATGAAGCGGTCCAGAGGGGCAAAGGTGTCAACGAGGCATTGATAGAAGCCGGAGAGAAGCGACTCCGCCCCATACTTATGACCACTGTTGCTATGATATTCGCGATGATACCGTTAGCTATAGCAACAGGATTTGGCGCAGAGTCCAAGGCTCCTATGGCAGTAGCTATCATTGGAGGACTGCTTAGCTCCATGCTGCTGACTCTTTTGGTGGTTCCTGCAATTTATCGCATGATATATCCTGTGGACAGCTGGCTGCGTAGCAGATATGAGGGAAAAGTAGAGGAGTAGAAAAAATAATCAGTCAAGAGAACTGACGATCACTTCCTCTGCCTGCGCGGTTTTCTTGGCATGAAGGTATGTCTCAACCATCCTAAAGACCACATCCTGCACGCTGTGTTCGCTTGAGTCTATCGTGCTTAGTACGCAGTAGTTTCGGCTGTCTGCTCGACGCAAGCCTTTTAGCAACAGTTTGGCATACTCTTCGCCGCCTACAGCATCGGTAGATTGGCAAACCAGAGCAAAAGTTCCACGATCCTTGTCCAACTCAAACAAAAGATCGGTGCCTCTTTTCATTTTTTGCAGGTCTATCAGCGGGCGAGGCAAATCAGATGATATAAGAATGATTGAAAAAACTGTTTTATCGCGGTGTTCCATGAGATAGTACAAAAATTCAAGAGGAGTACGAAGCTCATCCAGCATTTTTTTTGCCAGCATGATCTCATATTCCCAAAAAGCTATTCCGCCGTAGTTTTTTCTTCTGTTTTCCATAATGTGCGCCTTTTTGTTATCATATATCAAAAAAGATTAAAGAGATGTAAAACCGGTATAAATGCAATAAGAATTTGGCCCATAACCCCCTATTTACCAAGTTTTGGATAAAATCACACCAATTTACTTAGGATAGGATGAGTATGACCAAGCCGTTGTTGATAGAAGTGGGAGTCGAGGAGCTTCCGGCTATACCGCTGCTAAAGATCATTAAGCAGATTGAGAAGTCTTGGACGGACATATTGGGCAAATACCGTCTGGATAGCGAGTTCGAGTTTTTGTATACTCCCAGGCGTCTGGTGCTTCGACACAACTCGATACCTCTCAAGCAGGATGATAGTGTCATCGAGCTGATGGGCCCTCCTGTGCAGGCTGCTTTCAAAGACGGTGAGCCTACTCAGGCAGCGCTTGGATTTGCCAGAAAAAGTGGTGTATCTATAGAAGAGCTGGATCGTACTGAGAGAGCTGGCAGAGAAGTACTCTACTACAAGCAGGAGATCAAAGGCAGTGATACAGCCAAGCTCCTGCCGGAGATGATCAGGGAGTGGATAGCCTCCATGAGCTTTGGCAAGATGATGAGGTGGGGGAGCGGGAGTGATGAGTTTATCCGTCCAGTCCGCTGGCTGCAAGTAAGACTAGGAGATGATATAGTCCCCGCCAATCTGTTTGGAGTAAAGTCGTCGGATATTACGTATCTCCATAGAATGGTATCAGATAAGCCTGTTAGGGTTTCTAATATTTACAAATATGAAGATATGCTCTTGCAAGGTGGAGTAGTACTAAGTCCGGCCAAAAGAGAAGAGATGATCCTCTCTCAATTTGATGATATAGAATGTGATCATGGAGTACAAATAGAAAGAGACAGAGGATTGCTTGCTGAAGTGGTTGCGATCACTGAAAACCCCAAATCCCTGATAGGCTCATTTGATGAGACATTTCTCGAACTGCCACCCGAAGTAATCATTACATCCATGAAAGAGCATCAGAGGTATTTTCCGGTATTTGACGGGGATAGGATAGATAACAAATTTATCGTAGTATCCAACGCCTACACGGATGATTATTCCAAAGTTATAGCAGGCAACGAGAGGGTTTTGCGCCCAAGACTATCTGATGCATTATTTTTCTACCATAATGATCTTAAGCGGGGATTATCCACTGATGGACTAGAGAAAGTGCAGTTCATCGATGGACTCGGTACTTTGGCTGACAAGATAGAAAGAGAGCGCCATATTGCTACGAGACTTTTAGGACTTTATATGGAGCGGGTCGAGGCCCAGAGCGGCAAGAGCAATGCCCAGCTTGAGAAGCTGATGGATAGAGCTGTGAATCTAGCCAAAGCAGATCTGATGAGCGAAATGGTTTATGAATTTACTGAGCTCCAAGGGCTCATGGGGTACTACTACGCCAAAGCTTTGGGCGAGGATCCATTGGTTTACAATGCCATCAGGGAGCAGTATATGCCTACAGGTGACCAAGCTGAGCTTCCAAGCTCTGTTTTTAGTTCGATTTTGTCAATGAGTATCAAACTGGATACGCTTTTTGGACTATTTTCGGTGGGCAAAATACCGACAGGCAGCAAAGATCCGTTTGCTTTGCGTCGCGCGGTCAACGGGATAGTGCGGATGGTCATAGAGTATGATTTGCCGTTTGATATCGATGATATGATCGAATTGCTCAAAGGAGAGTACGCCAAGTTTGATACCGATGCGCTCAAAGCATTTATCATAGAGCGGATCAACAAATCTCTTGATGCCAATCCGTCAGTGATAGCTGCCGTGCTTGCAAGCGGTGAGCGGGATATCAATGAAATAGCCAAAAAAGTCGCAGCCCTCAACGAGATAGTATCGTCCAAGAGGTTCAAAGAACAGTTTGCGACATTCAAGCGAGTGGCGAATATCTCCAACGATATTGATATCGACAGTGAACTCTCTGTGGATACCGGATTGTTCGAAAAAGACGAGGAGAAGAGCCTCTATAATGCTTATCAAAATACTATACAAGATCAAAACGGTGATTATAAACAAAAACTGGAGGCCCTTTTTGGACTCAAAGAGCCGCTTGATAGATATTTTGACAAAGTTTTGGTCAATGCTGATGACCCCAAAATCCGCCAAAACAGACAAGCATTGATCGGCTCGATATACAAAAGCTTCAGAGACATTGCCGATATCAAGGAGATATCGATTTGATTAAGGCTCCATTTCGTGTCCCAATCCACGCAGACCTGATGACTTCCGGGTTGCCTGCGTCACAGGATTTTGCAGTCATGGCACAGCAAGGCTACGAGGTGGTTGTTTCCTTGTGTCACCCAAAGGATGCGACCAGATTCGAAGAAGACGAGGATGCACTGGTAGGTGAAGCAGGGATAGCCTATATCCATCTGCCCATTTGCTTCGAGGAGCTTGAATTGTCAGATTATGAGATGCTTAGAGATATACTCCGTGCACTGCATGGGCGCAAAGTCTGGCTCCATTGTACTCACAACAAGCGAGTTTCGATCCTGATGTATATATACAATATCATCGAGCGTAGTCTTTCTGTTCCGGAGGCTAAGATGCTTTTGCATGCGGTGTGGGAGCCGGATAATGATCGTCAGGCGTTTATAGATGAGGCGCTTGAGAAGTATGCTTACCAATACCTCTGATCCGTATGGCGTCGCCATTGTTGGTGCAGGGATTGCGGGGGTAAGTGCGGCGTGGCATCTGCGTGCGGCGGGGTTGCAAGTGGTATTGATCGATCGCAGCAGCGTTCCTGCCAGCGGCGGCAGCGGAGCGGCCGGGGCATTTGTCTCGCCTAAGATAGGCAAAGGCGGAGCGCTTCAGAAGCTTACTAACGAAGCTTTTGGGTATGCACAGAGGTTTTATACCGAGCATTTCCCCGAGTATTTTGTCCAAAGCGGAGTAGTGAGGATTCCCAGAGACAATGAGGATGCTGCCAAATTCCCCCTTTATGAGTCCCATAACTATTCTGTATATGAAAATTGGGATGCTTGTAAGCTAAAAGAGTACGGTATCTCTGATCCAAACGGCGGGTTTTATTTTCCACAGGCGGGTGATTGTGATGCGCCGGCACTGGTTAGGGCAATAGCAAAGGGGATAGATTTTTTGCAGTTTGATGTGGGTAGAATCGAGAGAATAGATGGAGTGTGGAGATTGGCAAAGAGAGTTCAGGTTGGCCACAATCAAGGAGGTCAGGTGATTCATGATTCATCGCTTCACGACAAATCACAAATCACCAATCAATGGGGTCAGGTGATTCATGATTCATCGCTTCACGACAAATCACAAATCACC
>CAZFNK010000001.1:0-65671 GCA_964520575.1 uncultured Campylobacterales bacterium | reverse complement strand
TCAATGGGGTCAGGTGATTCATGATTCATCGCTTCACGACAAATCACAAATCACCAATCAATGGGGTCAGGTGATTCATGATTCATCGCTTCACGACAAATCACAAATCACCGGACCCCTATATGCCAAGAACATCGTATTGGCTACGGGCTACCAAAATGATCTGTTTGATATGAGGTATATGGGTATCAAGGGGTTGTGGGGGAGTAGGGGGGACTATATCACCGATCTGAATCAGAGAGTATCTCTGCACAAAACAGTATCTATCTCATCCACCAGAGATGGAATCATCAAGATAGGCGCGACTCATATCAAGCACCCAAATCCATGTGAGATATGCAACGGCAGGCCGCTTGAATCGCTGGAGCAAAAAGCCTCCGAGCTGGTGGATGTATCCGGTTTCAGACTCAAGGAGATTTTTTGCGGCATGAGATCGGGCAGCAGGGACTACTTCCCCACTGTTGGCAGGGTGATAGATGTAGAATATATGCTCAAGACATATCCGAGGATCACTCGAGGAGCGAAGCCGTCACTTAAATACCTGTCCAACATATATATTCTCAATGGATTGGGCGGTAGAGGATTTGTCTGGGCCCCTTTGATGGCCAAAAGACTCTCGGAGTTTATGATAGACAATGTTCCGCTCCCTCCAGGGATAGATCCAGACAGATTGTTCTACAATTGGGTTCGAAAGCTTGCCAATTAAAAAGAATAACTATAGATTACAAGAAGTCAAAAAAGAGTAAGAAAAACAAAGTGGCTCCGGATGCTGGATTCGAACCAGCGACCAATCGGTTAACAGCCGACTACTCTACCGCTGAGCTAATCCGGAACAAGAGAACATCTCGCATGCGAAATGTGGGTGAGATTATAATCAAATAATCCTTGATTGTCAATTATTTTTACTTGTAGTTTTGAAAAAATCTATTCCGTTATTGTTTGTAGCCTCTATCAAGCCTTTGTCAATAAACTCCTTGAATAGTTCTTGACTCTTGGCATCAAATAGAATATCAATATCATCACGTGTAAGAGGCCGTTTGGCTATCGTGGCAAGTATTTCATCGGCACTGTATCGACCTTGCTTTTTTGGAGCATGAGTACGACTTGCGATATATACCGGCAAAGAAGAATCGAATATTTTGGACAAACTATACAATGTTTCGTAATCCACAGGTTTGGCAGCATATGCCGGCGGACGGTCTATCGTGCCCAGATCTATGCGCTCTGGCCGAAGTCGCAGCAAAAAGTCATTGAGCTCTTTGATCTCGGCAGGTTTGTCATTGATGCCTTTGACGATGAGTATCTCTATGATTAGGGGGTTGGTACTGCGGGATCGAAATTCCAGCATACCGGCTTTGATCTGTTCTATATCGATCCCTTCGTGTATGCGGTCTATTCGTTTGAGGCACTTTTGGTTAGCGCAATTAAGTGAAAGTTTGACTATGTCTATTTTGAGCAGTGCTTCCTGTATCTTGTGATCAGATATGGTGCTGCCGTTGCTTAGTATCAAAGTCCTGACATTACCTTTTATCTTGTTGACCTTATCAATAAGTTCGCCCAGATGCGGATAGAGTGTAGGTTCACCGTTGGCCGTAATTGTCAGAACATCTATATTGGGATGCTTGTCCAAACCTTCCCTGACAGCTGCGATGATCTGCTCCACAGAAATCGGGTCGGTTTGTCTATCTGTAGTTTTGGCCCGATCAAGCTCACAGTATATACAGTCGTAGTTGCATTGTTTGGTCGATGGGCTTAGATCAATACCGAGAGATTTGCCAAAACGGCGTGAGTATATGGGGCCAAATACAATATCCAAACCTAAAGCCTTTTTGTTTGTATTATATCAAAATAGTCTGCTTTTGTGCATTGAGTCTTGTTTATGGTTGTCCAAAATTATTATCATTATCTTTGAAGGTAATTAATCAGTAATCAAAATAGTTTATAGTTTCGCTATCTATCTAAAAAGGAGATGTGATGAAACTTGAAAATATTTACCCATCAGAGGCTGCATCGGAATACTTGGCGTCTATATTGCCAGCTTGGCTTATAGAGCTGTCGGAGAGTATAAATATAGATATAGCTCAGTGTCAAGTGGAGGAAGGGTGCAATAACGGTGATATAGAGATAATATATCACACCAGAGAGAGTCTTGTTGAAATGTATGTCGACTCTATATTTGCACTTGATATTGAGAATGAGGCTGAGGAGAATATGTATCTTAAAGTAGAGGATATAGATCAGTTTAAGGGTGCATTGATCTCCCGTCTGGAAAAAACCAAACTTTGGAATTACCCGCCAGATGTTCGCAATGATGTTAAAAAAGCAAGAGACTTTTTAAAAGGTTTTATGCAGTATGATGTGACATACGGTATCAGCATGCTGGTACCGGCCAGTGAGGCAGAGGCATTTATGGCGGATGAAAAAAATAGATTTGGCATAAGAAGCTGTAAGTATCATGTAGTCGATAAGCCTGTATACACCACCATAAATAATCTCAGTCAAAGCAGTGCCGCTGAGACAGCAAGAAGCACACTATAAGCAAGATTTCGGACTGAGTCTGGAATCTTCTCTCTGAATCTCTCTATCTTCTCGTAGTATCTTGGCAAAGTTTGACAAAATATTTGGCATTCTCCACCGGCACATCAGGGAGTATGCCGTGTCCAAGATTGAATATGTGGCGGCCGTCTCGCATCACTTTGGCGATGTGTTCGACGGCCTCTTTGGTGGCCTCCTGAGAATAGAGGCGGGTTGGCTCCATATTGCCTTGGAGTACGTATTTACCTCCCAGTTTCTCTTTGGCCAGCTCTATAGGTGTACCCCAGTCAACACCAAATACATCAAAATCCCCATCAATATCATCCAGATAAGCACCTATGCCTTTGGGAAACATTATAATGGGGGTGTCTGGATATTTGTTTTTGATAAATGAGGCTATCTCTTTCATATAGTTCCAGCTAAATTCAAAATAAGCATCCTTCTCAAGAGCCGCAGCCCAACTGTCAAATATCTGCACCACATCGGCTCCTGCTTCGATCTGCTTGGATAGATAATGTTTGATCACATCAGTTACCTTACGCAAGATTGCATGCATTAGTCTAGGGTTGGTGTATATGAGCTTTTTGACTTCGTTGTAGGTCTTGGTGCCTTGCCCTTCTATCATATATGTTGCTACTGTCCACGGAGCGCCGGCGAAACCTATGAGGGCCTTATCATCAGCCAGTCTGCTGCGGACTATGCGCAAAGTTTCATAGACATATGTCAGTTTATCGGCAGCCTCTTCGCCTCCGATCAATGCATCAAGATCATTTTGGGTGCGGATTGGCTTCTCGAAGACAGGTCCTTCTCCCTTGACAAAGTCAAGCTTCATCCCCATCTCATTGGGTACTACAAGTATATCGCTGAACATAATAGCAGCATCTACTCCAACTATATCGACCGGTTGGAGGGTTACTTCAGCCGCAAGTTCGGGAGAATGGCATAGATTTAAGAAGTTACCGGCTTTTTGGCGCACTTCCATGTATTCAGGAAGGTATCTGCCAGCTTGACGCATCATCCAAACAGGAGTATAAGGTGTTGATCTGCCCATACAGGCATCTACGAAGATTTTTGACATTAATGTTTACCGCCTTTGTGCATAAAGTAGAGTCCAAGAGCTAGAGCGAGGATGGAACCGGAGAACTCAAGCATCTCAAGTGCTCCATGATAATTCGTATGCAGAACACGTTTGAAGAAACTTACTATCAATACCATCAGGATCACTTTGGCAAGCTTGTCTTTGAGTTCATCAAGCGAGTGTATCTCAAGTATTTTTGATGAGGTGCTTTTTTGAGCTATATCTATTTGGGATATAAAGAGCTCATACAACCCAAAGCCAAAGATGAACATCACTATAGCCATGAGATACAGATCAACAGCCCCTATCAATTCACCTACCAAAGCAGAGTGAAAATCTTCGACATGAACCCCGCCAAAATAGTTGGTCCACACCATGCCTGCTACATGCCATATATCTATACTGGCAACTACAAACAATGCTATTCCGCCAATCATGCTGAACACAACGGCAAGCAGTACGAAAAATCTGGTATTCCAGAGTATCCCTTCAAAGAGTTTTTCGTACCACGGCTGAAAAGCCTTGTCTATCTGTGTATGTTCTTCTTTTGTATGTGTCTCTTTCATCAAAGATCCTCCATCTCTATCCATTTTTCAGCTATACGGATGGCATTGGTCGCCGCTCCAACTCTAAGCTGATCGGCTACTACCCACATATGCAGGATATTGTCAGCAAAAAGATCCTTGCGAATTCGACCTACAAAAGTAGTATCGGTATCTGTGGCAACTATAGGCATAGGGTAGATGGCATTTGGCAGGTTGTCCATAACCTCTACATCAGGAAACTCATGCAAAGCCAGACGTACCTTGTCTACATCGACATTCACATCAGAAGCAAAAGTGACAGTGACCGCCTCGGAGTGACTGCGAAGTACCGGCACACGGACACATGTGGCGCTTAGGGGGATGTTTTTGTGCATGATCTTGGCTGTCTCTTTGATCATTTTCATCTCTTCTTTGGTGTAATCACCATCTTGCGGTATGTCGATATGAGGTATGACATTGAGCGCTATTTGGTGTTGGAACGCCTCTATTTCGGTCTCATCCAGCTTAAAAGCAAAAAAGTCTTTCATCTGATTGACCAGCTCTTCCATCCCCTTTTTGCCGGCTCCGCTTACGGCCTGATAGGTGCTTACATCGACTCTTTCTATACCGTATAGATCATCAAGCGGCTTGAGAGCCAACACCATCTGGATAGTAGAGCAGTTGGGATTGGCTATGATGCCTGTTTCTCTCCATGCACTTATATCCTCAGGGTTGACCTCGGGTACGACCAGGGGCACATCCGGATCCATACGGAAGTGCGAAGTGTTGTCAATAACCACAGCACCTGCTTCGACTGCATACTTGGCATACTGAGCAGAGATGCTGCCTCCGGCACTGAAAAACGCTATATCAATATCACGCCCTTCAAATACTTCTTCAGTAAGCTCTTCAATCTTGTAGCTTTTGCCGCAACACTCTATCTCCTCTCCTGCGCTGTTGGCACTTGCCAGGGGCAACACATCTCCTACGGGGAAATTTCGCTCCTGCAAAACTCTAAATATCTCTTCGCCGACTGCACCACTGGCGCCGACTACGGCTATATTGCATCTTCTACTCATAATTTGTTATCCTAATATAAGCTTATTGGATCATTCTTGTGAATCATCAAGCAGTTCTGCATTCTCTGATTCATCGCTAATGTCTTCTTGTTTCTCTTCTTTTGGTGCTTTGGCTATGGAAACTACCTTGTCTTTCCCTTCGACATTAACAATTTTGACGCCGGATGTATTGCGGCCCGCTTTTCTGATAGTATGCATATCGGTGCGGATCATTTTGCCCACACTGGTCAGACACATCAGGTCTTTGTCTTCCTCGACAAACACTACCCCTACCACATCGCCTGTCTTTGGGGTGAGCTTCATGGCTATCACACCCTTTCCGGCACGATTTTGCTCACGGTACTCTCCGGCTGTGGTACGCTTGCCAAGACCCTTTTCGCTTACTATCAGGATTTCATCCTCTTCGCTTTCTATAGTGGTGGCTCCACATACATAATCGCCGTCTATCTTAAACTTGATAGCAGTCACCCCGCGAGACACGCGCCCTATCTGGCGGGCATCTTCGACTCTAAATCTAATGCACTGCCCCTTCTTGGTAGCCACAAATAGCCACTGTGTCTCGGGCTTGACGATCTTGGCTTCAACGATCTCGTCATCTTCATCAAGATTGATGGCTCTTACACCGTTAGAGCGGATATTGGAGTACTCTTTGAGGCTGGTTCTCTTGACAATACCGTTCTTGGTGAAAAAGACCAGGGATTTATTCTCGTCAAAATCAGTAGTCGGTATGATCGACATGATCTTTTCATCTTTTTGCAGATTTATAAGGTTGACCACGGCTTTACCTTTTGCAGCCCTGGAGCCTTCAGGTATTCGATAGACTTTGAGCCAGTAGAGCTGACCTCTGTCTGTAACGAACATCAGAGTATCGTGTGTGTTGGATATGAAGAATTTCTCTATGAAGTCATCCTCATACGTCGTTACAGCTATTTTACCTTTGCCTCCTCGGCGTTGTTTCTCGTACTGCTTGACCGGAACTCGCTTGATATATCCCCTATGGGTAATGGTCACTACCATAGGCTCATTTGGGATTAGATCTTCGATATCTATATCATCATAGTCATCGACTATCTCAGTGCGACGTTCATCACTGAATGCTGCTTTGACTTCACTGAGCTCATCACCTATGATCTTATTGATCTTCTCCTCACTTTTGAGGATCCCTTCGAGTTTGGCAATGAGCTTTTTGAGCTCTGCCAGTTCGTTTTCGATCTTTTCTATCTCCAGACCCGTCAGACGGCGCAAACGCATCTCAAGGATCGCCTTGGCCTGAACCTCACTAAGCTTGAAGCGCTCCATGAGATTGGCTCTGGCATCCGCATCGTCAGCTGAGGCTCTGATGATCTTGATCACTTCGTCAATATTATCGACCGCTATCTTGAGACCTTCGAGTATGTGGGCTCTGGCTCTTGCTTTTTCAAGGTCAAATATAGTTCGGCGGATTATGACTGTTTTGCGGTGGTTTATAAACAGATCAAGAAGTTCGGGAAGATTGAATATCTTGGGCTCTTTGTTGACGATAGCAAGCATAATGATACCAAATGTGGTCTGCATCTGGGTTTGTTTGAAGAGATTGTTGAGCACTATCTCGCTCATTGCATCCCTCTTGAGCTCTATGACCACTCGGATACCCTCTCTGTCGGACTCGTCTCTGATCTCACTGATCCCTTCGATGTGCTTGTCCCGTACGAGTTGGGCTATATTTTCTATCAGACGGGCTTTGTTGACCTGATAGGGAAGTTCGTCTATGATGATTGCCTCTTTGTTCTTGTTCTGCTCTATATGAGTCTTGGCGCGTACCTTTATACGGCCTCGTCCTGTGGTGTACGCATCTATGATACCCTTTTTGCCAAAAATCACTCCTCCGGTAGGGAAATCAGGGCCTTTGAGTACACTCATCAACTCCTCGACCTCTGCCTCAGGGTTTTCAAGTCTCATCTGCAGAGCATCGACAAGCTCATCGAGTCTATGGGGCGGTATATTGGTGGCCATACCTACAGCAATACCGCTAGAGCCGTTGAGCAGCAGGTTTGGTACGCGGCTAGGGAGCACATCTGGCTCACTCATGCTGTCATCGTAGTTTGGCACGAAATCGACCGTCTCTTTATCAAGATCAGCGAGCAACTCTTCTGAGAGTTTGGTCATGCGAGCTTCAGTATATCGCATGGCAGCGGCATTGTCGCCATCAATAGAGCCGAAGTTTCCCTGGCCGTCCACCAAAGGTATGCGCATAGAAAAGTCCTGAGCCATACGCACCAGAGCATCATATACGGCAGTATCACCGTGCGGATGGTATTTACCGATGACATCTCCCACTATACGGGCAGATTTTTTGTATGCGGCACGGTGGCTGAGGTTGAGCTCATTCATCGCATAAAGTATTCGGCGATGAACCGGCTTGAGGCCGTCTCTGGCATCGGGCAGCGCCCTCCCTATGATAACGCTCATCGAGTAATCAAGATAGCTTCCCCTGATGCTATCCTCGATCAAAACCTGCTCTACATTACTGTTGTCAAAAAGATCACTCATTGGACTTCCTTGCAAAGTGTGCTGTACGCACCTTAAAATAAAGGGGATTATACCCAAAGAATTAGAAATTAGAAATTAAGAAATTAGAAATTTATGGCAGCGGAACAGATATCTATACTTTTTGTAGCAGCTTATCGATAGCAGCACTGCACATAGTCAGCCCAAATGCGCCAGTGACACCGACAAAAGAGCTTTTTTCTGTCCCTTTGACGGTCTCAGGTGAAAAAATAACGGTGAAGTTGCGATCAAATTTGGCCCTTTTGAGCTCATTGCGTATCTTGCGTGCGAGAGGATCTCCCTGGCTTTTCCAGATAGATACCGCTTTGACTTGAGTGGGATCGGTGCGGCGAGCGGAGCCAAGAGACATGATGAGTTTACGAAAATGTCTGCGGGCTAGCTCTATCTTGACTCTTGTGGTATCGCAAGCATCAAGAATAAGATCATACGGGGCAAAATCAAACTCCTCCACCCATGCCAAATCCATGGTCTGCTCTATAGGCGTAATACCGGGATATCGTTTGGAGAGTACTTCGACCTTGCTTTGACCTATGGCCTCAGAGCCTATCTGACGGTTTTGGTTGCTGATCTCGTAAGTATCATTATCTACGATGGTGATATCGGTTATGCCGCTGCGATATAGACAATCCAGAGCATAGCTGCCCACCCCTCCGACACCGAGGATCAGTATTTTCGATTTTTGGAGTCTGGCAAAATTCTCATCTCCCCACAGCTGCCTGCATCGTTCAAACCTCATTGCACGACCCCATGCATGCCGTGCAAGTGACTATTGTATAGCAAACAGTGTATAGTTTCGGTATGTATCGTTTTGCGACACTTTCTATTATTTATTTGTGTCATCAATCCAGCTTTGTAAGGAGTTTATCTTGTCATGAGCTGTCATATCGAGCTGAACGGGCGTGATCGAAATATATCCTTCATTTACCGCTTCAAAATCAGTCCGCCCCCCGTCGCTGTATAGCCAATCGAGTCTGGGTAGCCCTATCCAATAATATTCCAGCCCCCTTGGATTGTGGTGCACCTGAGCGTCATTACCGTATGCTCTTTTCCCTGCTCTTGTGGCGGCAAAGCCTCGTGATTGTTCAGGGGAAATATGGGGCACATTGACATTAAGAAACTCTCTATCTCCCAGAGGATAGCTTCCGTCAAATATCTTTTCTACAAGCTCTACGATCGCTTTTTGGGCTAGCGCATATGTGTTTTTATCCGTATTTTGGCAGTTTCCCTCGCACACCTGCGATACAGCTATGGCAGGTATGCCCTGGAGTGTCGCTTCCATCGCTGCAGCTGCAGTGCCTGAGTAGGTGATATCCTCTCCCATATTGGCCCCCTTGTTGATCCCCGAGATCACTATATCGGGTAGACGGTCAGGCCTGTAGAGTTTGTTGAGCGCCAAAAAGATACAGTCTGTAGGCGTGCCGTCATCGAGCTTGAAAAAATCATCATCCACTTCGATAAATCTCAATGGTCTGGTCAGTGTCAGAGAGTGACCGCTGGCGGATTTCTCTATAGTAGGGGCTACTACGGTCACATGTCCAATAGGGCGAAGTGCCTCTATCAGGGCATGAAGTCCGTCGGATTCATATCCGTCATCATTGGTGATAAGTATCTCTTTCATCTCTAGTCTCTTTGCAAAAAGTTTTCGCTATAATACCCCAAAAAAACATATAAGGACTTTTGCGTGCAAAAAGAACCTATGCTCGAATCAACATACAAAAAGCTCACTATGGAGCTTGAGCGACTCAAGACAGTAGAACGGGCCGCTATAGCCAAAGCTATAGATGAAGCCAGGGCACTTGGTGATCTCAAGGAAAATGCAGAATACCATGCTGCCAAAGAGAAACAGGGTCTCATGGAAGCGCGTATCATTGAGCTTACCGATCTAACAAGTAGAGCTCAAGTAGTTGATCCAGCCAAGTTGCCGCACACCAGAGTAAGCTTTGGCTCTACTGTAGTGCTTGTCGATCAAGAGAGTGGAGATGAGGAGACCTATACTGTAGTTGGCTCACAGGAGTCCAATCCCCAGAAAGGTCTCATCTCCATCCAGTCTCCGATGGCAAGAGCCCTGATGGGCAAAGAGGAGGGTGATGAGGTGGAGCTCCAACTCCCAGGCGGCAAAAAAATCTATGATATCGAAGAGATAAAGTTTGTCGAGATAGAGGTTTGAGGAATGAGAGAACAAAATGAAAAATAAAAAAATACATGTCGGCGTGATAGGAGCCAGCGGCTATACCGGTTTGGAGCTTGTCAAACTGCTGCTTATGCATCCCCATTTTGAACTGTCGTATCTATCTACAAGTGAGGGTGATACTGCGATACAAGAATTGCATCCGTCACTTGTATCAGTCGCAGATATATCCGTAAAAAAGGTAGATATAGATACGATTGTAAATGTATGTGAACTTGTTTTTCTTGCACTTCCGCATAAGGCTTCAATGGAAATTGCCAGCCTACTTATATCAAAAAATATCAAAGTTGTCGATCTCTCTGCAGATTATCGTCTGGAGAGGGATGTCTATGAAGCAAACTATACTACGCATACCGATCCTGATAACCTGCCAAATGCGGTATATGGACTGATAGAGTATTATCGGGAAGAGCTCAATAGCACTTCTCTTGCAGCCGGTCCGGGGTGCTATCCTACCGCGACACTTTTGGGATTGCTGCCGCTGATTCCGTATATCGATACGGAGGCTCCCATTTTTATCGATGCCAAATCGGGAGTAAGCGGTGCAGGCAAAAAGCTCAGTGACAACACTCACTTTGTCAACATCAATGAAAATATTTTCGCCTACAATCCGCTATCTCACCGTCATGCGCCTGAGATCGCCGAGAAGATCGAGAAGATCCATGGGGTAAAAACCCACATCAACTTCGTCCCCCATTTGATTCCTGCTACCCGAGGCGAGCTTATCTCGATCTATGCTACGCTGAAAAAAGAGGTCGATCCTCTGGAGGTATTACGTACGCATTACGCTGATGAGCGCTTCATCCGAATCCGCGAAAAGCCGGTCGATATCAAAAGCACCGCCGGCACTCATTTTTGCGACATCCATGCTGCGCGTAACGGCCGAGCTTTGTGGATCAATTCTGCCATCGACAATCTCCTGCGCGGCGCTGCTTCCCAGGCGTTGGCCGCGGCCAATCTGATGTGCGGATACGACGAGGGGATGGGGCTGCCGGTGATCGCGTACGTGCCGTAATATGAAGCGTCTTCTTATCCCTTTCCTGCTCCTGTCTGCATGGATATACAGCATCATCGTCGATCACAATGCCTTTGGCACATCCAAAACCAAACGGGGAGCCGGATCGTGCATTTTCCTACATATCAAATCCCGCCCCACCGCCGGATGCACCGTCATGAGCGAATCGCAGATCAAGACGATCATCCGCTGGCTTGATCCGCGCAAACATCCACTGCTGGTGCAGGGGCCGGAGAGGATTGTGGGCGGGTTGTTGAAGCAGGTGGGACCGTTGCGCTAACGGACATGTTAGGGGAGATACTGGATCAGTCCCTTTAGATTGTCGCATAAACGTATTGCGTAGGAGCGGATTCCATATCCGCCTTTTTGATGTGACATTAATGCGGTATTACCGATATTTAGGCAGGAGAGCTGTAGATCGGGGTGTGTCTAGCCAGACAATATCACGCAAAAAATCGAGTCGGTGCAGTGGTGTGGGGCAGAATCGATATGTCCAAGCGCACCCTGTGAACCTATTTGATAGAGTATATTTGGGCACTCTTCACAACTATTCACCTCCTCCATCCCCTCCAAAGTCGGCAAAAGGATCTACATGATTGATCTCCCTCCATTCCGGACCTGCGTCAGGCCCATAGAGGTTAGAATCAGATGGATAACCGGATATATTTTTCTTGCGTTTGTATTCGACAATAAATAAAAAGCCAAAGATAGAAGCAATGAGGGGGTGATGACGAAAAAATCCCTTTGGTTCTACGGGATTGATCAAAGAGGCTGAAACAATGGCGCCAATCAGAGGCAAAATCCAGATCAATATCAATAGGAACAGTTTTTGAAATAAAGAGTAATTTTCGTATTTTATTACTCTATAAGATGTAACAATATTGAGCGATACAAGGTAAATACTTGCAACAATAAAAAATAGTAATGCCAAAATTGTCCTTTTTTGCTATTTGAGTTAAAAAATATTGGCAGTTTAATAAGCAAATAATCAAATGACCAATAATCTACACACCATGCGCTACCCAATAATCTCCGAACACAGCTCAAATCTGTTGTGCGTCATTAGGTGCACATTCCCATGCAGTTTCACCATCTCGTCAAATATATGCTTGGAGAGGGCGAAGCCTACCTCTTGTTGCTTGCCTGCGCCATCCATCGCCGCGAGGTTCATCTCGTCTATGATGGCTTTGGGGACGTGGATGCCCGGTACCTTGTCGTTGATAAATGTGGCGGTGCGGGCTCGTACTATGGGGAACTGACCTAGGATCAGTTTGGCTTCTTTGGCGCTGTCTCTGATACTGAGGCTTTTGGCCTCTTCGAATATCTCTATGAGCTCTTTAGCATTATTGATATCAAATACCGGCTGGGTAAATATCCCTCTGGCGCCGTAGTCAAGTTTTTTGACCATCCGTTTGAGGAGGTTTTTCATGTTTTTGGCCGTCGCGTCGCTCACGGCGAAGGGGTAGATGGGCTTGGGCTTGGGATCTAGCTCCTGACCGGAGTAGTCAGTGCCGTTGTTGAGGCGATAGATGATGCTTAGCAGCAAGGTACTGTCGCGCTCTAACACACCTTTGACTTCCGGTTGATCGGAGAGCTTGGCAGGATCACCTGTCAGGGCAAGGATAAGTCGGATATCAAAATCGTTGGCTCCAAGCAGCTCAGACTGCAAAGAGAGCTTGTTGCGGTCACGCATACTCATAGTGGCGATTATCGGCAGATCGAACTCCTGCTGGAGTTTGATGGCAGAGAGTACAGCCGACATCTTTAGGCGTGCCAGGGCATTGTCAGTCACAGAAAACGCAGATACTTTTTTATGAAGTTCATATCTTTTAATATCATCGATAGTTTGGGCTATGCTGGCACCATGAGGCGGGTTGATCTCAACAGATATGAACGGCCTGTCACCGGTAAGTGTCTCGCAAAATTGTTTAAACATATAGACTCCGCTTTGGGTTGTTTGGGTATAATTTTATCCAAAAGATACATAGACAAAGGCGCATATGAAACTGGCTGTATTTGATTTTGATTCGACTTTGATGGATGGAGAGACTATCGACTTTTTTGCCAAGCCTCTTGGTTTAATGGACGAGGTGGCCGCCATTACCAGGGAGGCAATGGCCGGGAGGATGGACTTTTTTGCCTCACTTGTGGCGCGCGCCAGACTCCTTAAAGGGCTTGATGCAAGGGTAGCTGAAGAGATATGCGCCAATTTGCCGATGATGCCGGGTGCTCCGGAAGCCGTCAGTGGCCTCAAAGAGCAAGGATATAAGGTGGTATGTTTCTCCGGAGGCTTCAGGCAGGCAACCAGGCCTATGAGCCAGAAGTTGGGTATAGATGCCGATTTTGCCAATTTTTTATATGTGGATGAGGATGGCAAGCTTACCGGCGAAGTGGGCGGTGAGATGATGTATGGTCAAGCCAAAGGGGATATGCTCGAGCGGCTACAGAAACTTATGGGAATTAGTCACAAAGATACACTTGTAGTGGGCGACGGGGCCAATGATCTGAGTATGTTTGCCCATGCTGATACGCGTGTAGCTTTCAGGGCCCATCCTGTTCTTGTAGATCAGGCGACACATGTGATTACGGACAAGGATCTAAGCGGAGTGCTGAAGATTGTTGAGCAGGGATAGGATTGCCGTCCGCGTCATATCCGCATTGTGAGCTTAGGTAGTCAAACTTGTATATGCCGGCAGTAGTCACCGATAATACAATAGCCAAAATAGCGTAGATAAGTTTTTTATGTGATATCCTTTTTGAGAGTAGCGATCTTGTAAATAATAAACCCAAACAATGCGATGATAATCAGGCTGTATAGAGGCAGAGTGGATTTGACGATGACATATGGGACTATAAGCAGGTATAGCAGTGTGGGGACTTCGTTGTAAGCACGGAAGAATTGACCGCTCTTAGTACATTTGCCGCTGGCAAGCTTCTTGCGGAAGTATTCTAGGCTGAGGCTGTAGGTTGCCAGCAGTGTTACCAAAATCAGCTTGAGGATCATCCAGTTATGATGGAGTAGCGCAGGATTGAGCCATAGAAGGGTAAGCCCACTTAGCAATGATGCCACAAAAGCAGGAAAACCTATTATCTTGTATAGCTTCTGCTCCTGTATTTCGATGATATCGGTGAAGTCTTTTTTGTCCTTGTGCTCGACATGATACACAAAGAGTCTGGGCTGATAAAAGAGCATCGCCATCCACGAGATGATCGACACAACATGAAAAGCCAGGATGTAATTGTAATATTGCATATCAGATATTCCTTAAAATGGTTGCTGTATTATATCGCCATATGGGTAAAGAAGCGAATTATTTTGATAATATACCGAATTTATCTTGCATTAAACCCGATTTGGCCTGCTGAATGATATTTAGTCCCGTATCGACGACCTTTGCTCGCCACTTTTCTGATCTCGGGCAGAAAGCCTCCATAAGATCTGATTTTGCTTTTTGGGTGGACGGGTCGTTTTTTGTTCCATAGTGGTGTGCTCTGTTTTCATCTCGCAAGGCAGAGAGGACTTTCATGGATGGATATGTTCCAAACTCGGCAGCAGCAAACCTATACTTATCCTTGCCGAATCTATCGACCATCCATTTCCCAAATAATCCTGCAGCAGGATATGCCACGCCGTCAGGATCATCGAGAGACTGGACGCGGGAAGAATCAAAAACCTTCCTGTATCGTCCAAAAGAATCTGAATTTTTACTCTCAAGTACAAGCAGTTTGTAATCACCTCTTTTGCCCAGCCCTGTATGCAGATCAATATGGATGATCCCGGGGCTATTGCCGATCCATTCATGGCTGTTCTCAAAAATGATTTTAGCAGATGCCGAAGGCTTTGAACCCCCAAAAAAAAGCCCCTGCGGATACTCATGTTGCCCTCCGGCGATAGCCGCACTTATATTTGCTTTGCCATATCTTAGAATCAGCCATATAGCTTTGAGCAAAAAAGCATCCCTATCTGGAGGCGACTTGGGATTGAGAAATTTATTTAGATGCTCGTAAAGATCAGGTGTTTTGGGAAGTTGCTTGAAGTCCTCTAAAAAATTGCGGTTGAGGTCTATATTGTCTTCATTTGTTCGCCTGATATGAGCAAATCCATATGGATTGACCGCATGGATCAGTATATAACGGATATTGTCAGATAAAGCTTTCTTAGCTAAGCTATCGAGCAAAGCCAGCTGAACAGCTGAGCCAAAAAAGCCCTCCACTCCGTGCACGCCTGAAGAGACAGTGATAGCTGGATCGTTGTCGCGGCCAATGATGCTTATATCCATATAAAGATCTCTATGCGTATCGTTGAAAACTTTATAGGAGAGAGTTTTTGCTCCCGCAAGTATCGAAGCTCTCAAAAATCTTTCGCGCGCCTCTTGATAGTCTGTAGAGAAATAATCTGTATTCATATGGGTATTATACCAAATCGATACAGAAAAAAATCATATGCTATAATTCGCTCTAAAAATACGGATATACATGGAACCAAATCGCTGCACCGTCAAACGTCTCCTCTCTCAGGCTCTATCATACCGTACTAAGCTGCTAAGAGGCAATTTGTTTGCCATTATCGCTACTTTGCTGACGGTGATTATCCCTCTATTTATCCCTGTGTTGGTAGATGAACTGCTGCTGCACAAAAGTCACGTGATGACAGGGTGGGTGGCAGAGCATATAATGCCTATGAGCGTGACCGGATATCTGCTGTTTTTCTTGATGCTTACACTGTTGATGCGAGCCCTTGGGGTAGTGCTCAATGTGGCGCAAGTAAGGACGTTTCTGGGTATATCCAAAGATATATCGTACAAGCTGCGTCGCGACGCGCTTAAGCATCTTGAGCACGTATCACTTTCTGAGTACGAGACTATGGCTCCTGGAGCTGTCACAAGCAAGCTTGTGACCGATGTGCAGACAGTCGATACTTTTATCGGCACTACTGTAAGCAAGTTTGTCATCTCCATACTCATACTGCTTTTTACAGCCGTAGTGCTACTTTTGATCCACTGGAAACTTGCTCTTTTTATACTTATTACAAACCCGATAGTGGTGCTTTTTACCGCCAAACTGGCTCGCAACGTCGGCAAGCTCAAGCGGGAGGAGAATAAAGCCGTAGAGATGTTCCAATCGACTCTCAGTGAGACTCTTGAGCTGTTTCATCAGGTAAGAGCGGCCAACAAAGAGGAGTATTTTTTTGGCAAGATACTCTCCAGAGCCCAAGAACTCAAGGATAGATCAGTGGAGTTTTCCTGGCGTTCAGACAGAGCCATGAGAGTTTCTTTTTTGGTTTTTTTGAGCGGATATGAGGTATTTAGAGCCGTAAGTATCTGGGTAGTGGCCTATAGCGATCTAAGTGTGGGGCTGATGCTGGCAATATTTGGCTATCTGTGGATCATGATGACTCCTACTCAGGATATCATAGGATTCCAGTATGCACTCTCCAATGCCAAAGCCGCCTGCAAGCGGATCAACGAGATATTTGCGATGAAGCGGGAGACTACGACCTCGGATGATTTGTCTACCCATCGATTGGATGGAGCAGATGAATCATTTGCGGATCAGACCCCATTAACAGGGAAGCAGGCTATCGGGATAGAAGTTGTGGATTTGTCGTTCGGATATACCCCAGATAAGCAGATATTAAAAAATATTAATCTTCATATTGATCCTGCTCAAAAGGTGGCTATAGTCGGTCCCAGCGGATCAGGCAAGACTACGCTGGCAAATGTGATCGTAGGGTTCTACCCGATTGGCGGCGGCGAGATATATTATGATGGAGTACCTGGCAGCAAGCTCGATCCGGCCACTATACGCACTCACGCATATATGGTATTGCAACATCCCAAGCTGTTTAATGATACAATGCGGTTCAATCTTTCGCTGGGAGATGACTACAGCGATGAGGTTGTTGCGCGAGCGATCCATATCGCGCAGCTGGATAGTGTGGTATCCAATCTACCAGAGGGGCTTGATACGATGGTGGGCAAGGATGGTATCAAACTAAGCGGTGGCCAGAGACAAAGAGTGGCGATTGCTAGAATGATACTTCGCGATCCGCAGATAGTAGTGTTTGACGAATCTACTTCGGCTCTGGATGTACACACAGAAGTGAGGCTTTTTGAGGCGCTTGGAGAGTACCTTGCGCCCAAGACAGTTATCACTATAGCGCATAGGCTAAGCACTATCAGGCAGGCTGAGTATATATATGTACTCGAAGAAGGTACAGTTATCGACAGCGGCACACCGCGGGAACTGCTTGCCAAGGACGAAAGCTATTTTGCCAAGATGACCTAAGATAGTGTTACATGCTACGTGTTAAGTATTGCGTATTGGACGAGTTATCGTAACACATAGCACAAACACATAATACGATTTTCCAAAGGAATTGATATATGGATATTTTTCAGGCGGTGATCATCGGGATTATCGAGGGTTTTACGGAGTTTTTGCCTATATCCTCAACCGGGCATATGATAGTAGCCGCCAAGTATCTAGGTGTAGCTGAGAATGATTTGACCAAAGCCTATGAGGTGATCATACAGTTTGCAGCTATATTGGCTGTGATACTGATATACAGTTCCAAACTTAAATTCTCCAAAAAAGTGTTGTGGGGCAAGCTGATCGCTGCATTTTTACCGCTTGGTATCGTGGGATTTATCTTTCGCCATCAGATCAAGGCACTATTTAGTGTGCAGGTAGTGGCGTGGATGTTTATCATAGGCGGTGTAGTATTTTTGGTGGTTGAGTATTTTTATCGCGATAAAGATCCCCATACTACCGATGTGGACAGCGTCAGCTGGACTCAAGCAATATGGATAGGCATTGCGCAAGTATTTGCGCTGATCCCGGGTACCTCCCGAGCGGGAGCTACGATCATAGGCGGGTTGTTGGCGGGGCTTGATCGCAAGACTTCTGCAGAGTTTTCGTTTTTGCTTGCAGTCCCTGTAATGGCAGCAGTAAGCGGATATGATCTATTCAAGCATTATCAAGACTTTGCCAATGCCAACTGGGGGGCATTTGCTATCGGATTTGCTGTGGCCTTTGCTGTGGCATGGATCACTATCAAGCTCTTTGTTGCATTTTTGTCCCGCTTTACTTTTGTACCGTTTGGGATATACCGTATCTTGCTTGGCGCTGTTTTGTTATATATGATTTAAAAGGAATAATAATGAAGTTTAATGATTTTGACTTTCACAAGGATGTGCTCAAGGGTATCAGGATAGCAGGCTTCAAGGAGCCTAGTCCGATCCAAAAAGAGGTGATACCCTTGATCATAGAGGGGCGTGATCTGGTGGGTCAAGCTCATACGGGGACCGGCAAGACCGCGGCCTTTGGGCTACCTATTATTGATATGCTTGCCAAAAACGAGATAGAAAGGGCTCTAATAATCACGCCTACAAGAGAGCTTGCTACACAGGTAAGTGATGAGATATATTATCTAGGCAGATTTGCCGGCATTCGTACTCTGGCGATATACGGAGGAGTAGGGTATGGCAGACAGATAGCCTTGATACACAAAGGCACCCAAGTGATAGTGGCTACTCCAGGCAGACTTAAGGATCTATATAAAAAGGGCAAGATAGATGTCCTTAACCCTGAGATAGTAGTGCTTGATGAGGCTGATGAGATGCTTGATATGGGATTTTTGGATGATATCAAGGAGATATTTGAGTATATCCCCCAAAATCGCCAAACACTTCTTTTTTCTGCCACTATGCCAGAGCCTATCAAGCAACTTGCCGAGCAGATACTCTATGAGCCGGAATTCATCTCTGTAGTAGGCGATGAAGCGACGACCAATAATGTCATAGAACAGCGCTACTATGTGATAAATGAGAACCAAAGAGATGATGCCATAGTCAAACTGCTTCAAAGAGAAAACTACGACAAGTGCCTGATATTTTGCCGCATGAAAAGGGAGGTGGACAGAGTATCTCAGCTTTTGCAGGAGGCTGGATTTAATGCTGCAGGATTACATGGGGATATGGAGCAGACAGACAGGGATGCGATAGTCAAATCATTTCGCCGCAATGAGACCAAGATACTTGTAGCGACTGATGTAGCCGCAAGAGGGCTTGATGTCAAGGGGGTTACTCATGTTTTCAACTACCACATACCTTTTGATCCACAGAGTTATGTGCACCGGATAGGCCGTACTGGAAGAGCCGGCAAAACCGGACAAGCTATTACGTTGGTAAGTACCGAAGAGTTTAGAGAGCTTATGCGTATCAAAAAAGATGTGGGTGCAGATATGCATCTTGAGACCATCACAAGTGAAGGTGGAGTAGATAACGATACCATAGAGTTCGTCCTCCAGGCACTTGAGGAGACCGCTATACATCCCGAAATAGATCGAGTTCTTTCGGCTTTGTCCGACCTTGACCAAAGCATATTTATCAAAAAAGCCCTCTCATATATGGTAGAGCAGGTTCAAACAGGTATGGGCGGGCAGATCGGATACGATGAGCACTCTGTGGATAAACTGATTAGAAATTATCAAGAGGAAGAAAAGCAAAACAAAAGCAACAAAAGCAATAAGAGAAAAAGGCAAAGATAAAAGTTGCTTTTTAAGCCATTTTAAGTCCAAACTATCCTACAATTGTACCAAGTAAATCGAGTTGTTCAAGGAAATAGCATGGAGGTCAATCTTGTAGCTGAAGGTCTCAAATTTATGGTCTTAGGCATGGGTGTGGTCTTTGTATTTTTGGCATTATTGGTACAAATGATGAAATTACAGCAGGTTATCATAACCAAATACTTCCCTGACAAACAAACACCAGCTACAATATATATACCCCAAGATGATGCCGAAAAAGCAAGAGTTGCTGCTATTATAGCCGCTGTTACAGAATTTCGCAAGAACAAACAAAGCAAATAAGGCTTCGAAATGGCAAAAAAATACATCGATGTGATGGACACAAGTTTCAGGGATGGATTCCAGTCTGTCTTTGGCGGCAGAGTATTGATGGATGATTTTTTCCCGGCTGTTGAGGCAGCTGTAGAGGCAGGATTGCACCACTTTGAATTTGGTGGCGGGGCGCGCTTCCAGGCACCTCTGTTTTATCTGCGTGAAAATCCGTTTGAGATGATGGACAAATTCCGGGAGATCGTCGGCCCCAAAGCCGATCTTCAAGTACTTGCCCGCGGGATCAATACTGTGATGCTCGATACCGGCAGTAGAGAGATGATAGAACTTTTTGCCAAACTTTTTGCCAAACACAGTGTCAACACCGTCAGAAACTTTGATGCGCTTAATGATGTGCGCAATCTAGAGTATAGCGGTGAGTGTATCAAGAAATACGGCATGAATCATGAAGTGGTAGTGACCATGATGGATCTGCCGCCTGGATGCAGCGGAGCGCATGATGTGGCGTTTTATGAAAAGACCCTCAGAGATATACTTGATAGCGGTTTGCCGTTTGATCGAGTCACATTCAAGGATGCCAGCGGCACTTCAAGTCCGCAAAAAGTATATGAGACCATCAAAATGGCAAGACGTCTGCTGGGCGAAGGTGTGCGTCTGCGGCTCCATACTCATGAGACTGCCGGCGTGAGCGTAGCAGCGTACCTTGCGGCTCTTGAGGCCGGTGTAACCGGTATCGATCTAGCCGCAGCACCTGTTAGCGGCGGTACGAGCCAGCCGGATATATTGACTCTCTTGCATGCTACCAAAGGGAGCGAATATAATCTCGGTGATCTAAAAATCGACAAAGTACTTAGATACGAAGAGAGATTTAAGCAGATCCTGAATGATTATTTCATACCGCCTGAGGCTACACAGGTCAATCCCATCATTCCGTTTGCTCCTATGCCCGGAGGTGCATTGACCGCCAATACTCAGATGATGAGAGACGAGGGCAATCTGGATAAATTTGATCAAGTGATACACGCAATGACTGAAGTAGTAGAGCGGGGAGGGTACGGCACATCCGTCACTCCGGTATCGCAGTTTTACTGGCAACAGGCATATGCCAATGTGATGTTTGGCCCATGGAAGCAGATAGCTCCGGGTTACGGCAGGATGGTGCTCGGATATTTCGGCCGCACACCTGTAGAGCCTGATCCGGAGATAATCAAGCTAGCAAGTCAAAAACTAAAATTAGAGCCAACTACCGAAAATCCTCTGGATATAGCCGATGCTGATGAGAAAAAGTCGATAGCATATTGGAAGAAGGTGCTTGAGGAAGAAGGGCTTGAAGCAAGTGAAGAGAATATCTTCATCGCTTGCGCAGGAGACAAGAAAGGTATAGCGTTCCTCAAAGGCGAATCACCCCTGATGGTAAGAAAGAAAAGCAACGAAAAGAAACAAACCCAAGGAGCAGAAATGGCAGGCAATTATACAGTGGTCGTAGATGGTAAGCAGTACAGCGTGCAAGTCAGTGAAGGTGACGGCAATATAGAAGTGGCTCCAACTCCTGCGCCCAAAGAAGACAAAGCCCCGGTCCAAACAGATTCAAAAGGGAGCCTGGAGATAAGATCGCAAACTCCGGGCAATGTATGGAAGGTGCTCAAGGCTCCGGGTGAGAGTGTAAAAGAGGGGGAGACTATAATGGTGCTTGAAGCGATGAAGATGGAGATAGAGATAGCTTCACCCCAGGCAGGTACTCTTGCATCTGTTGATGTGCTTGTCAACGACAGCGTCCAGGACGGACAACTGCTGGCCACACTCAAATAGAGTAGAAAAATGAGACGGATATTATTTACTCTGCTTTTGGCTTCAATAGCTTTTGGTGCTTTTGCTCTTGCCAAATCATCTGAGAATATGGTTTCTGTAACTCAAGCCCAGGAAGAAAAGTTTGAATCCAAAAGTATGGGCAGGCTACTGAGCGATTTTTTCGGCACCACGGGCCTTAGCGCTATCCTCAAACCCAAACATGAGGTCAAAACCATTGGAGGCAAGCAGGTAGATATAGCGTGGTATGAGAGTTGGGGGCGAGCGATAATGTTTGTTGTCGTCTTTTTGCTCTTCTATCTTGCTGTTGCCAAAGGGTTTGAGCCTTTGCTGCTGCTTCCTATTGCGTTTGGCGGCTTACTTGCCAATATCCCGATTGCTAACATGACAGGTGAACACGGGCTGCTCGGGATCATTTATAATATGGGTATAGCCAATGAATTTTTCCCATTATTGATCTTTATGGGGGTTGGGGCAATGACCGATTTTGGCCCTTTGCTTTCACATCCCAAGACTGCACTTTTGGGCGCAGCGGCGCAGTTTGGGATATTTGGTTCACTTGTGGGTGCTGCCGCACTTTCGCAATATACAGATATATTCAACTATACCATGAAACAGTGTGCATCGATCAGTATTATAGGCGGAGCAGACGGTCCTACTTCTATCTTCATTGCTTCTGCTTTGTCCCCGGAACTTCTAGGCGCTATCGCAGTAGCAGCCTACTCGTATATGGCCTTGGTGCCGGTGATTCAGCCTCCTATTATGAAGGCTTTGACCACCAAGGAGGAGAGACAAATCGTGATGACAACCACAAGAAAAGTGCATAGACTGGAAAAACTTGTATTTCCGCTTGTAGTAATCATGATGATAGCCTTGATCCTGCCGGATGCCGCACCCCTGATGGGCGCTTTTGCATTTGGAAACTTCGCTAAAGAATCAGGTGTAGTCGATCGACTCTCAGGAGAGATGCAAAACTCTTTGATCAATATTGTTACTATATTTCTTGGTCTTGGTGTCGGCTCCAAGCTTCAGGCAGATAAATTTCTCGTGCCCGAGACACTTGGGATCATGATCATAGGGCTTGTTGCATTTGGGGTCGGCACTGCTGCTGGAGTGATCATGGGCAAGATCATGAATCGTTTTTCCAAAGAACCGATCAACCCGCTCATCGGAGCTGCCGGAGTCTCCGCCGTACCCATGGCCGCTCGGGTCGTCAGCAAAGTCGGAGCCGAGGAGAAACCGGGCAACATCCTGCTGATGCATGCCATGGGCCCAAACGTAGCAGGTGTAATAGGTTCTGCTGTGGCAGCTGGCGTTTTGCTATCTATTTTTAAATAAATTTGATTACAATTGGGCTGCTATTTTCAGTACACACAAACCCCAAAGGAGAAATTATGGCCGATTTTGAACAAGAGTCTCTTGAATATCACCGTGCTCAAAACGAATTTGATACCAACGGAAAGATAGGAACACTGCTGACAAAGCCCTGCAATACTGAACATGAGCTTGCTATGGCATACAGTCCGGGTGTGGCGTATCCGTGCCTTGAGATAGAAAAAGATGTCGAAAAAGCATACGAATACACCAACAAGGGCAACCTCGTAGCGGTCATTACCGACAGTACGGCTGTTTTAGGTCTGGGAGATATAGGCAGACTGGGCGGCAAACCTGTTATGGAAGGCAAAGCTGTTCTTTTCAAGACATTTGCCAATGTCGATGCGATAGATATAGAACTCAATACTACCGATACAGATGAGATCGTAGAGACGGTAGCTCGTATAGCCGACACTTTTGGTGGGATCAACCTTGAAGACATCTCTGCTCCCAGATGCTTTGAGATAGAAGATCGTCTCAAAGAGATCTGTGATGTGCCGGTATTTCATGATGATCAGCACGGCACAGCCGTTATCACCACTGCAGGCTTGATCAATGTACTTGAGATGACAGGTAAGCCTGTAGAAGACCTCAAAGTAGTCGTCATCGGTGCCGGCGCTTCAGGGATAGCGTGCGCAAATATGTACAAGCAGCTGGGAGTCAAAAACATCACCATGCTTGACTCAAAAGGTGTCATCCATAGCGGTCGCGATGATCTAAATAAATACAAGCAACAGTTTGCCTTTGATACTGATGACCGCACGCTTGAGGATGCGATGAAAGGCGCAGATATGGTCCTTGGTCTCTCGGGTCCTGATCTGATCAAACCGGAGTGGGTCAAGACTATGAGCGAAGAGTCCCCTATCATATTTGCCTGCGCCAATCCGGTACCGGAGATCATGCCTCCGCTTGCCAAAGAGGCTCGTCCGGATGTGATCATAGGCACCGGCAGGAGCGACTTTGCCAACCAGGTCAACAATGTGCTCGGCTTCCCGCAGATATTCCGTGGTGCACTCGATGTGAGAGCCACCAAGATCACCGAAAATATGAAAATGGCAGCCTCCAGGGCTTTGGCAGCTCTGGCCAAAGAACCGGTTCCTGAGCATGTCCAAAAAGCTCACGGTAGAGACGATATGAGCTTTGGGCCTGAGTACATCATCCCTTCACCGTTTGATCGTCGAGTTTTGGTGTATGTGGCATCAGCCGTAGCTCAGGCTGCTGTAGAGGACGGCGTAGCAAGAGTCAAGGACTTTGACCCGGAAGCCTACAAAGCCAAGCTTCAGAGATTGGCTGATCATCTGGACGGCAAATAGAAAAAACGTTTCAAACAAAGACAAAGAGGAAAACATGAGCACAAAAACCCCCAAGGGTCTGGACAAATTGGGACTTGAGTCGATCGGCAATGTGATTTATAACCCTGACTACAAAGAACTCAAAGAGCTTGAGAAAAGTCGCGGGGAGGTGGCTTTTAGCGACAATGGAACCGCTATGGTCGATACCGGCATTTTCACCGGTCGTAGTCCGAAGGACAAATACTTCGTCGATCAGCCCCCATCAAACCAATATATAGCATGGGGTGATATCAACCAGCCTATATCACTTGAGGTATATAACGATCTCAAGGCTACAACAATCAAGCAGCTATCGGGCAAAGATATTTTTGTAGTAGATGCGTATGCCGGAGCGAGTCCAAGCAGCCGCAAGGCTATCAGATTTGTTACCGAGATAGCATGGCAGGCACACTTCATCTCCAATATGTTCATTCTTCCTACTGAGGAGGAGCTTGAGGATTTCGAGCCGGACTTTACACTCTACAATGCCTGCAAAACAGTAGATAAGGATTATAAAAAACATGGCTTAAACTCTGAAGTTTTTGTGGCATTTAATATAGAGGAGGGGACAGCTGTCATAGGCGGAACATGGTATGGAGGAGAGATCAAGAAAGGTATCTTTTCCATGATGAACTATTGGCTGCCGCTTGAAGGCAAGCTTTCTATGCATTGTTCTGCCAATGTGGGCAAAGAAGGCGATGTCTGTCTTTTCTTCGGCCTCTCAGGTACCGGCAAGACCACTCTCTCTACCGATCCGCAGAGAGCTCTCATCGGTGATGATGAACACGGATGGGATGACGAAGGTATATTCAATTTTGAGGGTGGATGTTATGCCAAAGTGATCAATCTCGACGCCGAGAGTGAGCCGGAGATATTTGGAGCCATCAAGGAGAATGCACTTTTGGAAAATGTGGTAGCCGATGAAAATGGTGTGATTGATTTTGCAGATGACTCCAAGACAGAAAATACGCGCGTTTCATACCCGATAGAGCATATAGCCAATCACGAACCAAGCCTTATGGCAGGACATCCAAACAATATCATCTTCCTTACAGCAGACGCCTTTGGCGTGCTGCCGCCGGTGAGCAAACTGACCAAAGAGCAGGCGATGTACTATTTTCTTAGCGGCTATACAGCCAAAGTAGCCGGCACAGAGAGAGGTATCACTGAGCCGGTCGCTACATTCTCGGCTTGTTTTGGCGAGGCATTTTTGCCTCTACATCCGACTGATTATGCCAAGCTTCTCGGTCAAAAAATTGATGAACACGATGTCCATGTATATCTGGTCAATACAGGCTGGACCGGAGGTCCTTACGGAGTAGGCAAGCGAATGAGTATCAAAGATACCAGAGCATGCATCAACGGCATACTCAACGGCTCTATCAATGAGGCCGAGTTTGAAACACTTCCTGTTTTTGATCTGGCCATACCAAAGCATCTTGAGGGCGTAGCTGATGATGCAGTACTCAATCCCCGCAATACGTGGGATGACAAAGAGGCATATGATGCTACTTTGGCCAAGTTAGCCGGCATGTTCATAAAAAACTTTGAAAGATACAATGATCGCGGCAGCGAATTTGACTACTCGTCTGCCGGTCCAAAAATCTAATTTGTGAAGAGGGCTTTATAGTCTTCTTCTGTCACAAAGGAGCGCCATGTCCACATCGCTGAAGCATAAACTTATCAATATGTTTCGTGAAATACTGGTATATCACAGCGACTCTCTTGCTTTTCGCGCTAAACTGCTGACTTTGCTGGTACTTGGCAACGGCGAGACAATAAATGAGTGCGAAAGAGATAAGCTGCGCCAAATTGCGCATGCGATATATCCTGATGATTCAGACAGAGCCAATATTCTGCTTGAAGCGGTGGATGAATTCTACGATAAGATCACTGAGCGCAACAATCTGGTTTATGACAGTTTGATACAAAGTATCTATGAAGATGTCAAACAAAACCCCAGATTTACCAAGAAAATAGATATCAAATTGTTTTCACTACTCAAAGAATGTATCCAGGATGAAGAAGATGGGATTTTTCACGACAGGATCATATCTTTTCTTGAGAACCTGAAGGAAGAGTATGGAGAGCTATAGATTTCTTATCAGCGGCAAAGTGCAGCATGTTTATTATCGCAAATTTGTATCCCAGGCCCTGATGCGTATGGGGATCCAAGGATATGTCCGCAATCTAAGCGATGGTCGAGTAGAGGTGGTAGCGCGTATCTTTGATGATATAGAAAAGGTCCAAAACATACTCAGAAGCGGCTCACCAATGAGTGATGTTGAAGATATTGAGATAGAAATTCTTGAAGAAGATGATATAGTATATGATGGTTTTGAAATCAGATATTAACCCTCACTTATATTTACCTTCAATTTACCTTCACGGAGCATAATACGCTTATCGGTCTCCTGTGCCTGAAGAATAACTTTCTAAAGCATTTTCCTCCTCCCCTTTATAAAAAGAAGGGCACAGGGGCTGAGACTTATATCTTTCACATTTCTTTATATATCATAATTTATAGATTATCAATATTAAAACCAAAAAGAATTTTGCAGAGCATATAAGAGTCAAAAAAATCTATCCCGGAAGGGATCTATTGAAATCTGGGGAGAATAGATCCCGTTTCCAGGTAGAGTGCAATTATAACATTTTTATGTCAAGTAAAAGTCAAGAATCATATTTTATAGGATTTTGTTCCGAAAGAGAAATAAAAAATAAAAGATAAAGCCTACCCCGAAGACCAACAAGGGATATGACTTGGGGAGTAACAAACGTTTAGTCTTCGGGTAGATTGCAAGTATACTGATAGTTAGTCAATAAATTGTCAAAAACCTATACAGCAGCCCAAACCCAACAAGTGTTAATACAATTACATTAGGGGGAGGACATGTTGAATTTGGGCTTGATAATTATATCCCAATCTTATTTAATAATCTGTTATAATCTATCAAAAAAAAGGGTGTTTTGTGGGTTGGGATCGATTTGTAGCACTTTTCTTATTCATTGCTGTAGCCGGTCTGACCCCGGGACCTAATAATATCATTGCTATGACAATCGGATTCAACCATGGCTTTAAAAAAGTCACACCTCATTTATTTGGAGTACTGGTTGGATTTCCGGTGATGCTGATCCTCATAGGCCTGGTACTCAAACCGATCATGGATAGATACCATGAAGTATATATGTTTCTTAAAATTATCAGCATCACATATATCATATATCTGGCTTTTCGCATAGCCACTACTCCTATAAACCAGCCAATAGACTCGGATAGGCAGAGAGCACCGATAAGTTTCTGGGAATCTGTAGCATTCCAATGGATCAATCCCAAAGCCTGGGCAGGGGCAATAACCACAGTCACTGTATATATGGCACCAGATCATTTTGCTTCGAGCCTGGCTGTTGCGGTGGTACTGTCAATGATAAGTATCTTTACAGCTATTACGTTGTGGGCACTTTTGGGCAAACAGATAGGAAGATTTTTGTCTCATCCTATGCAGATGAGGATATTCAATCTGATCATGGCGCTTTTGCTGCTTGTAGCCGTGGGAATGATGGTATTTTGATGGGGCCGGGTCAGATAGCAGGGGCATTTGCCGGATCGACGCTGATGCTTCAGCAGAATGAGGGGTTTATCCGTGTGTTCTTTTTGATCGTGGTGGCCGCGACGATCGTGCGCTTGATCGTCACGGGGGAGAGGGTTATTTTCGTATACCTTTGACCCATTGGATCATGGCATCGTGTGCCTGAGGGTTGGGCGCATCCTGGAAAGTCACGACAAAGCGATCGGCCTCTTCGACCACCGCAATGCTGCGCGGACGGATCGCGGCGATCTCCGGGATGGGGAGGTCTTTGCCAAAGCAGAACATAATGAGCTTGACATCGAGGATTTTATCGTTCATCTCATGATCAGGGAGCTCCTTGGTGTGGCTGTAATGGTCAAATATGCCAAGATAGCGTGCTACCGGGTGCTTTTCTATGATCTCGTGCAAGTAGGCAATGATCCCGTCAGTATTTTCAAAACGCGATTCACTCTTGGAGATCTCAGCGACTTGGACGGGGTAGGTCTCTTTTATAGTTTTGCTTGTCATAATTATCCTTTTTTTATTTGTAGAGCCGATGACTCTTTCAAAGACAAATCCGATCTATGTTCTTGAAAGAATCAGATAGATTCCCCCATAAAAAAAGGGGGTATCATGCTGCTACTCTTGGACGCAGATTTTCCCTTTTAGGGCGCACTTGAGGGTAAAGCCAAGAACCACAAGGATGACAAGCGTTGCCACTCCCAGTGAAAGATAAGATGCGTAAAGCATCCAGGTGTCCTTGGTACTGTGATATACTACCATAGCCGCTATGGCCATGGCAGCTACAGGGAACACAAATGCCCACCAGGATATGAAGAACTTCAAGCCTATAAAACTTCTCCACATAAAAACAAGCAACAAAGAGAAAAAGACTGCAATATTAAATAAAACCATCCCAAAATTATCCATACCATGGTTGAGCTTGAACCAGGCGATGAATGCTACGGCCGGCGGCGCTAGAAGAATAAACAGGGTCGGTATGAATTTTTGGGGCAGCTGATGGTGGAAGATGATCCGATTGATCAGTACGGCAAACAGAATCAGCCAGAAGAAAAGTCCGACACTAAAGTAGTACATTAAAATATTGTTAGATACAAAACCTATCCCTCCCACGGGCACCAGCAAATTACCTACGATAGGTATGAACCAGGCAGGGTTGGAGTGGTTGATCTCCTGGTTGTGGTTGATCCAGCGACTTATGGTGTATAGAGTCAGGTAGGTATGGAGGATCGTGCCCGCATACCAGAAATATTTGGCGTAGAGTTTGTACTCAGGCTTGTAGATAATAGCCAGCATCAGCAGCGTGATGGAGATCGCAGCAAAAAAGTTAATACGTACCGGATGGTGCCACTCTTCGATCACCTCTTTGGGATATACCATGAATTTGACAAGATAGGTCAAAGCGAGAATGGCAAAAATCGCTGTTTCGGCATATAACAGATACTGCCCGATATAGTGTGGTGTACCGAGCATCTCGGCTGCTTTTTGCCAAGCGATTGTAATCCCCCCAAGACCCATTGATATAGCAAACATCATGATGGGGAAATATTTGAGCCTGTTGCTCACCTGATGAGGCTGTCCTTCAACGATCTCTTCGTTCGTTTCTGTTGACATTATAACTCCTTTTTATGATTTGTGATATTCATTATCATTTAACGATGAAATATTAGCACTTTATTCTTATAATTAGCATAATAAGAGATTAATCAAATAAAATTTTTTGTTTTTGCAACATAGGTAGAAAAATCTCGTCCTTTATTATCGATATACTTGCAAAAAAATATGGAGGGTTTCATGTCAACTATCAATGTAGTGTGTCCACATTGCCAAAAGATCAATAGAATACCGCTCAAAGACAGCTATGTCAAAGCCAACTGCGGCCATTGTAAAAGTTCATTGATGGATACCAGGCCGGTCGATGTTGACTCAAGAGGGTTTGCGCAGTTTGTCGGTGGCTCGGATCTGCCGGTGGTGGTCGATTTTTGGGCTCAGTGGTGCGGTCCGTGCAAGATGATGGCCCCGGCGTTTGAGCAGGTTGCGGCCTCAATGCCTCTCAAGGCGCAGTTTATCAAGCTAAATACAGAAAGCAATCAACAAATAGCAGCCCAGTATGGTATCCGATCTATCCCCACCACCATAGTCTTCAAAAACGGCAAAGAGGTAGATCGTATCAGCGGCGCACTGCCGGCAGCTCAGCTGCAGCAGTGGATAGCGCAGGCGATCGCCAAAGCGTAAACCAAAAAGCGGGGGCTCTCTCCGCAAACCTTTTTCCGTATCAGTAAGCAGTGGGCCTTCTTACAGCCAGCATAAGATAGAATACGCTAAAAATTTACGGGGAATACGTCATGGAGCACTTATGGGTCTACAGCTCGATCATCCTCGCGATCGTTCTTTTTGCCAAATTACTCTCTTTTAAAACCAAAACGGTCGATGTTTTGTGGTTGATTATCCTCGGTTCGCTAGCGGCCAATCTGCATATTCTCCCCAAAGAGAACGAAATACTCGAAGCGATTGGAGACTGGGGGATCGTGTTTGTGATGTTTGCACTTGGATTTGAGGAGAACATCGCCAACTTCACCGCCGGGCTGCGACGCAGCTGGGGGATTGCAATCATCGGTGCAATCTTTCCGTTTGCGGCCGGGTATTTTACTGCCTTGGCATTTGGGTTTGGTTTCAATGTCTCGATGATCTGGGGACTCACCATGACCGCGACTGCTGTCAGCCTGACAATGGTTTCGCTAAAATCAGAAAACCTTCATACTACCTCTGCGGCGACTGGGATCATGACTGCGGCGGTTGTGGACGATATCCTCTCGCTGATCGGCCTAGCTATTCTTATCCCGATCGCCCTTTCGGGCACTACTGATGAAGCGATCGACACTGCCAATATCGGCCTTATTCTACTTAAGGTGGTCCTCTTTTTCTTTATTATTCTTTTCATTGGGATGATCCTTTTCCCAGACAGTCTGCACAATGAGGCAGATAAAGAGCACGGCAGACTTTTTCGGGCGGCGCTTGTGGTTCGAAAATATTTCGGTATCCGCAAACTGCTGCTGGCCTACGAGGGGAGTTTCACTCCGTTGGTGATGATCTTTGTGGCGATGCTGTTTGGTGCTATCGCGCATACGTTCAATTTTCATCCGGCGATTGGGGCCTACTTTGCCGGACTTTTTCTCAGAGAAGAGTATTTTATGTGTACGCTTGATAGTAAGCTATCCAACCATAAACGTGATGCCGAACTGGTACTCAATCATCTTGCTTTTACTATTTTTGGTCCTATCTTTTTTGTGATGCTGGGGACCAAACTTGTTTTTGAGCTTGATCTGCTGCTTGAGATTCTCCCCATGGCCTTGATCCTTTTTGTGATGGTCCTTGTGCTTCAGGTGTTTGCTGCTGCCGTTTCGGCTCGGTATACCGGCGGATACAAATGGCACGAGAGTGTAATGATCGGGCTGGGAATGCTGGGGCGTGCCGAGCTGGCTTTTATCGTGATTGATATTGCGTATGTTGAGAACCGGCTCATCACAACAGGGCAGTTTTACGCCCTGATGATCACAATCTTCCTGCTCAATATCAGTGTGCCGATGCTGATCAAATGGTGGAAGCCATACTATCTTGGGGAAAAAGAGTACCGAATAGGAAGCCTGCTATTGAGTCGGCCCTCCTCATCCTAAACCGCCGTTCGCAAGACAGATAGATCGGGAAAATAGTTCCATCAAAAAAGGTGTCCATGCGCCGGACCCAAAATATTTTGGACGCCATTAAATCCGGGCATATCATATATGCAGATTGTGATCTTGTTGATACATTTTCACGATCTCAACGACTTTCGAGGCGTACCCCCACTCATTGTCATACCAGACCAGCATATTGAGCAGTCTGCCTTGTGTGACGGTCGTGAAGCGGTGATCGATGATGGTGGTGTATTCCTGGGCTTGAAAGTCACTGGAGACAAGCGGGGCGTAGTTGTTGAGGATGATTTTGTGTTTTTGTTCTTTGGCGGCAAGCCTGCAGATCTCCATGATCTCTTCGGCGTTTGTTTCTTGATGGAGTTGCAGGGTGATATTGATCGCTCCAACTGTAGGGGTGGGGACCCTCAGAGAGCTGGAAGCGATCAGTCTTTGGTTGAATTTTGGCAGCACATAGGAGCATGCTTCTATGGTGGTGGTTTGGCTGGGGATGATATTTTGGACAGCAGAGCGGCCAAATTCCAGATTGCACTCTACGCCTCGGTCCGCGCTCCCTACACATCCGTTATCGAGCACCTTCTGGTGACTTAGCAGCGGATGGATAGTGACGATGCTACCGGAAAGTATCTTGTTGTGATCGTCTATAAGTTTAAGCAGAGGCAGCAAAGCCGTGGCATTGCAGGAGCTGGTGGAGATGAGCTTATGCCTGGCAGGATCATGCTGCTCCTCATTGACCCCTAGTATGATATTGATATCAGCATAAGCTGCCGGATGGGTCAGGTACACCGCCTCTACATCGAGAGAGCGCAGCATATTGGGATCTTGTTTGCTTCCGCTGGCATCTATGATGATGTCTATATCTGTAGTATCAATATCTTGCAACGAGCGGCGGTGAGTAATGGTTATTTTGCTGTTGTTGTTTTTTATGAAGTTTGTGCCAGGCTTAAATTTGTCTTTCAGATGGCCATAAGTAGAGTCGTAGTTGATAGAGTAGGCGATGCTTTCTATGCTTGGGTTGATCTCATTGATAGCTGTTATCTCAAGATTATCGTTTTCTTCCAGCAATCGCACAATAGCCTTGCCGATCCTGCCGACACCGTTAAGGAGTATTCTTTTTTTCATTATTTTTCAACTCATTTACTCATTTAGTATTATGGGAAAGATTTATATATTTCTCGTCCGCTGATTTTATTGTTGCCATTATATCAGAAATTTTAATATGATTTTCTCATCTATAAATGGTACAATATCACCAAATACAATCAGGAGTCGCGTAAATGGCGCAAGCACATATTTTTCTACTTGAAGATGACGCCAATCTAAACGAGACTATTGTAGACTATCTTGAGGATAATGGCTACAGGGTGGATGCGGCGTATGACGGGCATGAGGCGCAGGATATGCTCTATGAGAAGCGATATGATCTGTTGCTGCTTGATGTCAATACTCCGGGTATCAATGGGTTTGAACTGCTCAAGGAAGCAAGAGAGCAGGGGGTCACCGCACCGGCAGTGTATATCACATCACTTAACAGCGTTGATGATCTGGAGACTGGATTTGCCAGCGGTGCGGATGATTATATCCGCAAACCTTTTGAGCTCAAAGAACTCCTTATCCGTGTGGAAACGCTGATAAAAAGAGGCTTTTTTCATGAAAAAAAGGAGATCATAGAGATAGACGAAGGCCTACACTATGACATCAAGAACGACGCACTTGTAAAGGAGGGGAATGTAATTCAGCTTGGGGTCAAGGAAGGCAAACTTCTTAAGCTTTTTATGAAGCACCCCGATGAGGTGGTATCACATGAGAGGATTTTCAAAGTAGTATGGGACTACGATGAGGAGCCAAGTGATGCAAGTTTGCGTACTTATATCAAAAATCTTCGCAAACTGATCGGAAAGGATCGTATTGTCAGTATCAAAAAACAGGGCTACAAGTACGCTTCTGCGCTCTGAGCGAAAGAGCTTTTTTCGCTTTATTGCCCTATATCTTCTGCTGGTGGCGCTGTTGATAGCTGCCGGTGGGTATTATTATTATCAGTCTCAGCAAAAGCTTGCTTTTTCTGCGTATCGTATCAAGCTCATGGAGTATGCGGCCGATCAGATCAAAAGACTCCACACGCTTCACGACCATTTCCCCAAGGATAATGTCTATCCAAGAGACGGGAGGTTTGAGAGCGCGATATACGATCTGGAATATGTCAAGATATTCTCTACTCTCAAAGAGCCCAAAGTCGATCTCGAAGAGGAGATACATAAAACAGGCGACAAGATACACTTCATCAAGATACTCGATAATTACTATCTGGGAGCCAAATATCTCATCATAGAGGTCCCTGAGGATAAAGAGTGGTTTGCAAATACGATGAAAACCATATGGTGGTCCGGGCTGGGGGCATTACTGTTGCTTCTTGGTATCGGATGGTATCTGGCCAAACTCTTTGTGCGACCCATGCACGATTCGATCTTGCTTCTTGATCAGTTCATCAAGGACACCACTCATGAGCTTAACACCCCTCTAAGTGCTATACTTGCCAATATAGAGACTATGGATGTATCGCAGATGAAAGAGTCCAATGTCAAAAGACTAAACAGGATCAATATAGCCGCCAGAACAGTATCAACCCTGTATGAGGATCTTAAGTTTGTCACGCTTGAGTCTGACAGGGTTGCCGATGATGAGCTGCTGGATATGGAGCAACTGGTCGAGAGCAGGTTGGAGTATTTTGATATATTGATACAATCTAAAAAGCTTACGTTGTCGAAAGAGCTGCATGCTTCAGCACTTAAGGCCGATAAAAGGATGATAGAGAGAGTGATTGACAATCTTATCTCCAATGCTATCAAATACAATCGCAGAGGCGGTCAGATCATAGTGCGTCTTGGACAGGGCAGACTCGAAGTAGAAGACAGCGGAGTGGGTATCGCCCAGGAGGACATCCTTGCCATATTCGACAGATATACAAGATTCAATGAAAGCGAAGGGGGTTTTGGGATAGGACTAAGCATAGTAAAAAGGATAATAGACCACTACGGGATGGATATAAAAGTTAGCTCTGAGCTTGGAAAGTGGACAAAAGTGACTATCAGATGGGATAGCAAATAAAAAACGGAGAGGTAAGATGAAAAACCAAAACTTTTTACTATTCATTATTCACTCTTCGTTGAAGATAGCCGCAGCCGTATTCATAGGGTCAGGATCGGCGCAGGCGGATAATGTGTTTGAAACCGAATGTGTTAAGTGCCATATCGAGCGCAAGATATCACTCAGGAAGACTTTTATGAATGCTCTTTTGGTATATAGCGGTAAAGAAAATATGAAGGCAGGTCTTAAATATTATCTTCGTCACCCAAGGCGCGACAGCTCGGTAATGAGTGAAGAATTTCTGGATCGATATGGACTGATAAAGCCTCTTGATATAGATGAAAAAAGACTAGACGAGGCTCTTGAAATATACTGGAATCGTTACACTGTGCAGGGAAAATTGCAATAATTTTTTAAAAATTCACTTTTGTTTCACAATTGCGTGTTATAATACGCCGTACCAAAAAATAAGGAGATAAAATGAAAAAAGTTGCACTCGCACTCATTTTCGCTGGAACATCAATCGCTATGGCTGACGGAGCAGCCCTTTATGCCAAATGTGCAGGATGTCATGGAGCCGACGGCAAAACAAAAGCTCTTGGCAAGTCTGACCCAATTGCCGGTTTGGCTGCCGACAAAGTTGTCGAGGATCTCAAAGGCTATAAAGCCGGCACCTTGAACAGGCACGGTATGGGCGGCGTAATGAAAGGCCAGGCCAACATGAGCGAAGAGGATATGAAAGCTGTAGCTGAGTATATCAGCAAGCTTGGCAAGTAAAATCTTTGCTTCTTCTGATGCCGCTTCGGCGGCATCACTTTTTCTTCTTAAATTTTTCTTTTATATTTTCTTAATCTTATCTTTTCTATTTTTATGATGGTGATTTTGGTTATGATTGTTGCGTTTATTGCATTGAATAGATAGATCATCTAAGGCTTGAATATGAAAAAAATATTTATCTTGCTTATCGTATCTTTATCAATCCAGGGAGCCCATATGAAATATACCAACGATCTGATACATGAGGATTCTCCGTATCTCCAGCAGCATGCACACAATCCCGTACACTGGATGCCGTGGGGAGATAAGGCTTTCAAGAAAGCGGCCAAAGAGAATAAGATGATATTTCTTTCTATAGGATATAGTACCTGTCACTGGTGCCATGTGATGGAGAATGAGTCGTTTGAGGATGAAAAATTGGCGATGTACCTCAATAAGCATTTTGTCCCTATAAAGATCGATAGAGAGGAGATGCCTCAGATAGACAAATATTACCAAACGGTATATCAGCTAATGAACAATCGTGGCGGCGGGTGGCCTCTGACAATTATTATGACTCCTGATCGCAAGCCGTTTTTTGCAGGCACTTATATTCCACTTGAGCCCAAGTATGGGGCTGCTGGACTCTGGGATGTACTAAAGCAGATAGTTGATTTGCAAAAAAAAGATCCCAAGAAACTTGAACAAATTGGAGACAATGTAGTATCAGCCATGAAAAAAATAGAGAATATGCCTCATAAACAAGCAGTCCAGATACCAAAAGGCAAAAATCTTGCCGATCAGTTTGTCCGAGAAGTTTCAAGCAGATTTGATAAGCTAAACGGCGGCATAGGCACAGCTCCCAAGTTTCCCCATGCCTCTACTATCACCGTTTTGCTACAGATCTACAGACTATATGACAACAAAAAGGCCCTATCGATCGCTACCTCTATACTTGATCATATGGCCTATGGGGGGATATATGACCAGATAGAAGGGGGGTTTTATCGATATAGCACAGACCAAAGATGGATGATACCGCATTTTGAAAAGATGCTCTATACCAATGCCGAGCTGCTCGAAGCCTATGGACTGGCATATCAGATCACAGGAAACAGACTATATAAAAGGATCATAGAGCAAACAGCTGCCAATTTTAATAGCAGATATCGCTACAAAAACCTTTTTTACAGTGCGAGTGATGCCGACAGTCTCGATCCGCACAGCGGACATAAAGAGGAAGGATACTATTTTGTATACACATACAAGGAGGCTTTGAATGCTCTAAATAAGGCTGATGTACAAAAGCCGGAGGAGATACTGGAGTATCTTGGTATTTCATTTGAGGGAAACTTCGAACAAGGGCGCAGCAACCCATATATAAGCAGGGGAGTCAAAGTTGACAAAAGGCAGCTTAAAAAGGCGCTTATAGCACTCAGAGAGCTTAGAGCCAAAAAACCATATCCGTTTGTTGACCACAAACTTTTATCGGCCTGGAACGGGCTGATGATCCACGGCTTGTATGTCGCCTCAGCAGCTGATAAGACTCTGGCTAAAGAGGCCAAAGAGACGATGGACGCATTACTGGAATATCTCTATATCGATGGCAGTCTATATCATCAGGTACTGCCCGGCAAGAAACCTAAAGTATTGGCCTTGATGGAGGACTACAGCTTTGTGATCATGGCTTTGCTTGATAGCTATGAGTATAATTTTGATCACAAATACCTCGATTTTGCTATCAGGCTGGCCAATGAGGCGATCGGTAGATTTGGCAAGAGCAGCGTTTGGCTTGATAGCGATGGAGATTTTGCATCAACCGCATCAATCGAGGGCAATGCATATCGCAGCGGGCTGGCTGTGATGGCAGAAGATCTGCTTAGGCTTGAGATATTGAGCGATGAGCGAAGATTCGGCGCAGAGGCCAAGAAGATATTTGATCAAGGCAGTAAGACGATCTCCAGATATCCGTTTAGTGCGCCTTACGGTGTATGGGCATACCTTCAGCAGCAAAACGGTTATATAGTTCTCAAAGCAAGACCGGACTTGATTGATGATCTCAAAAAGGCTGCAAAAGAAAAAATCTCATATCCGATATTGACATTTAAAATCCATAATGACGAGATGATACTCGCCTGTCGCAAGGACAGATGTTTTGCGTATGATAAAAATATCGATACTCTGATCAAAAAAATCATTGAGACTTTAAAGTGAAATATTGCTTTTGGTACAATTGGAATAATATAGTAGCAGGAGATTCGGGATAGATAGAGGTTTGCGAAAATTTTACAAAGCTTTTCCATTTTTTGAGATAGAAGAGCTAATAGAGTATTTCACCTTTTTTGGAGGGTTGGAAGATTTGGTTGAGCTCGATGCATTTGCCGGCCTGGAGGCAAATATCAGCTCACAGCTTCTTAATAGATTTGATGAAGTCAGCTACCATCTCTCTCCAGCTTACCTGCTTGATGACCCGTATCGCAAGTTTCTGATATCTGTGGCCAGAGGTGACGGGAAGATGCTAAATGTCTTTCGTCGTGCGAGACTGAGTGAGTCGTCAGGCGGGCAGATAGTCAATGAGCTTATCAAAGATGGCATTATCAGGCTTGAGGAGTCCAGAGAGACTCCAATGCGTCGGGAGAAGGGCAGGGATATACCAAAAGAATTCAGAGGTTATCGGATACAGTCCAAAATCCGTTTTTTGCAGCCGTTTGGCCGTTTTTGGTTTGGGTTCGTAGAGCCGCATCGCAGAGAAATAGAGGGAGGAGATAGCGGCAGATTCTGGGAAAACTTCCATAAGCACAAGGAGAGGGCTCAGTCTCTTATTTTTGAGCAGCTTTCAAATGAGCTGCTTGTAGATATGTATGCTTCAAAAGATCCGATCATATCATACGGAGGATGGTGGGACAAGGCAAGCGAATATGACATCTTTGCCATCACAAAAAGCGGCAAAGTGATTCTTGGGGAGTGCAAATACAAAGGGCGAAAAGTAACGAGGGCTGAGCTTACCAAACTCATGGATAAAGCTTCAAAAAGCGGCATAAATGCAGATTTATTTGCCCTTTTTTCAAGAAATGGTTTTTCTTTTGAGCTGCATAGTATGGGTGATACATCATTGATATTAAAAGATATTAATGATTTTAGAGATCTACTTTACTGATTTGTCCTTGAGTTCTCGCTTTCTGTTTTGAATATTTTTGAGGTGAGCTTTATACGTAGCTGAAAAATCGTGTGTTCCATGATCATTTTTCATAAAGTACAGATAATCGCTTTTAGCTGGATTGAGAGCTGCCGTGATCGCTGATATTCCAACACTGCAAACAGCCAGAGCAGGCAAGCCTTTGTGTTTATAGGTATTATAGGTACTTGTGTCTGTTTTGATCCTTGTCGGAGTGACTTTGGTGTGGGAGAACCGGCCGTAGTTGAGCGTTCCATCCATCTGTAGGCGCATTTTTTTGCTTAGGCGATTGTAGATTACCGAAGCAATTAACGGCATCTCTTTTTCGTTGGCCGCTTCTTTTTGGATAATGGATGCTATTGTGAGTATCCGCTCCCACTCTTTTGGGTTCCAGTCATCAAGGTACTTGAGGGATATTTTTTTATATCTGTTGGTTGATAGTCTAAGGAGCATTTTAATGACACCTTTTTCTTTTAGATGCATAGGTATATGGTAGCTGTCTGCAAGTATTCCTGCTTCCGGGTAGAGACTGCCTTGATCGTAGGCCTCTTGCAATATAGTGGTATTTAGGTCAAGTTTTTTTGCTATTTTACGCAAGAAAAAATACGTGGTCTCACCCGGAATAAGTGTGACCACTCTATAATGAGCCCTCTTGGATGTGAGACGATACAGAAATAGCATTCTATTGGTTTTGGTGGAGCCTATGTATATATCACCGGGTATTGGTTTGCCAAGTATCTTGAGGATAAATTTGTCTATGGATCCAACATCATATCCTTTTTGACGCAGCTGTGATATAATGCCGTCGACAGTGCCCGGTTTAAGGTGGATATTTTTGCTTCCTTTGATCGGTATAGAGAGGTAAAAAAGAAGTCCGATGAGTATGAAAAGAACGATATTCTCTATCCATCCGCTTATTCGCAATGTTTTACTCGCCATACCTGTTTTGTTGGTGATCACAGTTTATTTCCTTAGAGAGGGTATCTCTATCGATTCATTCAATATCGGTCAGTTTAAAGTGCATGGATTATACCTGAAACTCGATAAGAAACTTGTGGTTCAAGTGCGCGACCTTTCGCTGCCCAAAAAAGGAAAAACACAGGACTATTCCCAGCTTGAGACGGCAATGGATCGTATCAAATGGCTTCCGAAATATTTCCAAAGTGTTTCACTTGATCGAGTAGATATCGATGGAGATATATACAGAGTGATCTACAAGGATAATGTGATCTATGCCAGTAGTGATGAGTATGAGATAGCCGGCATGATGGAACGCAAAGGAAATGTTATAGAGGGAGAGTTTCCTCTATTGATAGTCAAAAAGTACGATTTGAGGATGCACGGGAAGTTTCAGTATGAGTATCAAAAAGATATATTGGCGATAGATGCCAACTGCACCATCGATGGTATAAAGGGCCATTTGCTGGCAAAAAATAGAGGAGATAAGACCAGTTTCAGGCTAAGTACCGAAAAATTTGGGTATGCATCTGTGAAGAAAATTCTAAAATTATTAGATGCGGACAAAGATACAAAAGAGTGGCTTCAGGACAGGACATACGCCAAGAGCTATACTGTTAAATCGTTTGAAGGGGTCATGCTCAAGCACAAAAATACTTATCGGCTCGAACCAATGAGCGCTAGACTGAAAGCTTTAGTAGAAGATGCTTCTGTAAGATTTAATGACAAACTTGAAAAGCTCAAAATAGACTCAGCCGAACTATCACTTGAAAAAAATGTACTTTATATCAAAGCCCAAAACCCCACCTATGAAGGAAAGAGCCTTAGAGGTACACAGTTTTATCTGACCAATCTGCTTGGCTCGAAGCCGTCCAAAATCCATTTGAAGATAAAAACAAGGACCAAATACGACCAAAGTGTCGAAAAAGTACTCAAGGCATACAGTGTGTCGCTGCCTTTCATTCAGCGCAAAGGGGTTATGGATGCTACTGTCGAGTTTGATATTATGGCTAGAAGCGGAAAAACAACTTTTGGCGGCGAGGCGAAGCTGAGTAAAGGGGATTTTGAGCTTTATGGTATACCGGTTAAAACATTTGGGGGCAGGGTTATTTTTGACAATCAAAATATTGTTCTTAAGCAACTTGATATAGATACCGGCTGGCTCAAAAGCAAGATAGACGGAAGATTGGACCTGGGCAAAAAAAGAGCTCAACTTAGTCTTGATGTCAAACGCCTGGTCTTTGGTGAGAAGAAAAGTCCCTTTTTGGCCATTAAGAGCAAGCACAAAGTACATGTCAAACTTAATTGGAAAAAAAGCTTCAGGATAGACGTGCCTCTTTTCAAAACCTCAGTAACCTTTATGTCAAAAAAAGGCTTTGTGGTCACCTGTAATGATATCAAGCCACTTTTGCCATACACAAAAGGACTGCCAATATCTTTATCGGGCGGCGCGATAAAGATAAAAACAAAAGACGGTAAGCACTATAGCTTTTCCGGCAAGGTCACTTGGCCGTCAAGCTATTTATATTACAAAAAAGGCACCATCAAAAAGTTTCCTGTTACCGGCACATTTTCGGGTAGATCAAGTACTTTAAGTGCTTTGGGCGGAAAGATCAGATACAACAGTGCAAAATCTCTTGTTACATTAAAAGATCTATATATAGATGCCAAAAAAATGCTGGAGGGGAATAAAAAATCGACTCGCAAGCATGGTAAAATCCATGTGATAGGTTCTAACTGTCTTATACGCTATGACAAATACGTACTTTTGACAGACTCCTTTGACCTGCGAATAAATGGCAAACATACACTATTTAGTGCTATAAGAGACGGTGATACTGTCAGGTTGGAGCTCAACGGCGATGCTATCGTGGTCAAGGCAAATCGCATCAAGGCTCCCATGCTTAGAGCCTTGATACATTTTGGGGGCTTGAGCGGAGGGCGTTATTCGCTTGATCTGCACGGCAGGATGAATGGGGTGATGAAAGGGGTGATAACTGTCAAAGGAGGCGTAGCAAGCAGCTTCAAGACCTATAATAATCTTATAGCCCTTTTTAATACCGTCCCGGCTCTTTCTACGCTCTCTGACCCTGGTTTTAGCAAAAAAGGTTTCGAGATACGTACCGGCAGAATAGAGTTTAGGATAGTCAAAAACAGAGTCTTTTTTGACATGATCTATATCGATGGCAAATCTGCCGCGATCTCTGGCAAAGGAACCGTCAGTCTGGTCAACGGAGCTATAGATATGGATCTTGCTGTGCGAACCGCAAGGGATATAGGCAAGATCATAGGTTCTATACCCATAGTCGGCTATATCCTGATGGGCAAGGACAAAAGCATCACCACAGGTGTCAAGGTAACCGGCACGCTTGAAAATCCCAAAGTGTCCACTCATGTGGTAATGGAGACTCTGCTGGCACCTTTCAAGATGTTTGTGCGCACCATCAAGTCTCCGGCACATATTATCAACAAGTAGGTTTTGGAGATCCACTCAAATGATCGATATAAATATGCAAAATATCAAAGATAGGCTTGAGAGAGAACTCCTAAAGCGCAACAATTCCGATGAACTATCATACGACAGACCCGATCCGCTGCTCATCGCTTCAAGATACAAGGATGAGCAGATAGCGCTCATCTGTGCGTTGTTTGGATATGGCAATGCAGCTCAAATAGTGAAGTTTTTGGATACTTTGGATTTTGGGTTGTTTCAAAGTAGCGAAGAGACAATAACCAAAGAGCTCTCAGGTCACTATTATAGATTCCAAAAAAACGATGATGTCGCCGCGATATTCATTGCTCTTAAAAGACTCGCAGGCATAGACAGTATCGAGAATATATTTTATGCAGGGTATAAAAAAGAGGAGAGTATCCTTGATGGATTGTGGCATTTTATCGATATTTTGCGCAATGTCTACCCCAGGAAATCCCAGGGATATGATTTTTTGGTAGGCAAGCCGCCGCACAAGATCTCTCAAGCCGGCACATACAAGCGATATATGATGTATCTGCGTTGGATGGTGCGATCTGATCATCTTGATATGGGTCTGTGGACCAAGATCCCTACAAGAGCTCTCATCATGCCTTTGGATACTCACACCTTCAATGTCTCTCGTCGTCTTGGACTGCTTGGACGCAAAAGCTACGACCTCAAGGCTGCTATGGAGCTGACCGATACCCTGCGCACTTTCGATCCGGATGATCCGGTCAAATATGACTTTGCGATATACAGGCTTGGGCAAGAGGGGAAAGCGTAGCTACTACAAAACTTCTTTGTGATATACTTATTGCAAATATTCAAAGGGCATATTATGCGCAAAATGGACAACAGCTCCAAGCTGACTAAGTTTGTCAAAGCAGCAGGTTGAGCGGCCAAACTGGCTCCGGAGGAGCTTGACAGAGCAATTGGCTTTTTGACCTGTGATGACGAGAGATTATTGACGCCGCTTGATAGCAACGAAGATGCTGCGGTATTTAAGCTTGATGATGAGAAAGCTATAGTCCAGACAGTAGATCTCATTACTCCTGTGGTGGACGATCCGTACTTTTACGGTCAAGTAGCTGCTGCCAATTCTCTCAGTGATATATTTGCTATGGGTGGCGAGGTGCTTACTGCTATGAATATAGTAGGGTTTGATGAGTGTCATCATGGCAAGGATGTGCTTAGAGCTATGTTAGAGGGTGCTCAAGACAAAGTAGCAGAGTGTAACGGCTCGATAGTAGGGGGACATACGATAGAGACTCCTGAGATGATATTTGGCCTCAGTGTCACCGGATTGGTTCATCCAGAGCGCTTTTACCGCAACAATACTCCAAGAATCGGGGATAAGCTGATTCTAACCAAGCCTTTGGGTATGGGGATACTCACTACAGCTATCAAGGCGGATATGCTGGGTGAGGATAGGGTAGTTGAGGTAGCCTCTATTCTCTCTCAACTCAATTATAAGGGCTCATTGGCGATGAAGCAGTTTGATGTGAGCGCATGTACCGATGTGACTGGATTTGGGCTGATAGGACATTCATATGAGATGGCAGGAGAAAACACTACCATATCGCTATATCGGGACGAGATACCGGTATTGCCTGAAGCATTTGAGATGGCCGGCATGGGCATCATACCGGCTGGAACCTATAATAACCAACAATTCATGGCAAACAAGCTATCAGGCAACAGCGATGATGATATAGTCTATCTGGATGCCCAGACATCCGGAGGTCTGCTTATAGCGGTATCGCCTGATGATGCAAAGGCACTACTGGATAGACTCCAGGAAGATGGCTATGTCTATAGCGCTATTGTTGGCAAGGTGCTACCAAGAGGTAAAACTGAGGTGGTGCTCGGGTAAATTATTTGCTGATTTGCCAGCATCATTTTATCGATGCTTTGATACAATTTCTCATTGTAAAATGCTCAAGGGTTGAGCCGACATAGATTGCATATCTTCTTATGTCTTCATAATCATTGCAAAATATTTTATCAGGAACTTATGATGAGACGACGTATCTTTATCAAGAATTCGGCTATGGTTTTAGGTGCGGTATCTTTGTGGCCGTCAATGGTTTTTGCGGACGGATCAAACAAACGAAGGTTCAAAGTGGTGTATGATTTTGATCTTAAGTTTGACGAGAAATCATATCCGGCAAGACTGTGGAATCCTATGCCCTTTGATAGTAGCTACCAAAAAGTCAGAGAGCTTAAGTTTGACGGCAATTATGACAGCTACAATATCAACTCTGATAATCCATATGATGCCAAGATATTCTATGCCCAGTGGAATAAAAGCGATAAGCCTAAAAAAGTGCACATAGAGATGATCGTAGAGACTCAGAATCGAAATGTCTCTCCTAAATTTGTAGCCAAGGCAAGCAAAGAAAAACTACCAATCCCCAAAGATATAAAACTCTATCTCAATCCTACAGATCACATACCTACCGATGGCAAGATCAAAGATCAGGCTGACAAACTAAGCAAAGGTCTAAACGATAGTTTTGATAAAGTCAAAGCTATCTACGACTGGGTGACTGAAGTGACATTCAGGGATCCCAAAGTGGTCGGATGTGGAGTAGGGGATGCCGGCAAGATGATAAACAGCGGCTATTTTGGCGGCAAATGTACTGATATAAGTTCTTTGTTTGTAGCACTTCTAAGGGCTGCGGGTGTGCCCGCAAGAGAGGTGTTTGGCATTAGACTTGGAAAATCTTATTTTTCAAGCGCACTTGGCAAATCAGATGATAAAGGATTTGCCGACATATCTACATGGCAACACTGCAGGACAGAGTATTATATCCCCGGAGCCGGCTGGGTGCCAAGTGACCCGGCAGACATCACAAAGCTGGAGCTTGTAGAGAAGCTTGGATACAGCGATACAAAAGTGCAAAAACTAAAAGACAAATACCTGACATCTTGGGAGATGAACTGGATGGGATTTAACCACGGAAGAGATTTTATCCTCTCTCCAAAGCCGGAGCAATTTCCTATCAATATGTTGGGATATCCTTATGCTGAAGTGGAGGATGAAGTGCTTGATTATTACAATCCCAAATCGTTTGCTTACCGCATAACATCGCAAGAGATAAAATAAGCCATGACCACCAAACTCGACTGCCGCAACATGGACTGCCCTCAGCCGGTATTGATGGTCAAAGAGGCGTATGAGGCATTGCCAGATGACGGGATACTCGATGTCCGGCTCAATTCATTTTCATCCAAAGAAAATGTCAAACGCTATGCCAAAAATAACGGCATCTATCTCAAGATCACTTCCGAGACCAAAGAAGAGGCGGTGTTTACGCTTGTCAAAGGATACACGTGTGATATAGAGCCGCAAACGCAGGAGAGCGACAAGTCGTGGGTGGCCCTGTTTTTAGGCTCTATCGTTACGGGTATTTTGGCCAGTACTTGCTGTCTGGGTCCGTTTTTGTTTCTACTTTTTGGAGTGAGTGCCGAGTCGGTAGGATGGATGAGCTTTTTGGCTCCATATCATGATTATTTTACTTTGATATCTGTGGGAGTGCTGGCATATCTATGGTATGATTATATTGCTCATAGACGCAAGAAGCTTCATTGTGAGACTTGGTTGTCCAAGAATTATTTCAAACTATTAATAATCGGCACGATCATAGTAGCAGTATTGATAAGCTATCAGTACTGGATGAGTTATTTTATCGGCGATTAGGAGAGCAAATGAAAAGATATATTTTACTATTTGTGTTTGCAGTGGTAATTGCTCAGGCCAAAACGGTAGTGATCGAGGTAGAAGGTATGACCTGTCCTCTGTGCACATCAGCAGTCAAGCACTCACTCAAAAAGGTCCCGGGTGTTACTAAAGCCAAAGTGAAGCTTAATACCAAAAAAGCTATTGTCGCATATGAAGGAAATATAAGCGACTCAGTATTGCTTGAAGCGGTCAAAAAGGCAGGATACAAGGGGACGATCATAGAGCAAAACAGCCTTGAGGGATCTAAATGACATTAGAAATACCAGCCTATAAAACTCTCAATATCCAAAATATAGTTTTTGACTACAACGGCACACTGGCTATCGGCGGGGCAGTAGAGGATGAGGTAAGAGTATTGCTGCACCAAATAAGCAGGCAGTTTGATGTCTACGTTATCACTGCTGATACTTTTGGCACAGTCAAGGAGCAGCTAAAGGAATTTAAGCTCGAGGTGATAGTGTTAAGTTCAAATGATCATACCAAAGAAAAGGCTGAGTTTATCAAAAGTATCGGCGCCCAAAATACTATAGCCTTTGGCAACGGCAACAACGATAAGGCTATGCTCCAAGCCGCATCTGTAGGCATTGCCGTAATAGGAGATGAGGGGTGTTCCATAGAGGCTATGATGGCAGCAGATATGACAGTGAGAAATATCATTAATGGGATGGAAATTATGCTTGATCCAAATAGGCTTAAGGCCTCTTTGCGTCGATAGAGCGACCTTTCATATCCATACCTGGCGATACAAGTCCGGACAATGTGATTTTGTTTATTGATCTGTTATTCATTTCTCAGTACATGTAACGGGTCTGTGGAAGCGGCTTTTCTGGCCGGGTACAAAGACGATAGCACTATTATCAGTGATGCCCCAAGGACTATGAAGCCAAAATCGCTCCAAAGCAGATCGACAGGCAGCTTGGTGTCACCATACACATCGGGAGGCAGAGTGATAAGATCAAAAGTCTTCAGTACCCAAATCCCTATCCAGCCCAAGATAGTGCCGGCAAGTATCCCTGATCCTCCTATGATGAGTCCAAGGCGAAAAAATATCTGATATATGCGTCGCCTGCTGGCTCCGAGTGTGCGCATCAGGGCTATCTCGCTGCGACGGCTCATTACTGTCATCAGCAAAGATGAGATGATATTGAGAGAGGCTACCAAAATGATAAGCAGCAGCACAAGGAACAAAGCTTTCTTTTGCAGCTCCATGGCCGAATAAAAACTGCCATTGAGTTGCCACCACCCCTGTATATCTACTCCATCGGGCAGAAGAGGGCGTATCTTGGCTATGTCTTTCATAGCATTCTCACTATATATATGCACACCGTCAAATCTGTCCGGATCGCGCCTTAGTATCTTGAGTAAGGCTTCCTTGGTGGTATATATCAGGGCCTTGTCGTAAGCTGCCAGCCCGGAGTCGAAAATGCCGTCAACAATAAATCTTTTTTGCAGCGGTACCGTACCCAGGCCTGCAGCTTGCTGCTCGGAGAAATACAGTGTTATTTTTTCTCCTTTCTTTACTCCCATCTCTACTGCCAGGCCGTCACCGATTATCACTCGATATTTGGTACCGGCTTGCTTGTGCGGTATTGTCTTGGCCAAAACTTGGTTGATCTTCTTTTCTTTATCAAAATCCACACCAAATACCATACTTCCCTGCAGAGCATCGTCATTTTTGCTGATTACTTGTGTGGTATAGAAGGGGCTCATTTTTAGATAGGGCAGCTTATTTTGTATCTTGTCTATATCTGATTTGGTGATGCCGTTGCCGTAGGATGTGATGGTAAGAGGATAGTTCATCACAAAAAGTCTATCGCGAAACTGGGTGTATGTACCGTTCATGATCCCCATGGCGATCATCAGTACCATCACGCCGGCAGTGATACCGAGAAATGCAAGAAAAGTGGAGATGAATATAAAAGGGTTGTCTCTATCGTATCGCAGATAATGGCGAACGAACGTCGAGACGAATTTGCCGGTATTTGATCTTGCTGCCATCAGGCGAGGTCACCCTTTTTGGGACCACTTTTGCCGCAGCAATGTTTGTATTTTTTGCCACTGCCACATGGACACGGGTCGTTTCGTTTGGGCTTTTTGGCAGCTATGAAAGGCTCTCTTTTATGCTCCTTGGCTTCTTCTTCTATAGCAGTTGCCGCACTTGAGCTGATGAGATCTTCTTCCGGTATCTCAAGCTCATCTCTGAGCTGCTCAATAGTCTCCATCTCTTCATCCGGCTCTTCAAAGTTGAATTCTACAAGGTGCAGAAGCTTGATTGATTCGAACTTAATCCTCTCTACCAGACTCTCAAACAGACGATAGCTTTCCTGCTTGTATTCGGTCAAAGGATCTTTTTGGTTGTATCCACGCAGTCCTATGCCGGTTTTTAGCACATCCATCTCATACAGGTGATCGCGCCACTGATTGTCTAGTATTTGTAGATAGAGTATGCTCTCTATCTCTCTGCGTTGCTGCGGATCAAACGGAGCCATTTTCTCTTCATATTTTTTAAGCAGATGATCTACAATGATCTCTTCTATCTCACTTGGCTCCTTACCTTTGAGTTCTGAAATGTCTATCTCGGCACCGGTATGTTCATGAATGAGTTTAGTCAAAGCATCCAGATCAAAATCCTCAGATGGTTTGCCTTCGTAAATCTCTACTTGATCCATCAGCATACGCACCATATCGTGATGGTTTTCCTCGATCTTGGCAGACATATCATATTCTGGATCAAGCAGTTGGTTGCGGAATGCGTATATGGCCTTTCTCTGGTGGTTGGCCACATCGTCGTATTCGAGTATGTTCTTGCGTGACTCGTAGTGCATCGATTCGACTTTCTTCTGTGCTTTCTCTACACTTCTTGTGACCAGCTTGGAGTCAATATATTCGCCTCTTTCTACTCCAAGCTTGTTCATTATGTTGCGTATCTTTTCGCTGCCAAATATACGCAGAAGGTTATCATCAAGGCTAAGGAAGAACTGGCTTTCTCCAGGATCACCCTGGCGGCCCGATCGGCCTCTTAGCTGATTGTCTATACGGCGGCTTTCGTGTCGCTCGGTTCCAAGGATAAACAATCCTCCAAGTTCTCTGACCTCATCGTCTATCTTGATATCAACACCTCGTCCGGCCATATTGGTAGCTACCGTCACAGATCCTTTTTGGCCGGCGTTTTTGATGATCTCAGCTTCCTGAGCATGATTTTTGGCATTGAGTACGTTGTGTGGGATTTTAGCCTTTTTGAGCGCTTCGTGTATCAGTTCACTTTTTTCTATGGATGCTGTTCCTATCAGAACCGGCTGCCCTTTGGCGTGAAGCTTTTTGACTTTCTCTATGACAGCCTCTATCTTCTCTTCTTCAGTGTTGTATATGAGGTCATTGCGATCTATCCTCTCTACAGGGACATTGGTGGGTATAGAGATGACATCAAGGCCGTATATCTGACTAAACTCGGTCGCTTCAGTCTGAGCAGTTCCGGTCATGCCTGCCAGCTTCTCATACATTCTGAAGTAGTTTTGGTATGTGATCTCGGCAAGTGTCTGGGACTCTTCTTGTATCACTACTCCCTCTTTGGCCTCAAGAGCCTGATGGAGTCCTTCGCTGTATCTTCGGCCCTCACTGAGTCTGCCAGTAAATTCATCTACGATTATGATCTCTCCGTCTCTTACTATATAGTCAACATCTTTTTCGAACAGATGGTGAGCTTTGAGCGCCTGATCAAGATGGTGGGCAAGGATGGCGTTTTCACTGCTATAAAGATTACCTACACCAAAAAGCTCCTCTGCCTTCTCGAGTCCTTGTTCGGTCATCACTATGACGCGGTTTTTCTCATCTACGACAAAGTCACCTGTCATTTTTTTGTCTTCTCCGGGTTTAGCCGGAAGTTCCTCTCCTTTTTCAAGCTGGAGAGCCACTCTATTGGCAGTGAAATAGTGATTTTGGTCCCTTTGGGCAGGCCCCGATATGATCAAGGGGGTTCGCGCTTCATCTATCAGAATAGAGTCCACCTCGTCCACGATAGCATAGTAGTGGTTTCTTTGTACTTTCTCATCGGCACGCACTTTCATATTGTCTCTAAGATAGTCGAAACCAAATTCGTTGTTGGTTCCGTATGTGATATCTGCATCATACTGTGCTTTGCGCTCCGATTCCCGGTCTATTGTTGATACTATACATCCGGTCGTATATCCCAGAAAGCTATATAGCCTGCCCATATCATCGGCATCTCTTTGGGCCAGATAGTCGTTGACGGTGACTACGTGCACTCCTTTGCCGATCATAGCGTTGAGCACCACAGCAAGGGTGGCTACGAGGGTTTTTCCTTCACCGGTCTTCATCTCGGCAATATTGCCCTCATGGAGTACCATTCCTCCGACCATCTGTACATCATAGTGTCTAAGCCCCAAGACTCTTTTGCTCGCTTCTCTTGTGATAGCGAACGAATCGTAGAGTACATCATCAAGTGTTTTCTCTCCCGATTTTACAGACTCTCTGAGTTCATTGAATGCAGTTTTGAGATCATGATCACTCATGGCCTCGTATTTTGCCTCGAGAGCATTTATTTTTTTGACACGCTTGAGGTATGCTTTGACACGTCTGTCGTTGGCTGTACCCAATATCTTACTGATTATATTTGCCATATTTGTTCCCATTCAAAAAATATGTTTATTTTACCCAAAAAGCGTATAAAGCTGGATTACAATGTTGTTAACGGGCAAGTAATGCAAAAGTGCTATAATCCAATATCATAACCGAGGTACAAGCCCCCCTTTGTTATCATTTGTCAATTATTTTAGAGGTATGCATGCAGAAGATTGTCGTATTTTTATTTATATTTATCAGTATGCAGTTGGGTGCCCAGATCGTTATTCCCGCATCATTTTCTGCCGACTTTATCCAAAAGGTCACCTCCCCCCACAAGAAGAGAACCAAATACACCGGCAAGGCATATATCAACCGCTCCAGAGAGTTCAAATGGATATATAGCACTCCTACCAAAAGAGAGATATGCGGCGATGGCAGCAATGTACAAATAATAGATCATGACTTAGAGCAGGTGACGGTGTACAAGGTGGGCAGCCTGCTTGATCTGATGCAGCTGCTCAAAAGGGCCAAGCCGTATAAGGGCAATATATATCTGACCAAATATCACGGTGTGCGCTACACTCTTAAGATCAACAAATCAGGGCAGATCGAACAGATAGCATACAAAGACAAGCTGGACAATGTAGTCAATATACATTTTTACAAGATTCATTACAACAAAATTCCGTTCGCGGTCTCAAAGCTTAGATGTCATATACCAAAATCGTATGATGTGATCAAAGGATAGATGATATGAACAACAACTGGCTTGAAGTGCTTAGTGGGATAGACAAGATGGTCCTGGGCAGCATAGTGGGGTCTGTTGTTCTTGCTTTTATCCTGTTGGTTTTGATCTTTTCTGTCAAGATTAAGTCTCAGCATGACAGGCTTCTGGCTCTTGCCAATGATATAAAAGAGAAAGAAGAGAGGATAGATAGAGTAAACAAAAAACTTTCTGAGTGCAAAGAGAGCGAATCTGATGCCATGAAAAAGATTAAAGAGTGCCAAAATACCGAACAAGAATACCAAGCCAAAATAGATACACTTCAGTCCAAAAACAACGAATACGCCTCTTCTATCAAAGAGTTGAAAGCAAAGATAAGCAAGATAGAGAGTGAAAAAAAGATCATTATCAAGGGAGCAGAAGAGATAAAAGCACAATTGGACGAAGCGCAAAAAGAGATAGAAGAAGGGCACAAGCGAAATGAGTTTTGGATAGATCAGCTCTCTGAGCTGAGGACCAAACATGATGCTCTTAGAAACAAACTGAAAAAACTGGAAGGTAGCCAAAATGGTTAAATTGCCTATAGACCTGGTGGGGCAACCCGGAGAGCAACTGGTAAAAGAGTTCGAAAAGCACGGAAAGATCATAACTTTTGATAAAAAAGAGTATAGTTTTGACTATGATGATGCCTTGCATTACTTTTATATATTTCTAAGCGGGAAGATAAAGATCTTTCAAATGAATCTGCATAATGCCAAAGAGCAGACGATATATCTGATGAGTAGAGGAGATATGTTTGATACAGTATCTTTGCTTGATGGCAAGGCGCATGAGGTTATGGTCGAGGTGCTTGAAGAGGGCAGTGCTTTGCGTATCCCTATAGGAAAGGCAAGAGAATGGATGTATGACTATCCGGCGTTTGGCGAGATAGTGCTCAAATATGTAGCCAAACAGCTCAGACAGGTGGAAGAGTTGGCAACCGATCTGACGCTTTACGATACGCAAGAGCGACTCCTCAAGCTCATAGTCCAAAATATAGAGCGCAAGGATGCAAGCGGCCACAGCATACTTGATAATCTCTCTCATACTGAGATAGCCAACCTTATAGGCACGGTCAGGCATGTGGTCGATCGTCATATAAAGAAGTTCAAAGAAGACGGCATCATAGAGAGTGCCCGTAAAAAGATCATCCTAAAAGACTATGAAAAGCTTCTTGAGAGGATCAGGGATCTGGTCTGATGCTATTTCGTCAACGGTAGCTTGATAATAAACACCGCACCCTTGTTGATATTTTTTGCTTCTATGCTTCCCCCGAATTTCTCCTGAATGATCGTGCGGACCATATACAGGCCTATGCCTGTACCCCTTTCGGCTTTGGTGCTAAAGTAAGGCTCGAATATCTTGTCTATATATTCTTCAGGGATACCTCCGGCATTGTCACTGACCTTTATCGAGACTTCTTTGTCTCTTTTTTCTACTTCAATGATGATATGCGCATCTTCCGCATCTCTTTCTGTGAGTGCGTCTCTGGCGTTGGCTATGAGATTTAGGAAAACCTGAGCCAGTTCGTTTGGATTGCCAAAAAGCATGACATTTGTATTAGCGATGTACTCTATGGAGATGTTTTTGTGGTTTAGATCGTAGCCTATGATGTTGATCACTTTCTTATATGCTTGATGTACTTCAAACTCCACATTTTCGGCGATAGGTTTATAGAAATCAGAAAAGTTGTCTATAGTCTCACTCATGAAAAATATCTGCTCATTGGCAGTTGAAAGCATCTGCGAGAGTTTATCTTGTGTCAGTTTGCCGCGATCGTTAAAGGCTTTGAGGTTTTGCAGAAGTAAGCTCAATCGTGTTAGAGGATGCCTCCATTGATGAGCGATATTTCCTATCATTTCTCCCAGCTCAGCCAATCTTGCCTGATGTATGATCATGCGGTCCTTTCTGGCATTCTCTTCGGTTTTTTCCCTAACGCGGTCTTCAAGTGTATGTGTAAGCTCTTCAAGCTCCTCTTGCTGCCTGGTAACCGTATCAAACATATGCTCTATTGGCCGTGAAAGCAAATAAGAAAGTGGGAACGCTCCAAGAAAGAGAAGCAGCAGCATAAGCGAAGCTATCTTGTAATCTTTCTCCCCAAGCGAGATTATGGTATTGGGTTTGGGGCTGAATGCTACATTTATCACTTCTGTTCCCATGGGTATGGTTTTGGCATAGATCTTGTCCTTTTCGGACAGAAATGTCTGGTTTGGCTTTTTGGGTATCTCGGAGGGAAGGATAGGCAGCACATCCCATATATGCCTTGGTACGACACTTTTGTCATAGTATTTGCCTTTGGAGTATATGAGGAAACCTTCAGTATCAAACAGAGTTGTTTCAAATACAGGAGAGGATGTAAACAGTGAAACTATACTCTTGGCAAAAGTGTTGATGGTGAGCACACCCTTGAACTTCTCTTTGAAATATATAGGGGTGGAGATGCGAAATACCGGCACAAACGGCTGAACTACTTTGCCGTTTTCGACATTAAAGTCTATTTTGGAGCTGTATATCTCCCCTTCAGGCAGTTTGGCGGCTTCTTTGAAATAATACCTGTCTGATTTGTTCTGTAGCTTTTCTTTTTTATATGGATAGCCCCCGATCCTGTCGCGGTCGAAGCGAAGCAACTCTATGCCATTACTCCCTATGAATCTAAGCTGCATGAAATCATTATGTTCGAGCATAATGGTCAAAAACAGAAACTCCGCTTGATTTTCGTGTGAGGGATCTACAACATAGCTCATAAAGTAAGGGTTGTAGGCTATCGACTTAAGACTTCGCGAGAGGCTGTCGAGATACATAGTAATGAAACGCTCCTTGCCGTCCATCTGAAGATACGATTCGGTGCGAAACTGCTCATTTTCTTTTTTGTTGATCATCCAGTTGCTGAAGAGAAAAAAAGATACCAAAAGTATAAGACCAAAAAGAAAGAAGAATGAAGCATGCATAAGGGTAAACTTTTTGCGACTTAAGGGGCGGTATCTAAAGGGCAATTTTATATCCTGCGCCGCGATAGCTGACTATAAAGTTCTCATCAAGCTTATCACGTAGTTTTTTGATGGTAGTTCGAAGAGTGTTTTCGCTTATATCCTGATCTTCCCATACATAGCTGTGTATACTCTCTTTTGAGACGATATTGTTCTTGTGTTTTAACAAAAGATACAGAAGTGCCCGTTCTTTTGAGTTAAGATGTACTTCGTTGCCTTTGTAATACAATTTTTCATCTTTCATATCAAATGCGTATCTGGAGCTGATATTGATCAGATGAGAGCAATCCTGCTTGATGAGGTGTTCTATGCGGATCTCCAACTCCTCTATATCAAACGGTTTGCGCACATAGTCATTGCAACCCAGAGCATAAGCTTGCTTGAGGTGGTCCAGATCACTCATGGCTGTGATGAAGATGGCAGGAGTGGTGATACTGTATGAGCGCAGCTCTTTGAGTACTTCCAGACCGCTAAGGCCCGGTGTATTTATATCCAGCAGCATAATATCGTATGCTGACGGGTCTGCATTTTCTATCAGTTTCAGGCCATTGTCATAGTGGCTGACTTTGTGATCGAAGAGTTTAAAATACTCTACGATTTGTTCAGCAATGATCAGGTCATCTTCGAGCAGGAGTATTTTCATTTTTGTTTACACTTTTTGTTCTCTTGGACCCATTGGGTGTAGTCGGTCAGAATGATATCCGCCACAGTTTTGGACAACTTGGTGGCATCACCTTGGAGCCCATATAAGAGGACATTGATCGTAAAGTATTTTCCTTTATATGATCTTCTAACATCTTCGGGCAGCATAGTCATTCCATATGCCCCGTCATCATAATCAGCAAATGGCTCCCCCAAGATGTCGTTATATGTATTGAAGGCTTGTGCTTCAGTAAGTTTTTGGGGTTCTTTGAGCAGCATATGAGTTCGGACAATACCGTTGTCAAGATCATCTATCCTCCAGATTCCGGCTTTTGATGGATATCTTCTGTCTCCACCTCCTTTGATATAGGCTCCAGATAACACATACGTACCTTTACCCAAAGCACTAAGTCCCAGTCTGGAGACATCATTTTTTTGGGGAAGGAACGGGATATTGGCATCCGTGAAGTATTCATCCAAAAAATCAGCAAGATCATAATCGGCCTCTTCAAATGATTCGGCTCTATAGTCGCTGTGACATTTGGGGGGTTCCTGGCTGCTGCCATACGCTACATAGGAGAGAGAAAGAATAGCTACGGCATTAATAACAGGTCGGAATGCTTTCGGAATCATTTGCGAACTCCTGCAGGAATTTGAGCAGACGATCGTGCTCTTTGGTGAACTGATCACTTTTGAGATACTTTATTATCCTCTCTGTACCGTTTTCGTCCCTGTGCAACTGCGCAAGCTCTTTTCCGTTATTGTCCAGCAGTTCTTTCCATTCAGCTACTGTAGCCATATTTCCGCCCATTTTGCCCGAACCGTGGCACGATCCGCACGCTTTGAGATAATACTGCTGACCGATCTTCTCCTTTGTCACGTGCGGAGTGTGTGACTTGGCGCCGGCGATCCCGAGCAGAAGAGTAAATGCGAAGAGTAAATTGACAAGCGGGATGATAGTTCTGGAATGTTTCATTTTTTCCTCCCATATTTCATACCATAGAGCTTGTCAAATCTCTTCAGAGCCTCTTGCCCCCACTTGATGAAATCTTCCGCTTTCCAGTATCCGTATATTATCATATGTTTTTTCCCTTTTCGGTAGAGCTTCTCCTCTTTGGGTCCCATATACACAAAAGCAGGAGTCATACTGACAATAAATCTCTCAGGAGCCTGATCGGAGCTATCCTCCTCTATACTGTCGCTGCCGGTAGCGACATCGAGACTCAGCTGCACGAAATTTTTCTCTAGAAACTTCTTGACCCTGGGGTCTGGAAAGACCTTTTCTATCATCTTGGGACAATAAAAACACCTGCGGGAGTGGAGAAACAAAATGATAGGTTTTTTCTCGGCAAGAGCTTTCTCTTTGGCTTCTGTGAGATTATCCATCCAGCCAAGCTGAGCAGGCGTGATCAGATCGGCCAAAGACAAGCTTAACAGCAAAGTCAGAATCCAAAAAAATTTCAGCATCCAAACCCTTTGTGTTATATCCATTATTCTATTATACCACTACTTAGACGGTTTTGAAGATAGAAGATAAAAGATGGCACTTTGTGGGCACTTTAGGCTTTTTCTTAAATATATATTAATAAAAGAACTAATTTGGCACTTTATGGGCACCTAAAGAAGATAATATTCGAGTAGAGGCCTTAACTCGATAGTGAGGGCGCCTCAAGCAACACAATTCACGGCGCGCCAGGTGCCGATAGGAGGAAATAATGGTTGCGAAACTCAAGGTCGCCTTGCTGGCGACGGTTGTGAGCGCTACGGTGGCTTTTGCCGCAGGCGACATGAATGGCACTAAGGGGCCAAAGAGTGTCGAAGGCGGTGACAGCTGCGTGAAGTGTCACAAAGGCATAGAACACATCAGGGAACCCGGCTCGGATATGATGAAACAGATCGTAGAAATGGGCAAGGGTTATGGTGACAGCGGCGGATGTACCGTTTGTCACGGCGGAAATCCAAAAGCAGGCACTGCCGCAGAAGCCCACAAGGGTGCCCCTAAGGCGCATGCGGGTGGATTGGCCACATTTGTGCGTGATCCTGGCAGCTACTGGATCATGGACAAAACCTGTGGAATCTGCCATGCCGATACGGTATCTAATATGAAAAAAGCTCTGATGGCTACAGAGGCGGGCAAGATCCAGGGCAACTTGCACTCATGGGGAACTGAGCCTACCAAAAAGGTACAGTTTGCCGACTATGATGTCAAAGATGAGGATGGCAAGACTCCTGCCTGGGGTACGGATGCCTACAAGAAATATATGGTCGCAATGATCGATAAATTCCCCGATCAGTTCCCTACTGAGCTCAAACAGCTTCCGCTCCCTCCGCAAAGCGATGCAGATATCAAGAAAAAAGAGGGTGAGAGTGACGAGGAGTACAAAGCTCGAGTAGCTTATCATGCTTCCATTACCTATCAACGATCCGATTGTCAGCGATGTCATATAGGTGTACGCGGACGCAAGGGTAGAGGTGACTGGAGAGGTATGGGATGTAGTGCATGCCATGTCCCGTACGGCAATGAAGGTATATATGAAGGAGGAGACCCCAATATAGACAAGAGTGAACATGGTCACTTGTTGGTACATGAACTCCAGGCATCAAGAGAAGCCAAGGTGCATGTACCTACTACAGGCGTGACATTCAGCGGTATCCATCCTGAGACATGTAACTCCTGCCACAATAGAGGCAAACGTATCGGTGTCAGTTATATGGGTATGATGGAGCAGCCTTACAGCTCACCGCTGATGCCGGGAGGCAAAGCGCAGCTTAAAACACATGGCAAGCGTTATAAGCATATCAAGGAAGATTTGCACTTCGCAGCAGGAATGACTTGTCAGGATTGTCATACCTCTATAGATATGCATGGTGATGGTACACTCTTTGGCTCCACACTCGGGCAGGTCGAGATAGAATGTGCCGACTGCCACGGTACTACTCGCAAATTCCCATGGGAGCTCAAGCTCGGATATGGTGAGAATGAATTTGCTGACGGAGCACCGGACGGGCCACGCGGTTTGACAGACAAGCTGCCTCAGTGGATGACATATGGTACCGTCTATAAGCCTATGGATGGATATCTTTTGACAGCGCGCGGCAATCCGTTTGGCAATGTGGTCAAAAAAGGCAAAGAGGTCATAGTCCATCTTGCAAGCGGCAAGGATCTCAAAGTGCCACTGCTTAAGGAGAAGCATCTGAATGATTCGTTCAAAACAGAAGACGGCAAGGTAGCCATGGATGAAGTTCAAGCACATATGGACAAGCTTGAGTGCTACAGTTGCCATGCTGATTGGGCACCTCAGTGCTATGGATGCCATATCAAAGTTGACTACACCAAGGGCAAGACCAAGATTGACTGGATTGCCAGCGGATCTACACACTTTGCCAATGGTGAGACCAGCGAGTCTGTTTTGGGCACCAAAGGGAAAAAGCAGATTGGTAAAGCCCATGAGACACGAAGCTATCTGCGATGGGAGGATCCGATACTCGGTATCAACGGTGAGGGTCTTGTTACTCCTATCATTCCCGGATGTCAGGTCACATACAGCATCATCGGTCCTGACGGCGAGACTATCACACTCAATAAGCAGGCCAGAGTCATGGATAACGGCCTCGAGGTTAATGGTATAGATATGTCTCCTGTGCAGCCGCATACTACTGGCAAGAGAGCCCGCACATGCGAGAGCTGTCACAGCAATCCTAAGAGTCTGGGATACGGTATCCAGGATGGACAATTCTTGAGTGATCAGGATAAGGATATCAAGATAGATGTCCAAGATCTGGCTACCGGCAAGTTTGCTTCCAAACATACGACTATCCAGATGAAGGCTATTCCGGGCATGAATTATGACTGGTCCAAAGTCGTAGATCGCAAGACCGGCAAGCAGCTTGTGACTGTCGGTTCGCACTGGCCGGCTTCAAGAGCATTGGATCAGGATATCCGTGACAAAATGGAGCGTACCGGCGTGTGCATGGGTTGTCACAAAAATATGAGCAACAAGAAGCTGTGGGATAAGGTGAATACAACACCGGGTATCCTCAAAGACAAGGCGCACCAAGCTGTGATGGACAAACTCCTCAAAGCAGGTGCGAAGTAATCATAGTTTCCGGCGGGGATCTTCCCCGCCTGGAATCCTTTGGAGTTGGGCAGATGTTGCAAGCCTCCCTGCCTGACTATCTGACTAACTTTAAAGGATTTCTACTACAATTATAACAACCACAACAAAAGGAAATATATGAAACTGAAAATAATAAGCGCGACTCTGTCAGTATTGTTTCTGGTATCCTGTAGCAGCAATACAAAAGAGGCAAAAGTTATCGGCAAAGAGGAGGCAAAACCTACGGCTCAAACCACGAAGCCTAAGGTATCTGAGCAAAAAAAAGAGGCATCAAAAAGAGATAAAGAAAAGTCCGAAACTGCCCAAAAGTCTGATAGCAATACTTCCGTAACTTCTGTTGATACACACAAGAGCCAAAAAGAGACGAAGAAGATGCCGCAGGATGCTGTCCACAATGCGTTCAAAAAAGCTGAAACGATAAAGACATCACCCAAGCTTGCCAAGTTTTATACTATTTTCCAAGATGGAGCCAAGATAGCTCCAAAAGACGGCAAGCCTTTGCTTTTGGTATTTGGTCAGCCTACTGATCCATATACGCAGAAGCTGCAGGATGATGTGACTTCCAACAAATCTCTTGCCAAAGCTATCACGGAGACTACTACTCCTGTCTATATCAATGCTGCAGCCAAAAAGCTTCATAAATTCATGCACAATGGAGAACTAATGGATGTAGATACCAAGACCCTGATAAGCATCTATCATCTAGAAGCGACTCCTACACTTATATTTATGGATGAGAAATCACAGTCTATTTTTATGGTACCAGGATATATGCCGCCTAAACAGTTTGAAGTAACACTTCAGTTTGTCAAGGATGGTGTATGGAGAGGCAAAGACCGAAAGAACGGTGAGGTCTACAAGACTCTCAAAGAGTACTATTTGGCTCACGGTATCAAAGTAGGGGAGCCGAAAAAATGAAAAAACTGATCATTACCATAACACTTTTGTCCGGATTGCTTTGGGCGCAGAGTGGCAATGACTCCAATGGGACTGCAAATATGCTCAAACATGCCTCTGTGATACCTTATAGCGGCAGACCGATCATGATCATGTTTGATACTGATACCTGTCCGTATTGCAAAAAAACAAGAAATGACTTGCGTAGTGACCCGTTTTTGAGAGATATTGCCAAAGATTTCGATCTGTACAATATCCCCAGAGACAAGCCCCAAAAATACAAGATACTCGGTAATGATACTACTTTGCAGACTCTACTGATGCTGTACAAAGTTAAGGCCACACCAAATATTGTGCTTCTCACATCACACGGTGAGAAGATCTGGCAGTTGCCGGGATATGTCAAGCCGGAAGTGCTGGGCAAGATAATGATTTTTGTCAAGGGTGTGGATAAGGGCAAATACAAAAAATCGGATTGGAAGGATTATCTCAAAAAGAATGGGATCATCTAAGAGAATGAGGAATTAAGGAATGAGGAGTGAGGAATTTCGGTTTGCTTTGCTCCGCAAAGCCTTTTTGATCCTCTTCTCTCTCAAGACCACTCTTTTGTTGCTTGTGATCCTTGGGGCAGGGGCGGCAGTAGCTACATTTTTGGAAAATGACTACGGCACATCGACGGCTCGTGTGCTGGTCTATTACAGCTGGTGGTATGAGCTTACGATGCTGCTGGCCGGTATCAATCTACTCGGAGTGATATGGCGATACAAGATGTGGCGCAATCCTGCAAGATTTATCTTCCATATTGCATTTGTAGTGATACTTATAGGGGCCGCTATCTCACATTTTTACGGCCAGGAAGGGATCATCCATATTAGAGAGGGCTATTCGGAGGATCGCATGCTCTCATCCGAGCCTTGCCTGCAGATTACTGTTTGGGACGACGACAAAACATATTATCAGGAGTTTGAACACGATTTTGCCGCCATTGGCTCCAATGACTTTACCGATACTTTGCTTTTCGGAGACAAGAAGATCTCAGCTGAGTATGTCGATTATGAATTTACCAAGACAGGGCGTATCGGAATGGGAGTGCTCTATATCAAAATATGTTACGAAGGGGAGTGCAAGAAGATCAAGCTGGTAGGCCAAAGAGGCGCTAAAGGCTTTGCCAAAGAGTTTACTCTCGGTCCTCTCAAGATCAAGGCCGAGTTTGGCTCCAAAGTGGTCAAACTGCCGTTCTCGCTCAAGCTTAGAGATTTTCAACTCGAGCGATATCCAGGCTCAATGGCACCATCGTCATATGCCAGTGAAGTGACTGTCCTTGACGGCGAGGAGAAATACGATTATCGCATCTATATGAATCATACTTTGACACACAAAGGACGTACGTTCTACCAAAGTTCTTATGACCAGGATGAAATGGGGACGATACTCAGTGTCAATGATGATCCTGGCAAATGGCCCACATATATCGGGTATCTACTGCTGACACTTGGGCTGATATGGAATCTCTTTGATCGATCATCGAGATTTGGCAAGCTTATAGGGTATATCAGAAACAACACTCCGGCATGGATAGCAGCGATCATTGTCGGGCTTAGCTCCTTGCCTGTGCAGGCTGCCAAGCCTGCAGATTTTGAAAGTTATCTCGAAACATACGCTAATGGCTCATCAGATACCGCCCACTTATTTGGTCGTTTGATCGCTCAGTCACCTATGGGACGGATGGAGCCTGTTGATTCGCTCAATACACAGTTGCTTTATAAAATACACGGCAGTTTGAGTTTTCGCGGCCTTGATCAAGATCAGGTAATGTTGGGGATGCTATCTCGACCAGAACTGTGGAGATATGCCAGACTCATCAAGATCAAGTCGCCCAGATTAAAAGACTTGCTTGGAGTAGCCAGGGATCGCAGATACGTGGCCTTCGCTGATGCATTTGACGCCAAAGAGTACAAACTCAAGCAGGCCGTAGAGCGGGCCAACCGCACAAATCCCAATCAACGGGGTACATTTGAGCGAGAAGTGATCTCTCTGGATGAGAAGCTAAATGTGATATACATGATATTTTATGGCAATCTCTTTCGTATATACCCGCTTCCTGACGATCCTTCCAAAAGCTGGTACAACCCTCTTGAGGCGATGCAGAAATTTGGCGGCAGCTACCAAAAGGCGGTCGAGAGTATGACCCATAGCTTTATAGATGCGGCATCAGAGGGCAGATGGCAGGATGCCAATCAGGCTATCGATCAGATATCAGCATATCAGCGCAGATATGGCGCTGATCTCATACCCGAATCAGGGAAGATAAAAGCAGAGCTTCTTTACAACAAGCTTCATCTTTTCCCGCGCCTGGTGAGTGTATATATGCTGCTTGGAGTGCTGCTTCTGATCCTGGGGTTTGTCCAAATGATCAAGCGTTCCAGTGGCACTGTTTTTGTCTGGATACAGAGACTTGCATTTGGTATCTTGGTGCTGCTTTTTGTCATACATACTCTTGGACTTGCAATACGATGGTATATCAGTGGACATGCTCCATGGAGTGATGCTTATGAGTCTATGCTCTATATCTCTTGGTCTGCCATGCTGGCAGGAGTAGCCTTTTTTCGTAAAAGCCTGCTGGTACTTGCGGCCACTGTCATTATCGCCGGGATCTTTATGTTTACTGCTCATCTTAGCAACATCAACCCACAGATCACCAATCTTGTGCCGGTGCTCAAATCGTACTGGCTTACCATTCATGTCTCTGTCATCACTGCAAGCTACGGATTTTTGGGTCTTGGGGCGGTGTTGGGATACATTGTATTGCTGCTGTTCATTATCCGTGATCCCAAGAGTCATCCCCATATCGATGAGGCGATATATCGTCTCAGTGCCGTGACGGAGGCTGCATTGATCATAGGACTCTCTATGCTGACAGTAGGCAATTTTATAGGAGGGGTATGGGCAAACGAGAGCTGGGGACGCTACTGGGGCTGGGATCCGAAGGAGACCTGGGCGTATGTAAGTATCGTGGTATATACGATAGTGCTCCATCTGCGTCTCATCCCGCGACTTGATCATCCTTTTGTGCTGGCTGTTGCTTCATTTTTAGCATTTTCGTCTATTTTGATGACATATTTTGGGGTCAACTTTTACCTCAGCGGACTCCATTCATATGCTACCGGCGATCCGGTTCCGATACCGACATGGGTGTATTATTTGGCAGGATTGGCTATTGTTACCATAGCTGCAGCTTGGCCAAAGCGGGGGCTGGGGAGGTTGAGATTGGGAAGTAGAAATTAGGAATTATGGTATGCTTTGCTTTGCAAAGCTTTTTTCATGGTAAGCTGCGCTTGTCAGCGCACCAAATTGGCATACCGGTCGTGCTAACACAATCTGGCACTCGGGACAATAAGGAGTTTTTCCCATGCGACATTTCACTCTTTTGCTTTTTTCCACTCTCCTGCTTGTTGCTGCCCCTTATCGATTCATCGATCTTGCCGAGGCCAAAGCTCGCTACAACGCCCACAACGCGCTCTTTATCGATGCCAGAGATGCTAGGATGTATGCCAAAGGAACCATTATGCGCGCACTCAATGTGCCGCTGAAGCGTTTCAAACGGATGAAAAAATGGCTCCCGGCCCGCAAGGAGGCGCCGATCCTGATCTTTTGCAACGGTATCAAATGTGGCAAATCGATCAAACTTGCCGAGAAGTTCGCCCGGGCGGGTTATACCGATCTGATGGTCTATCGTGCGGGCTATCCTGAATGGAAAAAGCACAAGCTTCCCATCATGTCTGCCCCCAGGCCCTGCCGATGTGACAACAAGCCTTATGTGCCTGCCCAAAAGCCTGCTATGGTGCAGGGCGCAAAACTCTATCTAGAGCCCAATGATCCAAGCAGGGTGGATGCCCGATGGATTGTACCGCGGATCAACGCCGGCAAGATTCCTCAGGGGATTACGCTGGTTGATGTGCGTCCGGCTGAGCAATATACCGCTGGACATATCGAAGGAGCTGTCAATGTGCCGTATGATCCGATCAAAAATAGCATAGATTTATCCGGATTACCGCACAATAAGGCAATAATATTTTACTGCAATCACGGCTCTATCTCAGCAGATGCCTACAACTCGTTACCCGACGATGTTGCCCGGCGGGTCAAAGTGCTCGAGGTTAATCTGACATGTGATAAGAAAGGGTGCCGGGTAGAGTGATTGTGCATAAGCGCCTTTCAAAGTCATTTCCTCGAAAAGACCGGCTTGGAGGCAAAACGGGGATCGCTCAGCCAGCGGCGCACGGTGGCAGTCACCTCCGGCGAAGAGTCCAGGCGCAGATCGCTCCAGCTCTCATCGTCGTTTTGCCATTTTTCGTGCCAGGGGCTGATCGCTTGGAAAGTAGTACAGTCGTTGTGGAGTATGGTTGAGAAGGCATCATCAAGCCATGCGGTTTTGTTGCCGTCTTTGTGATGGTCCATGACCCCAAACTCAAGCACTGCGCGCGGCTTGGTATCGCTGATAGCCTTAAACGCACGGCATCCATCCCGCAGCTGCTCTCCAAAACCCAGACCCTCCCACTCTTCATCGGGCGTTTGCGCTCCATAGAGGCTAAACCCCACCCAGTCGATGTAGTCATCTCCCGGATAGTACTTTGCCGGAGCATTCCAGGTCTTGCTCGGCTCGGAGGCGAGGTTGGGGTGGAACATCCAGGTGATGTGCCTTACCCCCTCGGCGCGAAAAAGATCGATGATATGACGATAGGCATCGCGATAACGCTCAGGCCCGTCGGGGTAGGTCGCATCTCCGTATCCATCTGTTTTGGCTCCACCGTTGAAGACTCCGCTCCACGGAAACCAGTCGCCGTTCATCTCGACGGCAAAATCGACCAGTATAGGTATGCCATCAGCCTTGGCATCCTGCGCCCATCGGGTGAGGTTGGCATCAAAATCCCCGTCGATGATCCGCTGCAAACTAAAGCGCGGCTCGGCATGCCCCTGCGACTCATCGCTGCGGGGCATGAGGCGTACATAGGGGATGGCTCCGGCTTCATGGATGGCATGGATGTGGGCTTTGGGGTAGGTGATACCCTCAAACCAGTTTTGGGAAAACATCGCCCAGGTGAGGTTGTGATCGACCAGCTTTTCAAAATCATGGACTCTTTTGGTGCTGACGCGATCTTCGCTCCCGCCAAAGTCCGGGAACGCTCCGAAGTAGATCTTGTTTGATGGAGGCGGGAGGAGTTTGGTTGTATTTTGGCCGGAAATGCCGCCGCATCCAAAAAGCAATAACGCCACAAGGACAAAAATATACTTCATGCTCAAAACCCCTGTACCAAGAAATCAACCACATCGATTATCTTGCTGCGGTGGGCTTCGAGGTTGGCTATGGGATGCTGGATATCGACAAAATAGGGGAAGAGATCGGCTGTCGTGCTGTCGGGATTGGCATACACATCAAACTGCGCCATCAAAATCTCCGATAGGCATCCGAAAATACACCACGTTTCGCGACACGGGCATTGTAGGCCTCGATCGCCTCTCGGTTCTCTTCGAGCCATTGGCGTTCCATCTCTTGACGCACCAGATCAGCCAGATGCGCTTCGGTGGCGTTGGAGATGTTGATGCCGTAGGCTTTGGCTTTGGTCAGCAGATCGGAGTTGATGGAGAGGTTAACCGCTTTTTTGTGAACGGTGGTATCGCAAGGGGCAGACATTGTTATCCTCCGTGCGTATGATCTATGCGTATTATAGCATAATCCGGGATTACGGTTTTGGGAGAGGGCGATGGTGGCCATTTAACGCCTGACCCTTATTTGAAAAATCAATTTATTGAGATTTGAATTTATAGCATTAGCATCACCTCGTATAATCCAAAAGTAGCATTTTTGCTACAATACTA